>JAZDFW010000028.1:0-9046 GCA_043807505.1 Candidatus Omnitrophota bacterium | reverse complement strand
TAACAATTGGCGTTGATACAGCGGTAAATACCGCGCTTGAAGCCATTGATAAAATCCGTGATACCGCGACTTCCATGGAAAGAATTTTTGTTGTTGAAGTAATGGGCAGGGAATCCGGTTTCATCGCGCTTAGCGTTGGTTTGGCTGGCGGCTGTGAAGAAGTAATCATTCCGGAGAAAGAAGCTAATTTAGAAAGAATTTGCCATGATATTGTTAATGGCAATCTGATCGGAAAAGTCAGTTGGATTATTGTTGTGGCTGAAGGCGCAGGGCACGCTCAGGATATCGCCAAGAAAATTACCGATATGACTAGCCTTGAAACAAGGGCAGTTGTGTTAGGCCATATTCAAAGAGGGGGCCGTCCGACTGCGTTTAGCCGGGATTTAGCGCTGAATTTAGGCAAGGCTGCTGTAGAATGTTTATTAAGAGGCGAGGTTGATAAAGCCGTTGGTTCAACCAACAATAAGATTGTCGCCGTAGATTTTGAAACAGCAATCCAGAAGAAAGAATTAAAGATTGCAAACATGTATAATTTAATCAAAGATTTAAGTTAATTCTTAAGCAGCATTGAATTGGGGGGGGGGGGGGATTAATAAAATGGGAAGACGGCCTCAAGATATTGACAAAATAGTTTTAGATTTAATTATGAATGAAGATGGCAATACAAAAAAAATCCTGGCGAAGAAGATTTTTGGCCTCGCTTATAAAAAAGGAATTTATCCTTCGAGTATTCATGAATTATATATGGCGCGCGGAAAAGGAGAGCTTAAAGGTTTTACGGTTCCTGCTATAAATTTAAGAAGCATGACCTATGATTTGGCACGCGCGATATTCAGGGTTGCCAAAAGGAATAATTCCGGGGCTTTTATTTTTGAAATCGCAAAGTCAGAAATGGGTTATACCAATCAGATCCCTATGGAATATTCCAGCGTCATATTGGCGGCTGCCTTAAAAGAAGGCTATAGCGGGCCTGTTTTTGTTCAGGCAGACCATACGCAGGTCAACGCGAAAAAATATCTTGAGAATCCTGAAAAAGAACTAGATAGTTTAAGGGCGGTGATTAAAGATGCAATTGATGCGGGTTTCTATAATATCGATATCGATTCCTCAACGACAGTTGATTTATCAAAAAAAGATGTTTTGAAGCAGCAAAAGGCAAATTATGAAATTTGTGCCAAGCTTACGCAATTCATCCGTTCTGTCCAACCGCGGGGTATTACTGTTTCTGTTGGCGGGGAAATCGGCGAGGTCGGGCATCAGAATTCTACCCCTGAAGATTTCCGGGCGTTTATGGAAGGGTATAAGAAAAAATTACGCAAAGGAAAAGCAGGGATAAGTAAAATTAGCATTCAGACCGGCACCTCGCACGGCGGAGTAGTTTTACCCGATGGGACTGTCGCGCAGGTAAAATTGGATTTTGATGCCTTAAAGATAATCTCGGAAATCGCAAGAGCTGAACATGGTTTAGCCGGTGCAGTGCAGCATGGCGCATCTACGCTGCCTGATGAGGCATTCCATAAATTTGCCGAAGTAGAAACCGCGGAAGTACATTTAGCGACAGGATTTCAAAACATGATGTTTGATAGCGCGTATTTTCCGCATGATTTAAAATTAAAGATGTATGAATGGCTAAAAACAAATGCCGCCTCTGAGAGAAAAGATGGAGAAAGCGACGAGCAATTCTTCTATAAGGCGCGTAAAAAAGCATTAGGCCCGTTTAAAAAAGAGATCATGGGATTACCTCAGGAATTAAGGGATAAAATCGCCGCTAGTATCGAGGTAAAATTTGAATTTCTTTTTAAGCAATTAAACTGCATAAACAATAAGGATTTGGTTGATAAATATGTAACTTTAAAACGCGTAATTGTGCGTAAACCGAAAGAAGAATCAAAGGTTATACACGATGGAGAAGGGGCAGACTAGCCCCTCGTAAGGAGAAAAACATGCGTTCAGACAAGATTAAAAAAGGAGTGGAGCGAATTCCCCACCGTGCGCTTTTACAGGCAACGGGATTGTCGAGAAAAGACTTGGAAAGGCCTTTTATCGGAGTGGCTACTTCTTTTACCGATTTAATCCCCGGCCATATCGGGATGCGGGATTTAGAACGCTTTATCGAACGCGGGATTTGTTACGGCGGCGGAGTGCCGTTTTTATTTGGGGTTCCCGGTATCTGCGATGGGATTGCCATGGGGCATTTAGGCATGTGTTATCCTTTGGCGCTTCGGGAGATCATAGCAGATACAATTGAGACAGTTTGTAATGCGCATCAATTAGACGGGATAGTCTGTCTTACTAACTGTGATAAAATTACACCCGGCATGCTCATGGGTGTGGCGCGCTTGAATATCCCGGCGATAATCGTGACTGCGGGCCCGATGCTTTCAGGCAGAATGGGAGACAGGAAACTGGCTTTTGTCCATGATACATTTGAGGCAGTTGCGCTTGCCAAAAAAGGTAAAATTTCTTCCCGGGATTTAGTTTGTTTAGAATCCGAGGCTTGTCCAGGAGCAGGCGCTTGTCAGGGGCTATATACTGCAAATACTATGGCTTGCCTTACGGAAACTTTAGGTATGTCTTTACCGGGCTGCGGAACGGCTTTGGCTGTTTCCGCGAAAAAACGCCGTATTGCCAAAGACAGCGGTGAGCGAATTGTGGAATTAGTCAAAAAAAATATTAGGCCATCGGACATAATCAATAAAAAATCTCTTGAGAATGCTATTGCGGTAGATATGGCTTTGGGCGGCTCAAGCAATACAGTTTTGCATTTAATGGCAATTGCCCATGAAGCCAGGTTAGATTTTGATTTAAAGACTTTTGATAAAATTGGTAAGTCCATACCGCATATTACCAGTCTTGAGCCTGTCGGTGCGCATTATATGGAAGATTTGGAATATGCCGGCGGCATACCGGCAGTTTTAAAAAGATTAAAAGCTAAATTAAATAATACTTTAACTTCAAGCGGAAAAAAAATATTTGAGATTGCCGATGCGGCAATTATTTATAACCAAGATGTGATTCGTCCGTTTAATAAAGCGTATCACAAAGAAGGCGGTTTGGCGATTTTGTTTGGCAATATTGCCCCGGATGGCGCAATTGTAAAACAGGCTGCGGTAAATCAGAAGATGATGAAGTTTACCGGACGCGCTCGGGTATTTAACCGGGAAGAAGAGGCAATGCAGGCAATTCTGGCAGGAAAGATAAAAGGCCAAGAGGTCATCGTTATCCGTTACGAAGGCCCTAGCGGCGGGCCGGGGATGCGCGAGATGTTAGCGCCTACCTCGGCAATCGTCGGTATGGGGCTGGCAGACTCTGTTGCGCTTATAACCGACGGAAGATTTTCCGGAGGGACAAAAGGCCCTTGCATAGGCCATGTTTCGCCTGAAGCAGCAAGCGGCGGGCCAATTGCTATTTTAAAAGATGGCGATTTGATTAGTATTGATATATTCAGAAGAAAAATTGATGTAAAATTAACCAAGCAAGAAATTGAAGTTAGATTTAAATTATGGAAGCCGATTGAGCCAAAAATAAAAACAGGTTATTTGGCGAGATATTCCAGAATGGTTTCTTCGGCGGATAAAGGAGCAATATTGAAATAAAATGACTGGCGCGCAAATATTAATTGAGTGTTTAAAACGCGAAGGTGTCCAGGTTATGTTTGGATATCCGGGCGGACAGGTCTTGCCTTTATTCGATAAACTGTATGACGCAGATATTAAGTTTATACTTGTGCGTCATGAGCAGGGCGCCGCGCATGCTGCCGACGGATATGCGCGGGCAACTGGGTTTCCCGGAGTTTGTATCGCGACAAGCGGCCCCGGAGCGACAAATCTAGTTACCGGTATTGCCAATGCCTATATGGATTCAATCCCAATGATAGCTATTACCGGACAGGTAAAGAGCAATTTAATAGGTAATGATGCTTTTCAGGAGGCAGATGTTACCGGTATCACCCGGCCGATTACCAAACATAATTATTTAGTTAAAGATGTAAAAGATTTGGCTAGAATTGTGCGTGAAGCCTTTTATATTGCCTCAACCGGAAGGCCAGGCCCGGTGCTTATTGATATTCCTTCGGATATTCAAATGCAGGAGACGGAATTTATTTGGCCGGAGAAAGTAGAGCTCCGGAGTTATAAACCTACTTATTTTGGCCATCCCGGGCAGATTAAAAAGGCAGTCAAACTTATTTCCAACTCTAAAAAGCCATTGATTTATGCAGGCGGAGGGATTATTACCAGTGGCGCGCATATTGTATTAAAAGAACTGGCAGAAAAAATTCAGGCTCCCGTAACATGGACTTTAATGGGGATCGGAGGATTCCCGGCTACGCATAAACTTTCTTTGGGGATGTTGGGGATGCACGGAACAGGATACGCTAATCACGCCATTATGGAGGCGGATGTAATTATTGCCGTGGGTGCCCGTTTTGATGACCGGGTTACCGGAAGGATTGATACTTTTGCGCGAGGGGCAAAAATCATACATATAGATATTGATCCTTCATCGATTAGTAAAAATATTAGCGTTGATATTCCGATAGTAGGCGATGCTAAAAATATTTTGGGTGAACTCCTGGAACAAATTAATAAAATTCCCGATACTTACGAATGGCATAAAACAATTGAAGGGCTAAAAAGAAAATATCCTTTAAAATATAAAGATTCAGATAAGATTAAGCCGCAATATGTTATTGAGCAGCTTTATGAAGCAACAAAAGGAGAGGTAATTATTACTACTGAGGTTGGCCAAAATCAGATGTGGGCTGCGCAGTGGTATAAATATATTCATCCACGGACATTTATCTCAAGCGGCGGTTTAGGCACTATGGGTTTTGGGTTTCCCGCGGCAATGGGAGCTAAGATTGCCTGTCCAGATAAAGAGGTTATCGATATCGCTGGAGACGGCTCAATCCAGATGAATATCCAAGAATTAGCTACTTGCGTCTGTAATAAAATAAATGTTAAGGTATTTATATTGAATAACGGTTATTTAGGAATGGTCAGGCAATGGCAGGAATTGTTCTACAAAAAACGTTATTCACATACTCGTATTACCAGCCCCGACTTTGTAAAGCTGGCAGAGAGTTATGGCGCGCTAGGTATGTGTGTTACAAAAAAAGAGGATGTGCGTCCGGCAATTGAAAAGGCTTTGGCAGCAGATAATACCGTATTTGTTGATTTTCGTATTGAACCAGAAGAAAATGTATATCCTATGGTACCCGCAGGTGAGGCAATAAACCAAATGATTGAGGGATTGGCGTAAAATGAAACACACAATATCTGTTTTAGTTGAAAATAAATTCGGCGTATTGGCCCGTATAGCCGGCTTGTTTAGCGCGCGCGGATATAATATCGCGTCTTTAGCAGTTTCAGAAACGCTGGATCCGGCTATTTCTTATATGACAATTGTTGTTGATGCCAAAGACGAGAATGTATTGGAACAGATCGAAAAACAGCTGAATAAATTAATTGATGTAATTACGGTTACGGATTTTACTAAAAAGGAACATATCGACCGCGAACTGGTTTTGGCAAAGATAAATTATGCGCCAAAGGATAAGCCTAAACTTGAGGCGATCTTCAATAAGTTTGTGGGTAAAATTGTCCATCATAAAGCCGATACCGCGATTATCGAGGCAGTAGGCGATGAACATCAGATAAAAGCGCTTTTGGAAGAGCTGAATAAATTCGGGATCAAGGAATTAGTTAGGACAGGAAAACTGGTAATTGAATAATTAAAGGAGGCTTAGCAATGGCAAAGGTTTATTATGACTCGGATGCAGATCTAAATTTATTGAGAGATTTGACTGTTGCGATTATCGGCTATGGTATTCAGGGCCGCGGGCAGTCTTTATGCTTAAGGGATTCGCTTGTTAAAGTGGTGGTTTCGGAAATGGCCGGCACCCCTAATTATGAGCTGGCAAAAAAAGACGGATTTGATCCCCTTTTGGCTGCTGAAGCAGCAAAGCAGGCGGACATAATTCAGATTTTAACTCAGGATCATGTGCAGGCTAAAGTTTATAATGAGAGTATAAAGCCTAATTTAAAAAAGGGAAAAGCGCTTTGTTTTTCTCACGGTTTTAATATTAGATTCAAACAGATCAAGCCGCCGAAAAATGTCGATGTTTTTATGGTTGCGCCAAAAGGGCCGGGTGCATTAGTTAGAAAAATGTATGAAGAGGGTAAAGGTGTCCCGGCGTTGGTGGCAATTTATCAGGATGCCACAGGTAATGCTTTAAAATTAGCTTTGGCTTATGCAAAGGCAATTAAATCGACAACCGCGGGTGTTATCGAGACCACTTTTGAAGAAGAGACTGAAACCGATCTTTTTGGAGAACAGGCAGTGCTTTGCGGAGGCGCCAGTGAATTAATCAAGGCAGGTTTTGATACTTTAATTGAAGCAGGATATCAGCCGGAGATCGCTTATTTTGAAGTCTTGCACGAATTAAAATTAATTACCGATTTAATTCAGGAAAAGGGTATCTCAGGTATGCGCAGGGGAGTTTCTAATACCGCCTGCTATGGAGACTTAAGCCGCGGCCCTAGAATTATTACTCAAAAGACGCGCAAGGAGATGAAAAAGATTTTGAAAGAAATTAAAACAGGAAAATTTGCCAGGGAATGGATTAAAGAAAATGAAACCGGAAGGCTGAATTTTAATAAGCTTTTGGCTGATGGCGATAATCATCCGATAGAGGAAGTAGGCAAGAGGCTCAGAGAGATGATGCCTTGGATGAAAAAATAGCACCGTCTGCAAATTTAATCTCGCACCTGTCCCTCTTAAAAGGGGCAGGTGCCCGTTCAATTTAGCACCAGGTGCAAACAAAAATATGGACAAGCTAATAATATTCGATACAACTTTAAGAGACGGAGAACAGGCACCGGGAGCCAGCCTAAATGCCGCGGAAAAATTAGAAATTGCTCATGCGCTTTGCGATTTGGGTGTTGATGTAATTGAGGCAGGTTTTCCTGTTTCTAGCCAAGGTGACTTTGAATCAGTTAAACAGATCGCCAAGGCCATTAAAGGGCCGGTTATCTGCGGCCTAAGCCGAGCCATTAAAGCTGATATCGATGCTGCGTATGAAGCCCTGAAATATGCCAAAAATGCGCGCATACATGTATTCTTAGCGACTTCAAAGATCCATATGCGGTATAAATTAAAAAAAGCCGAAGACGAAATTATACGCCTTGCAAAGGAAAGCGTTAAATATGCCAGAAAACTCTGCCAGGATATAGAATTTTCTCCGGAAGATGCCTCGCGCAGCGAAAGAGAATTTTTATTTCAGGTTATTGAGGCAGTTATTAAAGCAGGTGCAACTACGGTAAATATTCCCGATACTGTCGGCTATGCCCAGCCGCAAGAATACGGCAGCCTTATTAAGGAAATCAAAGAAAACGTAACCAATATTGATAAAACGATTATCTCAGTTCATTGCCATAATGATTTAGGCCTTGCTGTCGCAAATTCCCTGGAGGCAATAAAAAATGGCGCCAGGCAAGTTGAGTGCACGATTAACGGAATCGGTGAGCGCGCGGGAAATGCCTCAATGGAAGAGATCATTATGAATATTAAGACGCGCCGCGACATGTTTAAGAATGTCGCGCCTCAGATTAAAACAAACCAGATCTATAAGGTTTCCCGTTTGGTCAGTAAGCTCACAGGTTTTGTGGTGGCACCCAATAAAGCGATTGTCGGGGGCAATGCCTTTCGTCATGAATCCGGTATTCATCAGGATGGCGTTCTCAAAGAACGCTCTACCTATGAGATCATAAAACCGGAGGATGTCGGATTCATCGGAACAGGGATAGTCTTAGGGAAGCATTCAGGCAGGCATGCTTTAGATGAGCGATTAAAAGAATTAGGATTTAAATTAAATGTTCAACAACTTGATAAAGTAAACGTTCGTTTCAAGGCGCTTGCCGATAAGAAAAAGAATATTTTCGATGATGATCTAATCTCAATAGTTGAAGATGAGATAAAGCTGAGTAAGTCAATCTGGAAACTGGAGAATTTTACAATAAATTCTGGTTCAAATATAACTCCTATTGCCAATATTTCTTTGCGGTATAAAAACAAGGTAATGTCCGCAAAATCTTCTGGTGACGGCCCGGTTGATGCCTGTTTCAAGGCAATCGATAAAATTACCGGTATTAAGGGAGAACTCCAAGATTATCGTATTGAAGCAGTTACTAAAGGTAAAGATGCGCTCGGAGAAGTGAGCCTTAAGCTAAAAGCTAAAGGAAAAGTAGTTGCTTGCCGTGGTTCAAGCACTGATATTATTGAGTCTTCGATTAGGGCCTATATTAACGCTCTTAATAAAATAGAAAGCCTATAATTTTTTCTTTTAAAAGTAGGTAATGAATAAAATTAAGATATATGGTGTCCTGGGGTATCCTGTTAAACACAGCCTTTCACCGTTTATGCATAATGCGGCATTTGGCGCATTAAATCTAGATGCCGAATATAAGTTATTTGAGAAAAAACCCGAAGAATTGAAAGAGTTCTTCGGGTTTTTTAATAAAGAAAACATTTGGGGTGTTAATGTTACAATTCCCTATAAAGAAAAAGTACTCCCGTTTTTAAATAGTTTATCGCAAGAAGTAAAGCTAATTGGCGCAGTTAATACCATAAAGAGGGTTATGGATGATAAACTCGAAGGTTATAATACCGATGGAGATGGTTTTATAAAACACCTGAGGCAAGACCTGTTATTTGAGCCAAAAAATAAAAAAGTTGCTATTTTAGGTGCCGGAGGCGCTAGTAAAGCTATTTCTGTTTACTTAAGTATAGCCAGAGTAAAATCAATCGCGATTTTTGACAAAGATACTGTAAAAGCCGAGACTCTAGTTAACTCTTTAAAAGAGCATTTTAGAAAAACAGATTTCCGGCTTTCAAGCTCTATTAACGGGCTTAATATTAAAACAAGTGATTTATTAGTGAATGCAACACCTATTGGCATGAAGGATACCGAGGCTTGTTTAGTTAACAAAGAGCTGCTTCATGAAGGTATGCTTGTCTACGATCTGATTTATAATCCGAAAGAAAC
>JAZDFW010000027.1:0-22220 GCA_043807505.1 Candidatus Omnitrophota bacterium | reverse complement strand
GAGTATCTTTTACCAGGAATCAATTAACGGATTACCTGGAAAAAAATGGGATCGAAACCAGAGATTTATTTTCATCAATGCCTACTCAGTGTCCCGGATTTTATTATCTAGGCAATAAATTGGGCGATTTCCCGAATGCGGAATACATCGGTAATAATGGCCTGCATATCGGAGTTCATCAGGATTTAGGTAAAGAACATATCGATTATTTGTTTTATACCTTGAGGACTTTCCTAAAAAATAGTATCAAGAATTAAGCTATACTTGTTTAATTTAAAAGGATACTGTCCCGGTGAAGATATAAAGAATAGAAGTATAAGATGACCCCGATCCATTTTTTAAAAAAAGAATTCTCGTGTTTTTATTGTTCTTTTTTCGCTTTCCTAGGGTTCTACTTAAGAAATATTTACCCGGAGTAATTTTGGAGAAATATGAAATATTCGAGTTAGTTATTCTTGTTAAAACATCGATTATTTATTTGTTCATTTTTGCGCTGCTATTAGTTTATACTCCGCGGCCTAAAACTGCACCCTTTAGGGTGCGGATAAGTTGTGGCCGCTTGAGTATTCCGCCCTTAGGAACCCTGAGGCTTTAGCCCGGGAGGGCTCCATAATAAAACCTATGGCCGAAAAGAAGTTAAATAAATTTTATATTTTAAACGTGGGGATTTCAGCGATAGATATGAATGATGCCTTTTCGTTGATAGAGGATGCGATATCAAAAAGGCAAAAAAAGTATATTTGCGTATGCCCCGTTAGCACAATTATGGAATGTAAAAGAAATGAAAAGGTGCTTATGAGCGTTAATTCCGCGGATTTAATTACGCCTGACGGTATGGCGGTGGTTTGGATAGGAAGGCTGCAGGGGTACAAAAATATAAAAAGGGTTTATGGCCCGGAATTAATGCAGAAGATGTGCGATATTTCCGGGGAAAATGGGTATAATAATTATTTTTATGGTTCAAGCCCGGATGTCTTAGGTAAATTAAAAGAAAAACTAAATAGAAAATATCCTGGTTTAATTATTAGTGGATTTTTTTCTCCGCCCTTCCGACAGTTATCCAAAGATGAAGACGATAAAGTAGTAGAGGATATTAATAGCAGCAATTCCGATATAGTCTGGGTAGGCTTAGGTTCTCCGAAGCAGGATTTGTGGATGTATGAACACAGAAGCAGGATTAATGCCCCTGTTTTGATAGGCGTAGGCGCGGCTTTTGATTTTATTGCCGGGACAAAACCTCAGGCGCCGCGTTGGATGCGGGATAGTGGTTTTGAATGGCTATTTCGGTTAATTACAGAGCCTAAGCGTTTGTGGCGCAGATATTTAATAAATTACCCGCTCTTTGTTTATTATGTGTTAGTGGAATTAGTCTCCAAACCTATAAAATCATTATTAAATAAGTAAAATTATGGTACAATATTCCCCATGTTTAAACTAAAGAGCCGAATACATATTATTTATTTTTTTATTGATATTACGCTTATAATCGTATCATTTTATCTGCCTTTTAAATTCAACCCTGATTTAGTGCCGCATTACACGGCCGGCATCAGGTCATATTTGTCAACTTATTTTTTTTGGGGAGTGGTTTTACTTTTTTTCTTACATAATGCCATTCTTTACTATACTGACCGTTATTTGAGTATTTCAGCGGAATCGCTTAAGGTGGCAAAATGCGTTTTATTCTCCTCTATTTTAACTGCATTGATTATATTTGTTCTAAAGATAGATATCTTTTCGCGAACGGTTTTTGTCGAATCAGCCCTTTTCTTATTATTCAGCCTTTCTATCTGGAGGTTGATAAAGCGCATCTATGTCCGGTATTTAATCCAAAGGGGGTATGCCAATTACAATGTGTTAATTGTAGGGGCCGGAAGCATGGGCTTGGCTCTTGTGGAAGAGATCAAGACCTTCCCTTACCTAGGGATAAGGACTATTGGATTTCTTGATGATACAAAGACAGGCGAAATAGTCGGGATTAAAATTTTAGGCAGAATTAACGATATTGAGCAAATCGTAAACAAATACTTTATTGATGAAATTTATGTTACTATTCCTTCTGAGCGAAAAATTGCCGCAGAAATAATCCAAAAAGGGACAAAGATGGGTAGGTCTGTGAGAATAGTAGCTGAGTATTTTAGCTTACCATACCGTCAGGTGAAGTTGAATTATATAGGCGCTATTCCCCTAATGACTTATTTTGAGAAAATCGGCCATGATACCGACAGCATAGCTAAGCGATTACTGGATATAGCTATTTCAAGTTTAATTTTGATTTTATTTTTACCTTTATTTGCAATAGTTACTTTTTTAATCAAATTGGAAAGCCCCGGCCCGGTATTTTATGTTTCAAAACGTTCCGGAAAAAAAGGAGTTATCTTTGACCTGTATAAATTCCGTTCCATGGTCAGGAATGCGGATAGCTATAAAGAAACCTTAAAGGATAAATCTGAAGTGGAAGGGCCGATTTTTAAGATCCGCAACGATCCTCGCCTGACAAAGATGGGGAGGTTCCTGCGTAAATACAGCATAGATGAGCTACCTCAGTTAATCAATGTCTTAAAAGGAGATATGAGCTTAGTCGGCCCAAGGCCTTTTCCAGTTGAAGAAAGTAATAAAATCGAAAACAAGCATATCCCGCGGCTAAATATCAGGCCGGGAATTACAGGGTTAGCCCAGGTAAAAGGAAGGTCCGATCTAAAATTCAATAACTGGATGCGTTGGGATATCTGGTATGTTGAGAACTGGTCATTAGGACTAGATATAAATATCCTTTTATGGACTATTCCCGCAGTAATAAAAGGGAAAGGGGCGTATTAATTACTAAAGATTTTAAGACTTTATTTCTAATTAGTTTATGGTATAATAATTGAAATTAATTACTGTAAAAAATGAAAGAAAAAATATATAAATATTGTGACTGGCTTTGCGAATATAGCGTATACGCATTAATATTTTTTATCCCTATTTCTATAGCCGCAATTGAATCGTTTACCGGTTTTCTTTTCCTGGGTTTTATTATTAAAAAAATCATTAAGCCTGATTTTAAGTTCCTCAAATCTTATAAATACATATTCCCACTTCTTTTTATTTTCTTTAGCGCGTTGTCTTTGTTAAATAGCGGAGCACATATTCAACAAAGCTTGATCGCTTTAATTTTAAAGTGGATGAAGCGGATTGCAATTTGTTTAGTAGTAATTGATACCATACCTAATTTTACGAGGTTCAAAAAAGCATACCTTATCCTTATTTTCTCATCCGCAATAATCGGTATTGATGGGATCATTCAAAAATTTATCGGCCTTGATTTGTTTAGGCATAAAAATCTTTCTCTGGCTGATGGATTTTATGGCATAACTGCATCATTCAATCATTATAATGATTTTGGCTCGTATCTAGTAGTCCTCTTAAGCTTAATTTTTTCAATACTAATTGTAAAGAAATTGAAATTTTCATATAGATTGTCTGCTGGTTTATTAGGAATTCTTCTGGGTGTTTGTATTATTTTTACTTTTTCACGCGGAAGCTGGTTAGCTATGTTTATTTCGTTTATTTTTATAGCTATTCTTTCTAGGGGCAATATTAAGCGGTTAATTCCTGTTTTTCTTCTAGTTGTTGTTCTATTCTTATTGCCCGTATCCCATGAAAGGGTATTTTCTACTTTTAAGGCCGGCGGCGATAGTGATAGGTTTAGATATTGGCTGGCAGCATGGAAAATGATTAATGAACATCCATTTTTCGGTATGGGAATAGGCACGTTTATGGCTAATTTTTCAAAATATGAACCAAATTCGTATATATCATATGCTCACAATTGTTATTTTCAGATTTGGGCTGAAACAGGAATATTTAGTTTATTAAGTTTTCTTTTGTTTATAGGCGCGGTTTTGTTTGGAGGCATAAAAAAAGTAAGGCTTACCAATAATCCTCTTTTAATGGGTTTAGTTTGTGGATTTTTCGGATTGTTAGTGCACATTTTTTTCGATACGCAGCTTTATTCCGTACAGTTAGCAACATTCTTTTGGCTTATATTAGCGCTGACTATTACTGCAACAAAAATAGACTTAAGTCCACTATCTAAAAGTTAAAGCTTCCCTTAATGAATAATATTTTTATTGCCTCGATTTTTATTACCGGTTTAAGCGGTATTACAGCGCAGATTGTGTTGCTACGTGAGCTATTAGTAAGTTTTAATGGCAATGAACTGACTATTGGAATAATCCTGGCGAATTGGCTGATTTCTGAGGCATTAGGCGCTTACGCGCTGGGTAGAATCATTGAAAAAAGCAAAGATAAAATCGGCGTTTTTGTTGGTTTGCAGCTAATATTTTGTTTAGTTCTACCGCTATCAATATATTTTTGCCGGGCTTTTAAGGGGTTAGTTGGCATACCATTTGGAGAATCAGTAAACCTCTCTGTAATATTTTTAACCTCACTTTTAATTATCCTGCCAATAAGTTTCTGCCATGGGGCGCTTTTTAGTACCGCATGTAAAATAACTTCAAAAATTGGCAAGGTATATGCTTGGGAGACTATAGGGACGCTTATCGGAGGATTGCTTTATACGTATTTTTTAATCCCGCAATTTAATTCATTCCAGGTTATTTTTATTGTTTTATTGTTAAATATTGTGCTTTGCCTGCAGCTTTTTAAATATGCTCAAACTAAGTTATTAAAATTAGGTTTAATTGCAGCTTTAGTTTTTGTATCTTTATTTGGTTTCTATGCGAAAGATATTCAAATATATTCCATTAATAGGCAGTGGCCAGGACAAGAAATTTTGGCTTCTAGCAATTCGGTTTACGGAAATATCGTCGCGACTAAGAGTAATGAGCAATATACCTTTTATTATAACGGCTCGCCTGTAATTGTTACGCCTTATCCGAACATGCAATTTGTAGAAGATTTCGCAAATATACCGTTATTATTCAATAATTCTCCCAAAACAATTCTTCTTTTAGGTGCAGGTGCCGGAGGATTGATTAATGAGGTGCTTAAGCATAATGTTAATACAATTGATTATGCCGAGTTAGACCCTTTAATAATCCAGTTACTAAGGAAATTCCCTGCTGATTTAACCCAAAAAGAGTTAACCGATAGGAGAGTAAAAATAATCAATACTGATAGCAAAGCTTTTTTAAGAAAGACTACGACTAAATTCGATGTCATTCTTTTGGGATTATCAATGCCGTCTGATTTATCAATTAACCGCTTATTTACCAAAGAATTTTTTCTTTTAGTTAAAATTCATCTTAATCAGGATGGTATATTTAGTTTCTGCCTTCCCGGTTCGTTTACTTATCTAAGCCAAGAATTGAAAGACTTGAATGCCTGTATTTTAAACGCACTTGGTGAAGTTTATTCTTATATCCGTATTATTCCCGGAGACTACAATATAATACTTGCATCTAATTCAGCTAAAATTTCACAATTAACCGCGGCAGAAATTTCGCAAAGAATGGACGAACGTAAAATTACCGCAAAAAATCTTACGCCAGCCTATTTTAATTACCGCCTAAACGATCAGCAACTAATATGGTTTAAAAGCTCAATGCTTAATGCTGCCGGAAAAGTAAACTCAGATTTTAAGCCTTTTGCTGTTTTCGTTTCAACAATTTTATGGAATAAACAGTTTTCCTCTGGCGCCTACGGAGTTTTAAAAACCATGCAGGTATTGGATTTAAAAATTTTGCTGCTCTTAATATTACTCATAACCATAATTTTATTTCTGGTTAAATTTAGATCAAAAGCAAAATTAAAAGTTAGCACAGCATATTGTATTTTTACCACAGGATTTTTTGCAATGTTAGTGAACCTGATTTTGGTATTCAGCTATCAGGTAGTTTATGGATATCTTTACCAAATGATTGGTTTATTAGTGAGTGTTCTTATGGCAGGTATTGCCTCAGGGAGTATACTCATTTCAGCTAACACAAAAAGGATAAAAAGCCCTTTAAAGTTATTCTTTTGGTTAGAGGCAATAATATTAATCTTTAGTTTATTGTTGGGATTTGTAATATTGACAATAAATAGCCATGCTGAATTCGCGCAAATGGTTTTTCTGCTCTTATTCTTCTTTACCGGCTTCCTAACCGGAGCGGAATTTCCACTAGCTTGCCAAATATATTTGGTAAAATCAAACACAGGGATAGGCCAGGCTTCAGGTGTACTGTATTTTTTTGACCTTATCGGAGGTTGGCTTGCCGGAATTTTTGGCGGGATAATATTTTTGCCGATCCTAGGGCTGCTAAATACATGCCTGGTGATAGTTTTTTTAAAAATCAGCAGCCTATTCTTGTTTTTACGTTTCAAAGAACGGGCCACTATTGACAATTAATCTAATTTAAGATATATTATCACAGTTGTCCAGATTTTGAGATTGCTTCGGTCGCTTTGCTCCCTCGCAATGACAATGTATGAATAAGATGAATAAACTGACTGTAAAGGATATTGACTTAAAGGGGAAGAAGGTTTTAATGCGCGCTGACTTTAATGTGCCGCAAGATGACTCCTTAAAAATTACGGATGATACCCGAATTAAAGCCACACTCCCTACTATAAAATATATTCTGCAGAATGGAGCAAAAAAGCTTATTTTGATCAGCCATTTAGGCAGGCCGGATGGTAAGGTGGTAGCTAAATACGGCCTTAAGCCGGTAGCAGAAAGGCTAGCCGGCCTTTTGGGTGAGTCGGTAAGGTTCCTGGATGACTGCGTAGGAGATAATATCAAGCAGGAGATAGGCTCAGGCAAAGAAAGAATAGTCTTGTTGGAAAATTTGCGATTTCATGCTGAAGAAGAGGCAAATGACCCTGGGTTTGCCAAACAATTGGCTTCCCTGGGTGAGATTTACGTTAATGATGCTTTTGGGACAGCTCACCGTTCCCATGCCTCAACAGAAGGCGTTACTCATTACCTTAAATCTGCCGCAGGATTCCTTCTAGAAAAAGAAATAGCTTATTTAGGTAATGCAATACAGGATCCAAAACGGCCTTTTATGGTAATTTTAGGCGGGGCTAAGGTTAGCGATAAAATCGGAGTAATTAAAAACCTGCTTCCTAAATGCGACGCTATTATTATTGGCGGAGGCATGGCCTATACCTTTCTTAAGGCGCAGGGTAAGGAGATTGGAAATTCCAAGTTAGAAAAAGACAAACTGGATTTAGCCAAGGATATTTTAAGCCAAGCTAAGAAATTAAATAAGGATATTCTATTGCCCGTAGATAACCTGGTGGTAGAAAGAATTGACCCTGCTGCAAAAAGCGAAATTGTAGGTGACCAGATTCCTGAAGGGAAAATCGCAGTGGATATCGGGCCAAAGACAATAGAGTTGTTTGAGGCTAAGTTAAAATCAGCTAAGACAATAGTCTGGAACGGGCCTCTGGGGATATTTGAGATGGATCCTTTTGCTAGAGGGACGCAGGAAATAGCTAAGTTTATCGCTACTTTAGGCGCCACCACGATTATCGGAGGCGGTGATACAGCTGCTGCAGTTACTAAATTTAAATTAGAAGATAAAATGACTCATATCTCAACCGGCGGAGGAGCAAGTTTAGAGTTCTTAGAGGGAAAGCAGCTGCCTGGGGTAGCGGCCCTTTCGGAGAAATAAATGCGTAAGACTATTATTGCAGGAAACTGGAAGATGTATAAAACTCTTAAAGAGGGCCAGGAATTAGTGGTTGCCTTAAGAAGAGAACTCTACAAAATAGAAGATATGGATATTGTGGTTTGTCCGCCTTATACCTTACTTGCGTATTTAGCGGACGCATTAGAAACAAGCAACATACTTATGGGCGCGCAAGATGTTTTTTGGGAGGAAGAAGGTGCTTTTACCGGAGAAATTTCCCCAAAAATGCTACAAGATACAGGAACAAAATATGTAATTATCGGCCATTCTGAACGCAGGCAATACTTTGGCGAAACCAATGAAACCGTAAATAAAAAAATAAATGCTGCTTTAAAATACGGGCTCCTGCCTATTGTTTGTGTTGGTGAAACTTTGGCAGAGAGAGAAAAAGATCTGACATTCAAGGTATTGGATAATCAATTGCAAAACAGCCTTAAAGAAATAAACCAAGAGGATATTTTAAAAATCGTAGTTGCTTATGAGCCGGTTTGGGCAATTGGCACAGGGAAGACAGCAACAAGCGCTCAAGCCCAGGAAGTGCATAAGTATATTAGGGATTTATTAAAAAAGATGTATAATAAAGATATCGCGGATGTTGTTAGGATTCAATACGGAGGCAGCGTAAAGCCGGAAAATATCATTGAGCTTATGCAGCAACCCGATGTAGATGGTGCGTTAGTCGGAGGGGCAAGCCTAAAAATAGAATCGTTTGCAGATATAGTAAAGAAAGCGAGTGAAATTAAAAAATGATAACACTAATAACCATTTTACATGTGATCATTTGTGTTTTATTGATGATTGTTGTTTTAATTCAGGCAGGCCGCGGTGGAGGGTTAGTTGAGGGTTTCTCAGGCGTTGAATCGGTGTTTGGCACAAAGACCAGCGCGTTTTTAACCAAAACCACGACTGTATTATCGGTGCTCTTTTTTATCACATGTTTAAGCCTGGCAGTATTATCTTCAAGGCAGGGAAAATCATTAATGCGAAGCGTTCAACCGGTATCAACTGCGGTACCGGCAACTCAAAGTACACAAACGGCTGTACCGGCTAAGGAATTACCTAAACAACCAGAGGCGCCTAAACAAAATTAAAAAAATTCGATGTGAATAAAAAATTATTTTGGGTTTTTGCTTTAAGTAGCGCTGTATATTTTACACAAGGTATAGAGGCCCTGCCTTCGCAGGGCCTATTTTATTACTTAAAAGAAACCTTGCGTTTTTCGCCTGAAAAAATAATGGTTATCTCAAGCATTACAACTTTTGCTTGGTTAGTAAAACCAATTATTGGGTATCTTATTGACAATTTTTTTAGCAAAAGAATTTGGATTTTTATCGCATTAGCATTTGATATTATTTTGGCATTGATTTTAGGCTTAAGCCAACTGCCGATTATTATACTTGTTAGCATGTTAATAATAAATTCTACTAATGCCGCTTTTAGAGATGTAGCGGTAGATGGAGTTATGTGCGTAGAAGGCAAAAAACAAAATGTAACCGGCAAAATCCAGAGTATTCAGTGGCTGTCAATTTCAGTGGCAGGGTTAATTACCGGCATAGGCGGCGGCTATATCGCGGAAAAATGGGGGTACCGGATGGGTTTTTTGTGTTTGGTTCCGGTTTATCTGGCAGTAGGCCTTATCGCGTATCTTTATAAAGAGGAGGCATCCGGGACTAATGCCCCATCGACTTTATTTTTGGATTTAAAGAAGTTATTTACCAATAAAAATTTACTGATCGTCGGGCTATTTATATTCCTATACAAGTATTCTCCTTCTTTTGGCACGCCGCTTTTCTTTATTCAAAGAGATGCATTTAAATGGAGTAAAATCTGGATCGGCGTATTAGGGACAATAGCCACGATTTTTTCAATTATCGGCTCGTTTCTTTATTATAAATTCAGCCAAAGAATAAATATTAAAAAATGGCTCTTTTTTTCGGTCTTTTTAGGGGCTATAACTACTTTGAGTTATCTTTATTATACGCCTGTCACCGCGGTTATCTATGATATAGTATATAGCCTGATAGGGATGTTTATATTTTTGATGGTTATGGATTTTATGGCAAGAGAATCCATTAATGGCCTTGAGGCTACTTCGTTCGCGTTACTTTGCAGTATAAGCAATTTAGCGCTTGTTACCAGTAACCTGTCTGGGGCATTTTTATTGCCTCTAGTGGGTTTAAAGTGGCTGATTATTTTATCGGCATTAACTAGTTTTTTGTGCCTGCCTTTGATTAATAAAATTTCTATTAACATAAAGAGTAAAGTTTCTTCTTGAAGCAGCTAAAAGTTGGTAGTATAATTTAGGTATGTTGAAAATATTCGAACCTTACATATTGGCTTTTATTCCGATATTTGTGGCATTTGATGCTATTGCCAATATTCCGATTTATTTAGCGCTCGTAGAAAAGGATAGCGAAAAACAAAGAAAAAAAATAGTCCGCGATGCCGTAGTAACAGCAACATCTGCGGCAATTATATTTATGTCTATCGGGAAAGCGATCCTGACGATTTTAGGGATTACTATTCCTGATTTTCAGATTGCAGGAGGCGTCTTGCTTTTTGTGATTTCTATGAGGCTGCTGCTTCCTAACGGGGAAAAAAGCGTGCTTACCCATGCACACGATAGAGAAGTAGGTATTTTTCCGTTAGGCACGCCTTTAATCACCGGTCCTGCGGTGTTGACTACAACACTGATTATACTGGACTCATACGGATTAGCCGCGACTTTCGTATCTTTGTTATTAAATATGTTTATCGTCTGGCTTACTTTGATAAAAGCCGATTATATTATGAAGTTTATCGGCCCAAGTGGAATTAGGGCATTTTCTAAAATCATGTATATTTTACTTGCCGCGATTGCGATAATGATGATTCGACGCGGCATACTCGGAGCATTTTTAAGATGATGAAAAAAGTATTGACATTTATTATGGCTGGCGGAAAAGGAGAACGGCTTTATCCTTTAACCAAGGACCGCGCAAAACCAGCGGTGCCATTCGGGGGAATTTATCGGATTATCGATTTTACTTTGAGCAATTGTATTAATTCAGGGCTGCGCCGAATTTATGTACTTACTCAATATAAATCCGCATCATTACAAAGGCATATCCGTTTAGGCTGGAATTTTCTTCCTTCTGAATTGGAGCATTTTGTTGAATTACTTCCGGCTCAGCAAAGAATAGGCGATACTTGGTATCTGGGGACAGCAGATGCAATATACCAGAATCTTTATACTATGGAGATGGATCAACCCGATGAAGTTTTAATTTTGGCCGGCGATCATGTTTATAAAATGAATTATTATAATATGATAGATTTTCACCGTGAGGTAGATGCTGATCTTACTGTCGGCGTTGTGGAAGTAGACAAAGAAAAGGCTGCCCAGTTAGGAGTGGTTGAAGTAGATAGCGTGGGCCGAGTTCGCGGATTTGAAGAGAAACCTGTAAAACCAAAGACTATTCCCGGGCATCCGGATAAAATTTATGCGTCTATGGGAATTTATGTTTTTAAAACAGCCGCGCTTATGGATGAGCTGCATGAAGATGCCAAAAAAACAAGTTCTGCCCATGATTTTGGCAAAGAAATTATTCCGCAGATGATCAAGAAAGGTTATAAAATAGCTGCTTATAATTTTATTGATGAAAATAAAAAAGAGGCAAAATATTGGCGTGATATTGGAACCCTCGATGCCTATTATGAGGCTAATTTAGATTTGATACAGGTTGATCCTGTGTTTAATCTTTACGATAAAGAATGGCCCATCAGGACATATCAGGAGCAATATCCGCCTGCTAAAACCGTATTTTCCGGAGATGAAGTTGCAGGGCGCGTGGGCCTAGCGCTTGATTCTATAGTTTCTGGCGGTAGTATTGTTAGTGGCGGAAGGATCCAACGAACAATCCTTTCTCCGAATGTAAGAATTAATAGCTATAGCCAGGTTTATGATTCTATATTGATGGAAAGTGTGAATGTTGGAAGATATGCTAAGATAAAACGGGCAATCATTGATAAAGATGTTATTATTCCTCAAGGTATGGTTATTGGTTATAATTTAGAGGAAGATAGAAAGAGGTTTATGGTTACTGAATCCGGCATTGTGGTTGTGGCCAAGAAGATGGAAATAAAATAATGATAAGAAAAGCACGGATTGAAGATATAAAACAAATCCAGAGCTTAATAAATTTTTTTGCGGACAAAGATTTAATGCTCGCGAGGTCCTTAAATGAACTGTATGAAAATTTAAGGGATTTTTGGGTTTACGAAGAAACCAGAAAGGTTATTGGATGTGCTGCTTTGCATATTTCCTGGGACGATTTAGCTGAGATTAAATCACTGGCAGTCCAAAAAAATATGCAAAGCAAAGGAGTTGGCAGGCAGTTAATTAGCGCCTGCATAGAAGAAGCAAAAGAGATAGGGGCAAAAAGAGTATTTGTCCTTACCTACCAGCTTAAATATTTTCAAAAATTAGGGTTTAAACGGGTAAAACACGATGACCTGCCTCATAAAATTTGGGCAGAATGCATTAATTGTCCCAAATTCCCCAATTGTCAGGAAATAGCCTTATTGAAAAATATTGCAAAATAAACAATAAACGCCAGTGGCATTGTTTATTTAAGGAGGAGAAATGGATTATTTATTGACTGAAGAACAAAAAATGGTACAGGAATTGTCCCGTAAAATCGCGGTAGAAAAAATTCGTCCGGTTGCCGCGAAATATGACCAGACCGAAGAATATCCCTGGGAAATTATTAAAATAATTGCTCAAGCAGGGCTTTTTGGATTATTTATTCCAGAAACTTATGGTGGGA
The DNA here is from genome assembly GCA_043807505.1 of Candidatus Omnitrophota bacterium. Taxonomy (GTDB): domain Bacteria; phylum Omnitrophota; class Gorgyraeia; order Gygaellales; family Profunditerraquicolaceae; genus JAZDFW01. Next base: position 9,787 of record JAZDFW010000027.1, on the reverse strand, counting down.
TGGGAATAAATGTGCTTGGCCTTTGCCTTGCGACTGAAGAGCTATCGCGCGCATGCGGTGGAATAGCAGTTTGCTACGCAGCTTCGGCTTTAGGCACCTTCCCTATAGTGCTTTTTGGAAATGACGCACAAAAACAAAAATATCTTCCTGATTTGGCAAGTGGTAAAAAAGTTGCCGCATTCGCAGTTACCGAACCAGAAGCAGGGTCTGATGCTTCAGCAATTAAAACTACCGCGAAAAAAGCAGGCGATTATTATATTTTAAACGGCTTAAAGCATTTTATTACCAATGGCGGTGATGCCGAAACTTATATAGTAATTGCAATGACAGATAAAACAAGAGGCGCGCGCGGGGCTTCAGCTTTTATCGTAGAAAAGGGTACTCCTGGATTTAGCTTTGGCAAAAAAGAGGATAAATTTGGCATTCGCGCTTCTTCGACCAGTGAATTAATATTTACCGATTGCAAAATTCCTAAAGAAAACCTTATTTCCAAGGAAGGCATGGGTTTTGTTGTAACGATGAGGACATTTGATATGTCTCGGCCGGGTGTTGCCGCACAAGCGCTTGGTATCGCGCAAGGAGCGCTTGACTTGGCGGTAAAATATGCTAAAGAGAGGCATCAGTTTGGAAAATCTATTTCCAGTTTTCAGGGAATTCAGTGGATGATTGCCGATATGGCTACAGAAATAGAAGCAGCCAGGGGTTTAGTTTACTCAACCGCCAGGATGGTAGATGCGGGTATTACAAGCGTATCAAAAGAATCAGCCATGGCAAAGATGTATGCTTCTGATGTGGCAATGAAGGTCTCGGTTGATGCATTACAAATTTTCGGCGGATACGGCTATATGAAAGATTACCCGATTGAAAAATATGTGCGTGATGCCAAAATTACCCAAATTTACGAAGGAACTAATCAGATTCAGCGCAACATTATTGCTTTACAGGTAATAAAAGAGGCGGCAAAGTTATGAATATAATAGTTTGTATAAAACAAGTCCCGGAAACTACCGAAGTGAGAATTAACCCCGAGACCAATACTTTGATCCGCGAAGGCGTTAAAGCTATTATCAATCCTTTTGATATGTATGCTATTGAAGAAGGCATCCGTTTAAAAGAAAGATTCACCGGTAAATTAACTATTATTACCATGGGGCCTCCTCAGGCAGAAGCAGCCTTAAGAGAAGCAATTTCTTTAGGAGCTGATGAAGGTATCTTAGTCTGTGACCGTGCTTTTGCCGGAAGCGATACCTGGGCTACCAGCTATACCTTGGCAGGGGCGATAAAGAAACTCGGTGAATTTGATCTAATTCTCTGTGGTAAGCAGGCGTCTGACGGTGATACTGCTCAGGTAGGCCCGGGAATCTCTACCCATCTTAATATCCCACAGGTAACTTATGTTAAAAAGATAGAGGAAGTAAAAGATAAAACTATGCGCGTAGAAAGAATGATGGAGGAAGGATTCGAAATAATTGAAACGCCGCTTCCCGCGCTTTTAACCGTAGTTAAAGAAATAAATGAACCGCGTCTTCCTTCATTAAAGGGATTAATGCGGGCAAAATCTGCTAAAATTACCCTTTGGACGCAGAAAGACCTTGATTTAGACCCGCAAAACATTGGTTTATCTGGTTCTCCTACTCAAGTAGTAAAAATTTTTACGCCGCCACAAAGAATAGGCGGCCAGATATTGACAGGGGAAATCCCGGAGATTGCAGAAAAATTAGCGGGATTGCTCAAGGGAGAGGTAGTTTAGTTATGCCGATACAGATAATTATTGAAAAATGCACGGGCTGTACAGTATGCGTTAAAGCTTGCCCTTTTGATGCCATACGGATTATAAATAAAAAAGCGCTAATCGATTTAAACAAATGCACACTTTGCGGCGCATGTGTAAGTTCTTGCAAATTTAAAGCTATCCTTTTAGAGAAATCAAGTGCCACCAGTTGTGTGCAACCAGATATTAAAGATTATAAGGGGATTTGGGTATTTATTGAGCAAAAGAACGGCAAAATTCAATCGGTTTCCTATGAACTTTTGGGCAAGGCCCAAGAATTAGCTAAAAAACTTGATTGTGATGTTAGCGGTGTTTTAATCGGTAATGACTTGAAAGATCAGTTGGATGAGGTTATTTGGCATGGCTCAGACAATATTTATTTAGTAGAGGCTCCGGAAATTGCCAATTTTCAGGATGAGCCATACACAAATATTTTAGTAAGGCTTATTCAGAAGTATAAGCCGGAGATACTGTTATCTGGCGCGACTGCTATAGGCAGATCGCTAATTTCACGGGTTGCAATAAATATAAAAGCAGGACTGACTGCTGATTGCACTGGCCTGGATATTGAGCCTGTCAAGAAGATACTTTTGCAGACTCGCCCGGCTTTCGGCGGCAATATTATGGCAACAATCATCAGCCCTAATTACCGGCCGCAGATGGCAACAGTACGCCATAAGGTGATGCAGCCGATTGCGCCGGATAAACACAGAAAAGGAAAAATTATCCGGGAAAGCTTTGAATCTTTTGTATATTTCTCTCGCACCAAACTTTTAGATATTGTCGAAGAGATTGAAACTTTAGTTAATATCGCAGAGGCAGATATCATTGTTTCCGGCGGCAGAGGTATGGGGAGTAAAGAAAATTTCAGGATATTAGAAGAGCTTGCCCATGTATTAAATGCCGCGGTTGGTTCATCGCGCGCGGCAGTTGATTCAGGATGGATGCCTTATTCACATCAGATAGGCCAAACAGGAAGAACAGTCGCGCCAAAGATATATTTTGCCTGTGGTATTTCAGGCCAAATCCAACATCTTGTCGGCATGTCTTCTTCAAAAATCATCGTCGCTATTAATAAGGATCCGGAAGCTCCGATTTTTAAGATTGCTACTTATGGCATTGTTGGAGACCTAAATCAAATTATCCCTGCTTTAACCAAACAATTCAATACAACCCTTAAGAAATAAACTTCCCTAATTATCCACTTACTTATTGATTAGCTTTAATTAAATGGTATAATATAAATCTATTATTTTTAGGAATAGGAAAAGGAAGTTATATTTTATGGCTGGTAAGCGTATTATTTTAATGTATATCTCAGAAATTTCAGGCCATCATAGCGCAACCTTGGCTATCGAGAAGGCATTGAAAATATTGGCCCCTGAGACCGAAATTTTGAATTTCAATGCCTTTAATTATACTAATCCGATTTCAGAAAAAATAATTAATAGCCTTTATATGACTGTCATTAAAAATACTCCCCAAGTTTGGGAATATTTGTATGATAACCCCGATGTAATAAAAAGCTTAGAAGTTATTAAGACATCCCTCCATAAATTTAATTCTCAAAAGTTTAAGAACCTTTTCAATAAATTTAAGCCTGATCTTGTTGCTTGTACCCAGGCCTTTCCTTGCGGGATGATAGCGGATTATAAAAAAATTTATAATTCAGATATTCCGCTAATTGCCGTGCTTACGGACTACGTCCCTCATTCTTATTGGATTTATGATACGGTAAATTATTATGTCACGCCTTCCGAAGAAGTCGGTTTACGCTTAGCGCAAAAAGACGTGCCAATTGACAGAATAAAACCTCTGGGGATTCCTTTTGACCCAATATTTAACTCTACCGTCGATAAGGCTGAATGTTTTAAAAAGCTGAATTTAAAAAGCGATTTACCAACCTTATTAATTATGGGTGGCGGACAGGGATTAGGCCCGATAAAGACAATTATCGAGTCTTTAGAAAAAATTAAATACGATATTCAAGTGTTAGTGATTACCGGAAATAATAAAAGACTTTATAAGTCCCTTGTAAAGAAAACAAAAAAAATGAAGAATAAGTATTTAATTTTCGGATATGTCGATAATGTTTTTGAGCTTATGGAGATTTCAAATATTATTATTACAAAACCAGGCGGCATAACAACGGCTGAGGCATTGGTAAAAAAAATACCCATGTTAATTATTAGCCCTATACCGGGGCAAGAAGCAAATAATACTGCTTACCTGACCAAAATCGGGGCAGCGATTAAAGTCGATGACTTAGAAAACATGAATTTAGTTATCGATGATTTATTGGCCTCTGAGGAAAAATTACGCGAAATGCGCATTGCTGCCGAAAAAGTAAGTAAACCCAATGCAAGTTTTGATATAGCTAAGCTGCTTTTAAGCCTGAAACATGTATAATTATTTTTTGATTAAGCTGGGCCAATTTATTGTTTTAAGCTTTCCGTTAAAAATCGCCTATAGTATTGCCGTTTTGATTAGCGATATCAATTATTTATTCGCTAAGGCCGATAAGCAAGCGGTAAAAGAAAACCTTAAAGTAATATTCCCGCAAAAAAGCGATCAAGAAATTAATCAGATCCGGATAAAGTTATTCAGGAATTTTGCCAAATACCTTACTGATTTTTTTCGTTTCTCCAGGATGGACTTAAGTTATATTAATAAATATGTGCATGTAGAAAACAAGGGCTATATTGATCAGGCCTTGGCAAAAGGTAAGGGCTTAATTGTGGTTAGCGCGCATCTGGGAAATTGGGAATTAGGCGGTGTTGTTGTTGCTCTCCTTGGTTATCCTTTTTCAGCTGTCGCCCTGCCGCATAAAAATAAGCAAATAAACAATTTTTTTAATCGCCAAAGGCAAAGTAAAAACTTCAAGGTTATCCCTTTAGGAAAGGCAGCAAGGCAATGCCTCGATGTTTTAAAGAAAAATGAAGTTTTGGCTTTAGCCGGTGACAGAGATTTTACAGAAAAAGGCATAGTGTTAGATTTTTTTGGTAAACCTTCTTTTTTTCCCATAGGCCCGGCAGCCTTTGCTTTGAAGACAGGGGCTGTTTTGATGCCTGGATTTATGTATAGGAATGACGATGATGGGCTTACCCTAAGGTTTGAGAAACCGCTTGAATTTAGTGCGTCTAGCGACAAGAATCAAGATTTAAAACACTTAATTGAAAATTATAAAAATATTATTCAGGATTATATCAGGAAGTATCCGGAACAGTGGTATATGTTTAAGAGATTTTGGATAGAAGAAAAAAAATGAAACTTTGCGTTATCATTCCTACATTTAACGAATCAAAGGCAATCGGTGGAATTATAAGCACAATCTGTAAACTTGGTTTAGACGTATTAGTTGTTGATGATGGCTCAAATGATAATACCGCGGAGATTGCTGGTGTAGGCGGCGCAACTGTTATAAAAAATAAGGCCAATAAAGGTAAAGGTGCGGCTTTAGCTGCGGGTTTTCATTATGCCCTGGATAAAGGAATGGAAGCGGTAATCACTATGGATGGTGACGGCCAACATTCACCCAAAGACATACCGGTTTTTTTAAGCGCAATCCCTAATTCAAATAGTGGTATTATTATCGGCAACAGAATGTCAAAAAAAAGAAATATGCCTTTGCTGCGCGTTTTAACTAATAAATTCATGTCAAGGCTCATTTCATCAATTGTAAAACAGGAAATTCCCGATACACAGTGTGGATTTCGGCTGATAAAAAGCGATGTATTAAGAATCCTTAACTTAAGGACTTGCAAATATGATACCGAATCGGAAATTTTAATAAAGGCTGCGCGTTCAGGGTTTAAAATTGAATCTGTGCCTATTGATTCAATATACAGAGGAGAAAAAAGCAAAATTAATCCGCTCATTGATTCAATTAGATTTTTTAAATTAATAATCAGAGAATTATGGATTAATCTTAGGTTAAGGAAGCACTAATGATACAGGTATACACCGGTAATGGTAAAGGTAAAACTACCGCGGCATTGGGGTTGGCTTTAAGAGCAGCCGGGGCAGGATTAAAAGTATATATAGCCCAGTTTATCAAGGGTAAAATCTGCAGCGAACACCATGCTTTAAAAAAAATTAAAAATATAACAGTTGAACAGTTTGGAGGAAGCTGTTTTATCCGTAATCGGCCTTCTTTAAAAGACAGGTTGCTAGCTAATGAGGGCCTAAAAAGAGTAAAAGAAATTATCACAATGAAAATTTATGACATTGTGATAATCGATGAAATAAACATTGCCTTGAAATTAAAGCTAATTAAACTACAAGACGTCATCAAGCTTATCAAGGATGTGCCTTGTAAAACTGAATTAATTCTTACCGGCCGTTGTGCGCATCCATCAATTTTAAAATTAGCTGATTTAGTAAGTGAAATTAAAGAAAAAAAGCATTATTTTCATAAAGGCGTAAAGGCAAGAATAGGAATAGAGTATTAAGAAACTTCTAGTGATTTTACTTGACTTTTGCCTCATAATGCGATATCGTAATTTTTGAGAATATAAATATAGGAAGAGGGAAGGCCGTTAAAATCGGACACAGTCCCGCTGCTGTAAGGGGAGACGAAAACTGCAAAAGCCACTGTTCTGGCAGATGTCAGGATGGGAAGGCGCAGTAGGTAGAATTAATCCTCAAGTCAGAAGACCTGCCTATATTAAAGTTTTACTTCGTGGAAAGGGCCATAGAAAAAAGGGTGCAACCCGATTTTAGTGTTTAAAAAACGCTGAAACGGGTTTTTTATTTATATGAAAAGACTATTATTGATTACTGTCCTTCTAGGACTAGTCCCCTTAGGAAACTTTGCAATAGCTTATGAGGGGACAGTCCCTACTAAAGAAAAGCCGCGCTACATTTCTCTTGCGCCTTCCACTACAGAGATTTTATTTGCTTTAGGGCTGGACGATGAGATTGTTGGCGTAACTTTATATTGTAATTATCCGCCGAAAGCACAAACTAAAGAATTGGTGGGAAATTTTAGCCGGCCAAATATTGAAAAGATCATCTATCTAAAGCCGGATTACATTTTCTGTACCGGGACAGAACAGGCTCCTGTAGTTACAGAATTAAAACAGCTGAAGCTTAATTTTTACGTAAGTAACCCGCTGAATTTTAAAGAATTATTTAATTCGATTCGTGATATCGCCAAGGTTACTCATAAAGATAACCAAGCAGAAGTTTTAATTAAATCTATTCAAGATGAAATTGAAGAAGTTACGCGTTTAGTTAAATTAATCCCTGAAAAAAACCGGCCAAAGGTATTTATCGAAATCTGGGGTAATCCTTTAACTACCGCCGGATACGGCTCTTTTTTAGATGAATTAATTACTTTAGCCGGCGGCATTAATATCGCCTATGATACTAAAAAAGCTCATAGTATTTTTAGCGCCGAAGAGGTAATCAGGCGAAACCCCGACTGTATAATCCTTACTTATATGGACAAAGAAAAACCAAGAAAGCTGATGGAAAAACGCCTTGGTTGGAACAATATTTCGGCGTTGAAGAATAATCGTGTTTATAGCGATATTGATCATAACGTTTTGTTACGGGCAGGGCCCCGGACAGCAGAGGCCCTAAAAGAGATATACAGGCGGTTATACCCTTAAGTAAAAAGATGAACCTATATTTAAAAAGAAGAATACTGCTGTTATTTTTAATATTATGCGCTGCTTTAGTATTCGCTGTTGTAAATGGTTCTGTAAATATCCCGATTAAAGAATTATTCTTGAAAGAAAACCGATTGATTTTAAGTTTACGCCTCTTCAGGGTGTTAGTGGCAATTATAGCAGGCAGCGGCCTGGCAGTTTCCGGTATTGTGCTGCAGGCAATCTTAAGGAATTCTCTTGCTGAGCCATATTTATTGGGTACCTCTAGCGGCGCAGGATTAGCTGCAGTGTTAACGATTATTGCGGGAATTTCCAGGGTTTATCTTCCATTTACCGCATTTATCGGCGCTCTTTTAAGCATAATATTAGTATATAACCTTGCCCGTCAAAATAATAAAATAACAGATCAGTCTTTAATCCTTTCGGGAGTTATTATTTCGATAGCCTCTTCGGCTGTCGTGGTATTTTTAATTTCCATCTCTAATAATGAAGCATTACATGATATGAGCTGGTGGTTGTGGGGAAGCCTTGCGGTATATGATATCAAGCTGCTTTTTATGGTTAGCTTAATAGTAATTCTAGGGATTGCGCTAATTTATGTGTTTTCTCAGGATCTAAACGCAATTAGCTTAGGTGAAGAAGAGGCAATTCATTTAGGAGTAGATATTGAAAGAGTCAAAATAATTCTCATCGTAGTTGCCTCATTGATCACCGCAAGCTTAGTCTGTATTTGCGGCGTTATCGGTTTTGTAGGATTAATGATACCTCACTTGATGCGTTTGGTTGTAGGGCCAAATCACAAGATCCTTATTCCTACAACGTGTGTGGCCTCAGCAATATTTATGGTAATTTCCGATACTCTCTCGCGGACTGTTTTCTCTCCCTTAGAGATCCCGATAGGAGTAATAACCGCGCTTTTAGGAGTGCCAACGTTTATTTTTTTATTAAAGAGAAGGGTTAAAGTTAAATAATGGAAGCGATCTTAAAAATAAATAATATATATGCCGGCTACCATGCAGAGACAATCTTAAAAGATATTTCTCTAGATTTAAAAAAAGGGGATTTTTTAGGTATTATCGGCCCTAATGGCTCCGGCAAAACAACTTTACTTCGCCTGCTTAGCAGAATTTTAGTCCCACAAAAAGGAAACATACTTCTTGAAGGAAATGATATCAATTGTATGAACTTGAAAAGTTTTTGCCGCAAAGTAGCTTTTGTCGCGCAGGATGCGGCATTTAATTTTCCATTTACGGTTTTAGAAATTGTTTTAATGGGCAGAATTCCGCATCTTAAAAGATTACAACTTGAAACTAGCAAAGATTATGAAATCGCTGACAATTCTCTCAAGATGACCGACACTCTAAATTTAAAGGAAAAAAAAATAGATGAATTAAGCTCAGGTGAGCGCCAGCGCGTAATTATTGCTAAAGCCTTGGCGGGCGAACCTATTTTATTGTTCTTAGATGAACCGACTTCACATTTGGATATCGGGCATCAAATACAAATTTTAGATTTATTGAAGAAATTAAATCACCGAAATAATCTTACTATCGTGATGGTTTTACATGATTTAAACTTGGCTAGCGAATATTGTAACCGGATTGTTTTGCTTAACGAGGGCAAAATTTTCAAATCTGGCGCGCCAACTGAAGTATTAACATATCAAAATATCGAAACGATATATAAGACTGTGGTAATAGTAAAAGATAACCCCATAAGCCATAAGCCCTATGTGCTTTTAGTTTCAGGAGAAAAATAAATGCCTACTACTAGGTTAATCTTGATTCGCCACGGCGAAACAGAGTTTAATTTAAAAAAAAGATATTGCGGCTTTCTTAATGTTTCACTTAGCGAAAGAGGAAAAAAACAAGCCCAATGTTTACATAAAAGGTTGAAAAGAATTAAAATCCATAAGGTTTACTCAAGCGATAGAACTCGCGCCATACAGACCGCGGAAATCGTTTTTAAAAAAGCAAGGATTAAAAAAATTTCTAGCCTAAGGGAAATACATTTTGGGTGTTTTGAGGGGTTAACCTACGATGAAATTATGCAAAAATATCCTGATATCTATAAAAAATGGCTTAAGGATCCTTTTAGCATTAAAATCCCTAAAGGCGAACATTTACGCGATTTTAAAAAAAGAATAACCAAAACTTTAAACAAAATAATCTCCGGTAACCGTAATAAAACAATTGCTTTAGTATGTCATGGAGGCGCAATTAGCATTTTTATTACCGGCATCTTGAAAACAAGGAATTTCTGGGAACAAATTCCGCGTTCTGCCAGTATGAGCATTGTTGAATATAAAAACAATACGCCAAAAATCAAATCATTAAACGACATCTCGCATTTAAAAAAATATGGGTAAAATTACTTTTATATTAGGTGGTACCAGAAGCGG
>JAZDFW010000026.1:0-32627 GCA_043807505.1 Candidatus Omnitrophota bacterium | reverse complement strand
TTGGCAAGGCGAGAATTGTTCCTTGTACAGCTGCGGCAGTAATGGAGTTAATAAATAGCACTGCTATAGATTTATACGGTAAGGAAGTAGTGGTGGTAGGCCACAGTGAAATAGTAGGTAAGCCCTTAGCATTATTATTGTTGGAAAAATTTGCTACTGTAACAGTCTGCCATATTGGTACTAGCATTGCTGGGAAATTAGAGGAACATGTAAAAAGAGCAGAAGTTCTAATTGTCGCAGTTGGCAAGGCCGGATTAATCAAGGGCGATTTAGTGAAAGTTGGCGCAATTGTTATTGATGTTGGCATAAATAGAGTCGTTGATAAAATCGTCGGTGATGTTGAATTTGAAGCAGCAGAAAAACGAGCTGCTTTTATTACGCCTGTTCCCGGTGGAGTAGGCCCTTTAACAGTAACAATGTTAATGCGTAATTTAGTCGAAGCGGCGAAATTGCAACAATAGCTCTTTACTAAATGAATCTAGTGGTTTTCGAGCGAATGTAGGTTTTAGCCAAAGCAGCTTGAGCAGTCGAGGGAATCCGAACGCGGAAGCATTCGGACGGCGAGGATGTTTGAGCCCGTCCTGGCGCGTTAGCGCCGACGGGCGAGTTCCGCAGCCGCCGAGACTGCGAAAGATCTTTGGCGTAACCCAAATCCTGACTTTCGTTTCACGAAACTCAGGATTTGCCCGTAGGGCCGGCGCTTAAATCTCGAAGAGATTTAAGCTGATTGCCGGGGTAAAAAACCTACCTTGAGCGAGAAAAACGATAGATTCATTTAGTAGTTCTGGAATAGAGTGGATCAAATGACCTTTAAAGAGAAATTACAAGCTGGGAAGTTTTTGCTGACTTCGGAAATCGGGCCGCCGAAAGGCATAGAAACAAAGCAACTTTTAGAAGATGCCGAGCTTATCCGTGGCCGCGTAGACGGAATTAATGTTACTGATTTGCAGAGTTCAGTAATGCGCCTGGGGTCTTTAGCGGTTTGCAGCCTTTTAAAACAAAAAGGGCATGAGCCGATTTTTCAGCTGACTTGCCGGGACAGGAACCGCCTGGCTTTACAGTCGGATATTCTTTCTGCAGCAGCTTTAGGAATCGAGAATCTTTTGCTTTTAACTGGCGACCATCCTGCATTAGGCGACCATCCTGAAGCAAAACCGGTTTTTGATTTGGATTCAGTGCAATTGCTGCAAGTTGCAAGGAAACTTCAGGAAGGAATGGATATGAAGGGAAATAAACTAATTGGCATGCCGCCAAAATTTTGTATGGGTGCGGTAGTAAACCCTGGAGCTGATCCGTTAGAGCCGCAGATTATTAAGATGGAAAAAAAGATCGCTTCCGGAGCCGAATTTTTTCAGACACAGGCAGTCTATGATATAAAAGTTTTTGAAAATTTCTTAAATAAGGCTAAGCATCTAAAAACCACAATTATGGCAGGAATTGTTTTATTGAAATCTGCCGGAATGGCGCGCTACATGAACAAAAATGTTGCCGGTGTATTTGTGCCGGATGATCTAATAAAGGAAATGGAAGAAATAAAGGATAAGCAGGCAAAATCAGTTGAGATTGCCGCGCGGTTAGTGAAAGAATTGATTCCTATGTGCAATGGAATTCATCTTATGCCTATTGGCTGGGATAAGGTAGTGCCAAAAGTTTTAGACGCATCGAATTTATAATTAGAAAAATAGATATGGAGGTAAACTAATGTCTAGCATCGAAAAGAAGTCTATAGATTTAGCCACGCAGGAGGTTTTAAAAAAAGCCCAGGATGAAAATATTAAGACAGTTTGGGATAGGTTAGAGGCGCAAATGCCGCAATGCGGCTTTGGCCAATTAGGGCTATGCTGCACGATTTGTAATATGGGGCCCTGCCGAATTGACCCTTTTGGCGAAGGCGCACAAGTTGGCGCGTGCGGAGCTAGCGCAGATACAATTGCCGCCAGAAATTTAGCGCGTAAGATTGCAGTCGGAGCATCGGCACATTCTGACCATGGAAGAGACGTGGCGCTTACCTTGTCTTTGTTGTCTATTGCTCATACGCATGGCGCCAAAGGAGAACATACGCATACTTATGAGGTATTAGATGTTGAGAAATTTAAAAATCTAGCGCTGGAATTCGGAATTGATATTAATAAACCAAAAGAACAGATTGCAAAGGAACTTTCTCAAAAATTACTCGAGGAATTCGGTAAACAAGAGGGTGAGCTTGTTTTTACAAAAAGAGCTCCTCAAAAACGCCAGCAGATTTGGAAGAAAATGAATCTTGTTCCGCGCGGCATTGATAGGGAAGTAGTGGAATTATTACATACGACAACTATGGGCGTAGATTGCGACTACAAAAATATCATTAATAATGCTATGCGTTGTGCGCTTTCTGATGGCTGGGGCGGTTCGATGATTGCTACAGACGTCCAAGATGCCATCTTAGGCAGCCCTGTGCCTATAAGAGGAAAAGTTAACTTAGGCGTCTTAAAGAAAAATTATGTTAATATCGTGGTGCATGGACATGAGCCGGTTTTGTCTGACATGGCGGTAAAGGCAGCGCAGGATCCGGAATTATTGAAACTTGCAAAAAGCTTAGGTGCAGAAGGGATTAATTTAGCGGGAATTTGTTGTACGGCCAATGAAATATTGATGCGCCATGGAATACCGGTTGCGGGAAATTTCTTACAGCAGGAATTAGCTATTATCACCGGTAGTGTTGAGTTGATGATGGTGGATGTGCAGTGTATCATGCCGGCGTTAAAGGAAATTGCCAGCTGTTATCATACTAAACTTGTTACCACTAGTTCCAAGGCGCGTTTCCCCGGCGTAACCCATATAGAGTTTGAAATAAAAGATGCCTATGAAACAGCAAAAAAGATTATTAAAATCGGCGTAGAGAATTTTGCTAAGCGAAATAAAGAAAGGGTGAATATTCCTCAGCAAGAGATGGATTTAGTCGCCGGCTTTACCAAGGATGTAGTTTTTCAGATATTAGGCGGTAAATACCGGCCTTCTTACAGGCCTTTGAATGAGGCGATTATTTCCGGAAAGATCCGCGGTTTAGCAGGCGTAGTCGGATGCAACAACCCCAAAGTGACGCATGATTCTTTTCATACCGCTTTGGTAAAGGAACTTATCAAAAATGACGTTTTGGTTTTACAGACTGGTTGTTCTGCGATTGCCTGCGCAAAACAAGGCTTATTAATACCAGAGGCAGCAAAAATTTATGCAGGCCGCGGGTTACAGGAAATTTGTGAGGCGGTTGGTATTCCTCCGGTTTTGCATTTGGGATCTTGTGTAGATAATTCACGCATCCTAACAGCAGCTGCGCAAGTCATTGCGGAAGGCGGCTTAGGAGAAGATCTCTCGGATATTCCTGCGGCAGGTTGTGCGCCAGAATGGATGTCGGAGAAAGCAATCACAATCGGATTCTATTTTGTTGCTTCAGGCATTTATACTATTTTTGGCGGGAGCCCCTTTGCCACATTAGGGAGCGAGAAACTGACAGAGTACCTGACTAAAGACTTGGAAGGTTTTGTTGGGGGAAGATTTGAATTTTGCGATGATCCTCTTGAGATGGCTAAAAAAATGATTGAACATATTGATAAGAAGCGCAAGGCTTTAAATTTAAAGCCAGCAATGTATCAGTAACTCGTAAACCATGAAGCAACTATATTATCAAGTAGATAAGTGTTTAGCTTGCAAATCCTGCGAGGTCGCTTGTGCCGTAGTGCATTCTATTACGGGGGAATTATTTAAGGCGTTAAAAGAAGAAGTCCAGTCTCTTCCACGCAAGAAAGTTTTTGCGGTAGCTAAAAAAAATTATCCGGTTTCTTGTCGGCATTGTAAGGATCCCAAATGCGTGGATGCCTGTATGGCAGCGGCATTAGTTTATGATAAGGAAAAAGGTATGGTCTTGCATGATGAAACACGCTGCGTGGGTTGCTGGATGTGTGTCATGGTTTGCCCTTATGGCGCTATCAGGCCGAATATAAAAACAAAAATCCCTTTGCGTTGTGATAAGTGTATTGATAAAGACGAACCTGCCTGCGTTAAGGCTTGTCCTACGGCTGCAATTATCTGGCAGGAAGAAGTAATTATTAATAAATGAATCCGGTGATTTTCTCGCTTAAGTCGATTTTTTTACGCCAAAGGTCTTTCGTATTTTCGGCGGCTGCGGAACTCGCCCGTCGGGACTTACGTCCCAGGACGGGCTCGAACATCCTCGCCGTCCGAATGCTTTCGCGTTCGGATTCCCGAAAATACTCAAGCTGCTTTGGCTAAAATCGACATGCGCTCGAAAACCACCAGATTCATTTCTTAGGAGAGGGGGGGAAGGTTTAAGGTATGAAACAGTTTGTAATCATAGGAAATTCAGCCGCGGGTATTGCCGCAGTGGAAGCAATAAGGCAAAAAGATAATGACTCTAAAATCATCGTTATCTCGGATGAGGATTATCCCAGCTATTGCCGTTGCCTTATCTCATATTATTTGGCCGGAGAAATTAAAGAAGATAAAATTTTATACCGGGCGCAAGAATTCTATAAGGAAAATAATATTGAACTTATTTTAAATAAAAAGGTTGCCCGGGTTGATCCGAAAAAAAACCGCGTCATTTGCGAAGATAAAACTGTTTTGGGTTTTGATTCTCTGTTAATTGCTACTGGCGCGTCTGCAAAATTCCCCCAGACTCAAGGAATTAAGAAAAGAGGGATATTCGGTTTTCGCACTATTAAGAATGCTAAAGAAATAGAGGGGCTGCTTCCGGTCACAAAGAGCGCCTGTGTTTTAGGCGGCGGCCTCATTGGCCTGAAAGCCGCCTATGCTTTAAAGAAAAGGAGAGTTGAGGTAAAAGTTATTATTAAATCCAAGCAAGTTTTATCTCAGATGTTAGATTCTGAAGCTAGCAGTATTGTAGCCAAGAGATTGGAAGAAAACGGCATTGAATTAATTTTCGGGCAAGACGTTACGGAGATTATCGGTAATGGAGACATTAAAGCGGTGAAACTTGATTCAGGAAAAGCCTTGGGTTGTTCTCTGGTTGTGGTGGGCAAGGGCGTATCGCCGAATATAGATTTAATTAAGGATACGGAAATAAAATTTAATGAGGGCATCATTGCTGGTAATCATCTGGAGACTAATGTGCCCGGCATTTATACTGCCGGCGACGTATGCGAAAGCTTTGATTTGACTATTGGCGCGCTTGCGATGAATGCGCTCTGGCCAGTTGCCGTCGAACAGGGAAAAATTGCCGGCGCGAATATGGCTGGCGATAATATTAATTATGATGGTTCTTTAGGCATGAATTCAATTGAGTTCTTCGGCCTACCTGCTGTTTCGTTAGGTATTTATAAAATAAAAGATGAGGGGGCTTTTGAAGAATTAAAGGTTTTAGATACCAAGACAAATATTTATAAGAAAATAATCCTAAAAGGTAATGTTATTGTGGGCGCGATATTAGTAGGCAATATAGAAAAAAGCGGCATCTTTTTAAAATTAATCAGGGAAAGAATAAATGTTTCAGGTACAAAAGATAAATTACTTTCGGAAAATTTTGGTTATCCGGATATCATGAGTTTTTTGAAAGATAAGGAGAGTATCTATGTCTAAGGAAGTGGCGACGTTGGCAATTCAAGGAGCAAGCCAAATTTATAAACAAGCATCTGATTTTTTAAACAAAGCGATTAAAGAAAAAGGTATGGCACAAAAAATCGGATTTCCCGAAACAGCATTCTATTTGCCCCTAGCCAATGCGCTCCTGGGCGCTAAAGTTGAGACATTAAAAGATGCTTTAGCTGTTTTAGAGCATGCAAAGTCATTGTTACCCGGCTTGCCGTCTGAAAAAGTTTGGCTTCCTTATTTGGGCGATGCCTTAGATGCCGGAATGTCCGCGTTATTTTCCGAAGAAATAATTGTGGCCTTACGTTATTTATACGCTCAGGATCCGGAAAAAGACTGTGTTGGTTTTTGTACTGATTCGATTTTGCGCCAATTAGGAATACAACTTGTGGATGGCCGCATGCCCGGAGTTGCCTTAATCCTGGGGGCTGCGTCAGATAATAAAAAAGCCGTGGAAATAGTCAGGCAGCTGCAGGGAAAAAATATTTTGACCTTTGTTGGGTCTTGTGTTGGTTCCAGGTCCATTATTGATCAATTGTTAGAAGAGAATGTGCAAATGGGTTGGGATAATTATATTGTTCCTTATGGCCGCGATACCATATCGGCGGTTTATGTTTTGAATTTTGCGATTCGGTCGGCATTAACTTTCGGCGGGATTAAACCGGGCCAGGCGCAAAAGTGTTTAAACTATACTAAAGAACGAGTGTTTGCTTTTGGTTTAGCCTTAGGAGAAATCGATGAAATAAAATTTGCTACAGGGGCCGGTGCAATTTGTATGGGTTTTCCGGTAATTGCTGATACAGATATCCCTGAAATAAAAGCATCAGGAGTTACTACATATGAAGCATTAGTCAAGGAATTAGATTATAAAAAGATTGTTTCTCGCTGCCTTGAAATAAGAGGGGTAAAGGTTAAAGTAAGTAATATTCCCGTGCCTGTTGCTTATGCCGCTGCATTTGAAGGCGAGCGCGTAAGAAGAGAACAATTGCATGTTGAATTTGGAGGAAAGGCAAGTTCTGCGTTTGAATTTCTTACCACAAAGAAAATGGATGAAGTAGAGGATGGCCGGGTAGAATTGATCGGTACGGATATTGATAATTTGCCGCAGGCAAGCAAATCATTGCCGTTAGCAATTATAATTGAAGTAGCTGGCCGAAAAATGCAAAAAGACTTTGAGCCGATTTTAGAGCGCCAGGTGCATAGGTTTGTCAATTATGCCATGGGCTTAATGCATGTTGGCCAAAGGGACATGAATTGGGTCAGGATCTCCAGGGATTCCTTTGATAAGGGGTTTCGCTTAAAACACATCGGCGTAATCTTGCACGCGATGTTACATCAGGAATATAATGCTATTATTGATAAAGTACAGATTAAACTTTTTACCCAGCAAGCTAGTGTGGATAGTTTATTGCCTGAGGCAAAAAAAGTTTATAATGAGCGTGACGAGCGGCTTGGCGGTATGACCGATGAAAGTGTGGATACTTTTTATTCGTGTCTTTTATGCCAGTCATTTGCGCCTAACCACATTTGTATTATTACGCCTGAACGACTGGGCCTTTGCGGCGCTTATTCCTGGCTTGACGGCAAGGCTTCATATGAGATTACGCCTACAGGCCCCAATCAACCGATAGCTAAAGGTGAGGCTACTGATAAGCTAAAAGGACAATGGAAGAATATAAATGATTTTGTCTATAATAAATCAAACAAGACCATTGAAAGCGTAAATATGTATTCTTTGATGGATTCACCCCAGTCATCGTGCGGGTGTTTTGAGTGTATCGTGGCAATTATCCCTGAGGTAAACGGGATAATGGTAGTGCACCGTGATTATTCCGGTATGACGCCTTCAGGGATGACATTTACTACTTTAGCCGGTTCTGTCGGCGGAGGAGTACAGACTCCGGGATTTTTGGGTGTGGGTAAACTTTATATTGCCAGTAAGAAATTTATTTCAGCTGAAGGCGGTTTAAAAAGGTTAGTTTGGATGCCGAAAGAATTAAAAGAGTTGCTCATCGATAAATTAAATAAACGCGCAGAGGAATTAGGAGAAGTGGATTTAATTGAAAAGATTGCAGACGAAACTCAAACGACGACTTCCCAGCAGCTTGTAGAATTCTTGACAAAGGTAAAACATCCGGTATTGGAGATGGAACCTTTAATGTAATTTTTTACTTGACCTGGTGCAAATTATTGATATAATAAATATATAAAATATATGCCTAATCCTTCCTTTAAAAATTTCAAGAAAATCGTTTTCAGCGATAACCTATTGCGATTTTCAGTGGTTAGAAAAGTATTATATACTTTTCTACACCATAAAATAACTATTTCCTATATAATAGCATTAACTCTTGGAGCATGTTCATTACTTTTTGCAGAGGATAGACCAGCTGATTTATTTTTTGGTAGAAGTGGTACTATCAGCTCAACAAAAACTAAAGAAACAAGGGAATCTTCTTCGATAGGGAAAGAGATAGTTCCAGCGAAGAGAGAAAAAAGGAAGAAGCGTAGCCCGAAAGAAGAAGATTTAACGAGTTTACAGGAACAAGCGCGGATATATCGTTACCAAGGATTAGAAGCACAAAACAGAGGTGATTTAGAAACCGCGTTTACTAATTATCAAAAAGCCGTTGAATTAGATCCCTCATTTGAGGTTGCTTATAATGATTTAGGTGTACTTTATGAAGCATCCGGCGCAATCGAGCGCGCAGAGGAAAGTTATTTAAAGGCAATTATAATAGACCCTTATTATTTAAGCGCTTATACGAATCTAGCTTTGCTATATGAAAACAAGCGTGATTTAAAGAATGCCGCCCTCTACTGGAAGAAAAGAGCACAACTGGGAGGGCCCGATGATACTTGGACGATTAAGGCAAAGGCACGTTACGGCGATATCTGTTTAAGCCTCGGTGAGGCGAGGGTTGACACAAAAGAACAAGAAGTAATGGATTTGGTAAAAGATGTTTCTGCTAAAAAGAAACTTTCAAAGAAAAACAATAAAGCGCTTGCTAAGGCGGTGATTCCGGTAAAGGACGATTCTGCTAAAAAGAAGCTTACAAAGAAAAATAATAAAGAGCTTGCTAAAGATTATTTTGAAAAAGCTAAATGTAGTCTTGGAAAAGGAGATTTAGAAATAGCTTATAAACAAGCATTGAATGCCTGGCAACTCGATCCTTCGATTGACAGTATGAAAGAATTTATAGAACAACTTCAGACAAGATTGTTATCAAGATAGCAGCCACAAGATTTAGTTCCCTGCCAAAGAAAAGAATCCATGATTTATAATTAATGAGCGAAAAAAGATTATATTTAATTGATGCTAATGCTTTTTGTTACCGGGCATTTTATGCGTTACCCGTTTTCTCTACGTCATTTGGCCAGGCGACAAATGCAATATATGGTTTCATTAATATTCTGAATAAAATCCTAAAGGAACAAAAACCGGGTTATCTGGCGGTTTGTTTTGATATCTCAAGAGATACTTTTAGAACTAAAAAATTCACTGATTATAAGATGAATAGGCCTCCTATGCCTAGTGGATTAGTAGGCCAAATTCCCTTAATCAAAGAGGTGGTTAAGGCTTACGGGATTACGATTTTTGAAAAAGAGGGGTTTGAGGCGGATGATATTATCGCTACCTTAGCCAAAAAGGCAAAGGAAAAGAAGGTCGGCGTTACAATTATTAGTTCCGATAAAGATATATTGCAGTTGGTTGATCAAAATACCCTGGTTTTTAGCCCCTATAAAGATACTGGGATACTTTACGATAGAGATAAAGTTTTAGAGCGTTATGGAATTGAACCTGAAAAGATACCTGATATTATCTCATTGATGGGGGATAGCGTGGATAATATACCCGGTGTACCCGGTATCGGCGAAAAGACCGCCTCCAGTTTAATTAAAAAATTCGGGTCTCTAAAAAATTTATTGCAAGATATTGAGAATATAGAATCGGAGAAGATTAAACAATCCATTAAAGATAATCTTGAAAGAGTAGGAGTGAATAAGGAACTCGCACTTTTAGATAAAGAAATGAACCTGGATTTTAACCTTCAGGATTTAAAAATTGGGCAGCCCAAATATAAAGAATTATTTAGAATATTTAAATATTTGGAATTTAAGAAATTATTAAAAGATTTGCCTGTTGAAAAAGAAACGCCTTCTGATATAA
This sequence comes from Candidatus Omnitrophota bacterium, assembly GCA_043807505.1. Lineage (GTDB taxonomy): Bacteria > Omnitrophota > Gorgyraeia > Gygaellales > Profunditerraquicolaceae > JAZDFW01. Next base: position 22,855 of record JAZDFW010000026.1, on the reverse strand, counting down.
AAATCCAATCATTAGAAGACAAAGCCCTTAAGGGCTTTATTAATGCGCCAGATGAGTTGGTCCTCTATGGGGAAGGGGATAAGGATATTGTTTTTTTCGCTAATGATAAATTTTTTCGCTTAGAAAGCTTCGGCACCAATATAAAAAATATACTTGCTGATCAGAGAATAGAAAAGATAGGCCATGATTTAAAAAAAGTAAAATTTTTCTTGAGCCAATCAGGAATAATTCTAGAGGGAATATATTTCGATACGATGATTGCTAGCTACCTGATTAATCCTTCAAAGTCATACAATAGTTTAATTGATGTTGCCTGGGATTATTTAAAATTTGCCGTTCAAGGTGAGCACTTAGATAATTCTGGGGCAATAAAGTTAATTCTGGAATTAAGGAAAAAATTAGAAAAAGAGCTTACCCAGAAATCACTCGAGAAACTTTTTAGAGAAACAGAAATGCCGTTAGTCAGTGTCTTAAGCGAAATGGAGTTATCCGGTATTAAGTTAGATGTAGAGGTTTTAACACAGCTTTCAAAAGACCTGGACAAAAGGCTAAAACAATTAATTGAGGATATTTATCGGATTAGCCAGCTTGAGTTTAATATAAATTCCCCGAAACAGCTAAGGGAAATTCTCTTTGAAAAATTAAAATTACCCGTGGTTAAAAAAACCAAGACTGGCCCCTCTACGGATGAGGAAGTTTTAAAAACATTAGCTGTTTTGCATGAATTACCTCAATTGTTATTGGAATATCGTCAGTTAACCAAACTCAAGAATACTTACGTGGATACATTGCCGGAATTAATTGATAAGAAAACCGGTAGGATCCATACTTGTTTTAATCAAACAGGAACAGAAACGGGAAGATTAAGTTCTACAAACCCAAATTTGCAGAATCTGCCGATAAAGACTGATGTCGGCAGCTTAATTCGCCGCGCAATAATAGCTTACGGGCCCAAAGATGAATTGCTTTCAAGTGATTATTCTCAGATAGAACTAAGGATCTTGGCCCATTTATCGAAAGATGATAATTTGATTGAGGCATTTAGGGAAAATAAAGATATTCATAAAGCGACAGCTTCTTTAATTTACGCAGTCCAGGAGAAAGACGTAACAGCTCTGATGCGCGAGGTTGCCAAAAGAATAAATTTCGGGATTGTCTATGGGCTTAGCTCATGGGGCCTTTCGCGTGATTTAGGAATAGGCACGACAGAAGCGCAGAATTTTATCGATGCCTATTTTTTAAAATATAAAAAGGTTAAAGTTTACATTGAAGAGCAAATCAAAATTGCGAAAGTTGAAGGGTTTGTGACAACAATCTTGGGCAGAAGAAGGTATCTCCCGGAGATTAACAATAAGAATCAGGGTATTAGGCAGCTTGCCGAGCGCCAAGCCGTAAATACTCCTATTCAGGGCTCAGCCAGTGATTTGATAAAATTAGCGATGATTCAGATACATCAAGAGATTAGAGAAAAGAGCCTAAAGACAAAAATGATTTTACAAATTCACGATGAATTGGTCTTTAATGTTCCGCTTGATGAATTAAATGGCCTTGCGGAATTAGTAAAAAATCACATGGAACACGTATTGAAATTAGATGTGCCGATTAGAATAAGCATGAAGAAAGGTAAAAACTGGTTAGATATGGAGGCAATTATATGAAAATAGCGATATGCGCGGCAGAGGTTGTTCCTTTTGCCAAGACAGGCGGCTTGGCTGATGTTTGCGGAGCGTTACCTTTAGCGCTAGAAGAACAAAATCAAGAAGTAATTATTATTATGCCAAGGTATAAGGCAATTCAGGATTCCAAATTTACAATTACAAGGCTCAAAGATGATATTTCATACTCAGTTATAGGAAAAAATATTAAAGTCTATTTTATTGAGAACGATAAATATTTTTTTCGGGACAGCTTATATGTAGATAAATTCGGTGATTATAAAGATAATCTTGAAAGGTTCTCCTATTTTTGCAAGAGAGCGCTAAGTTTATTGAAAGAAATAAATTATAAGGCAGATGTTATTCATATACATGATTGGCAGGCATCATTGGTACCGGTTTATTTAAAGAATCTCTATAAGAGTGACGCATTCTATCAAGATATGCGTACGATATTAACCATACATAATATCGGTTATCAGGGATTATTCCCAAAAGAAGAATTTCCTAAGCTTGGCCTTGCCTGGAGTTTATTTGGCATCGAAGGATTAGAGTTTTATGGCAAGATAAATTTTTTAAAGGCAGGTATGGAATTTTCCGATATTATTAATACTGTAAGCCCCACCTATAGCAAAGAAATACAGACAAAGGAGTTCGGGTTTGGCTTGGAAGGCGTTTTGGGCAAACGGCGTAATTCATTATTCGGAATCTTAAACGGCCTGGATTATAATATTTGGAATCCCCAAACAGATAAATTTATTGCCAAGAATTTTTCTGTCAAAGATATCACTAATAAATCCAAAGACAAAGAAGATTTGCAAAAATTTTGTAAATTGCCTGTTAAAAAAAACATCCCGCTTTTAGGTATGGTTTCTCGTCTTGTCCAGCATAAAGGATTTGATATTTTGTCCGTTGGAATTGAAAAAATTTGTAAAATGGATTTGCAGATAGTTATTTTAGGCACGGGTGATCTTAAATATCACCAGTTTCTTACAAAGATTATGAAAAAATACCCTAAAGTTATTTCACTACATTTAAAGTTTGATGATCCGCTTGCCCATAAGATATATGCAGGATCGGATATCTTTCTTATGCCTTCCCAATACGAACCTTGCGGCTTAGGCCAATTAATTAGTTTAAGATATGGCACAATACCGCTTGTTTTTAAGACCGGAGGATTGGCTGATACCGTAAATAAAGATAATGGCTTTGTTTTTGATAAATATTCAAAAGAGGAATTGATTAAGACAATTAATGCCGCTATTAAGGCATTCCAAGACAAATTAGCTTGGAATCAGTTAGTGCAAAGAGCGTTAGAGTGCGATTTTTCCTGGGGAAAATCTGCCAAGCAATATATTAAGTTATATGAAATTAAATAAAAAGAAACTGATTATTGGCCTTACCGGAAGTTTTGGAACCGGCAAGACAAAAGTTAGTCAAATATTTAAATCATTGGGCGCATGCGTGATTGATGCCGACAAAATAGCCCATGGTTGCTTAAAATCAAGGACAAAGATTCAGAGAAAAATAATTAAAATATTTGGCAAAAAGATCCTTAATCAGGATAAAAGCATTAATAGGAAAAAATTGGCGGGCATCGTATTTAACAACCAAAAATTGCTCAAGGAATTAAACAAACTTGTGCATCCAGAAGTCATCCGTTTAATGAAACGAGCGATACGAACTTGCAAGAAAAATGTTGTTATTTTGGATGTGCCCCTATTGGTTGAAGCAAGCCTAATAAATATGGTTGATAAATTAATAGTAGTAAAGTCTTCAAGAAAAAGTCAGATAGAAAGGATTCAAAAGAAGCTGGGTTTAAAAAAATCAGATATATTAAAAAGGATAAAATCGCAACTTTCACTTTCAGATAAGATCCGATTAGCGGATTTTGTAATAGATAACACCGGTAGAGTGTGCGTAACAAGAAAACAGGTAAGAGAAATTTGGGGAAGACTTAATTGAGGAGGAAGTTGTGGAGAAATTAGATATTCGAAAATTAAAAGAAATGAAAATTACGGAATTAAACAAGTTAGCTAAGGATTTAAATGTTAATGGTTTTAGCGGCTTAAAGAAACAGGACTTAATATTTAAAATCCTGCAGGGCCAGGCGGTAAAAGAAGGCCTGATGTTCGGAGAAGGGATCTTGGAAATCCTGCCCGAAGGTTTCGGGTTTTTGAGGTCAACTAATTACAATTACCTTCCTTGTCCGGATGATATTTATATATCGCCGTCCCAGATAAGAAAATTCGATTTAAGGACAGGCGATACTGTAAGCGGTGAAATCAGGCCGCCCAAAGAAGGCGAAAAATATTTTGCTCTTTTAAAGGTAGAGGCTGTAAATTTTGAAAACCCGGAACAGGCAAAAGAAAAGGTTTTATTTGATAACCTAACTCCAGTGTATCCGCACGATCATTTTATGATGGAGACCAGCCCCAATGAAGTATCCATGCGGATTATGGATTTATTGACTCCGATTGGAAAAGGGCAGCGTGGTTTAATCGTAGCGCAGCCTTATAGCGGTAAAACCGTGCTTTTACAGAAAATCGCCAATGCTATTACTACAAACCAACCTGATGTGATTTTAATTGTTCTTTTGATTGATGAGCGCCCTGAAGAAGTTACAGATATGCAAAGGCACGTTAACGGCGAAGTTATCTCGTCTACTTTTGATGAGCCGCCGGAAAGGCACGTTCAGGTTGCAGAAATTGTCCTAGAGAAGGCTAAGCGCTTAGTTGAGCATAAACGGGATGTGGTGATTTTACTGGATAGCATTACCCGTTTAGCGCGCGCTTATAACTCAGTTGTGCCGCATAGCGGTAAGGTTCTCTCAGGCGGTATCGATTCAAATGCGCTGCAGAAACCAAAGCGGTTTTTCGGTGCAGCACGCGCAGTTGAAGAAGGCGGCAGCCTTACAATTATCGCGACAGCGCTGGTTGATACCGGAAGCCGGATGGATGAAGTCATCTTCGAAGAGTTTAAAGGAACCGGTAATATGGAATTACAGCTAGACAGGAATTTATTCCAGAGGAGGATTTATCCGGCAATTGACATAAAGCGTTCTAACACTCGGCATGAAGAGCTGCTATTAAAACCCGAAACGTTACAGAGGTCTTGGATATTAAGGAAAGTATTGAATGAATTAAGTAACGTCGAAGCAATGGAACTTTTGATTGAGAAATTACTTAAGACAAAAAATAATGAAGAGTTTTTAAACAGTATGAATCAATAAACACCCGGCCTAATTGGATAGGCCGGTGTGCACTTACTGTGCAAGGAGGTTTAAAATGAAAGACAAAATCCATCCCAAGTATCAAGAAGCGGTAATTATCTGCGCTTGCGGTAACACTATCCATACCCGTTCTACTAAGCCCAGTATTAGGGTTGAGGTATGTTCTAAGTGCCATCCGTTTTTTACCGGAAAACAAAAATTCGTTGATTCCGCAGGGCGCGTGGATAAGTTTATGAAGAAATACGCAAAAAAATAAAATAAGTATGTTTTCTCAATTAGAAAAATTAGAAAAATTAGAAAAAAGATATATCGAGATAGAACAGCTTTTAGGTTCTCAAGATGCTTTTACTGATATGGCACAATACGGAAAGCTCGTTAAAGAACTATCGGACTTAAAGGGCGTGGTTGTTTTATTCCGGGAATACAAAAAGGTAGCCAAAGAAACCGAAGATTTAGAAACTGAGTTGAGCTCTGAAACCCATGATGAGGAATTCCTCGAGCTTATAAGGAAAGAACTCCGGGAGTTGGTTAGCAAAAAAGCGGATTTAGAAGAGAAATTAAAAAAAACGCTCTCTGGCGAAGATAAAGATTTAGGCCGCGACGTCATCGTAGAAATACGTCAGGGAACCGGCGGCCTTGAAGCAGGGCTTTTTGCCGGTGAATTGTATCGAATGTATACACAGTATGCTGCAAACAAGGGTTGGAAAACGGAACTGATGTCTTCCAATGAATCAGAATTAGGCGGCTTAAAAGAGGTTATTTTTAGCGTTAAAGGTAAAGACGCATATAAACGGCTTAAGTTTGAAAGCGGTGTGCACCGTGTGCAACGCGTTCCCAGCACTGAATCTCAAGGCAGGGTCCATACTTCAACCGCAACAGTTGTTATACTAGTTGAACCTAAAGAAGTAGATTTTGTGATTGAGGCCAAAGACTTAAGGATAGATACTTATAGGGCTTCAGGCCCCGGCGGCCAGCATATGCAGAAGTGCGATTCTGCCGTCAGGATTACCCATATACCGACTAATACAGTGGTTGCCTGTCAAGACGAGCGCTCACAATTAAAAAACAAAAATAAGGCAATGAGGATTTTACGCGCAAGAATTATGGATGCAAGGCAGCTTGAGGAATCCAAGAAAATTTCGCAGGAGAGAAAATCTCAGATTGGTTCCGGAGATAGAAGCGAAAAAATCCGGACATATAATTTTTCTGACCGCCGCGTTACGGATCATAGGATAAATTTATCTTTGTATAGATTGGGACAAATACTTGACGGTGAATTAGATGAGTTGTCTGATACGTTAATCAAAGCATCTCAAAGAGAAGGCCAATAAAAATAGACAATAAATTATAATTACTATGAATGAATCCGAGTTATTATTTACCGAATTATTAAAGTGTGACAGGCCGTTTTTATATCTGAATAAAGATTTACGGCTGGATATACAAAAGTCTGCATTTATTTCTTCTGTATTAAAGAGGAGGGCCTTTGGTGAACCCATACAGTATATCTTAGGTAAGACTGAATTTATGGGGTTTAGGTTTTTGGTTACAAGGGATGTTTTAATCCCGCGGCCAGAGACGGAGATTTTGGTTGAGAAGGTTATCCAGTATATTAATCGTAAAACGCATTGCGTTAATCGTATATTAGAATTAGGTACTGGTTCAGGATGCATCGCGATATCTTTAGCTAAGTTTTTACCTCAGGTGGGAATAGACGCTACCGATATCTCTATGGAAGCTTTAAAAATAGCAAAAGAAAATGCAAAAATAAATAATGCTTGCGTTAATTTTATAGAAAGCGACTTATTTAGTTCCTCTCGCCTAAAGCCAGAAACTTATGACTTAATTGTAAGCAATCCGCCGTATATTCCAAGCAAAGGGATAGAGAAGTTACAATCTGAAGTAAGGCTTGAGCCTGTGATTGCTTTAGATGGAGGCAGGGATGGTTTATATTTTTATCGTAAGTTAATTAAGCTTTCGCCAAAGTATCTAAAGGATAAAGGTATTTTAATAATGGAGATGGGTTTTAATCAGCATAAAAAAATAAAAAATATTTTTAAAAATTACACAAATTTTGAGGTAATAGAGGTAATTAAAGATTATAATAATTTAGAGAGAATTATTGTTGCGCAAATGCAATAAACTTATGGGCTTTTTAAGATGGATAAACTTATAATTGAAGGTGGAGTTAAATTAAAGGGTGAGGTTACAATATCCGGCGCGAAAAATTCTGTGTTGCCGATTTTAGCCGCAACTCTTTTAACTGATGATGCTTGTATTATTAAGGGCGTGCCGGATTTACGGGATACCAATACCATGCTTAGAATTTTACGGTCATTGGGCAAAAACGTAGAATTTGATAAAGGCGAGGTAGTTGTTTCTTGGGCTAAAAATACTAATTTTGTTGCCGATTATAAATTAGTTTCAACCATGCGCGCCTCATTTTGTGTTTTGGGCCCGCTTTTAGCTAAGTTAAAAAAAGCCAAGGTTTCTTTACCCGGCGGTTGTATTATCGGTGTGCGGCCGGTAGACCTGCATATCAAAGGCTTAAAATCTTTGAATGCCGAGATTAATATTGAATCGGGTTATGTAATGGCAAAGGCAAAGCGGCTTCAAGGCGCCCATATTTATTTAGGCGGAGTAAATGGCCCTTCTGTATTGGCTACCGATAATGTGATGATGGCAGCTTGCTTAGCAAAAGGAAAGACAATTATTGAGTCAGCGGCTTGTGAGCCTGAGGTATATGATTTGGCGGAATTTCTGATTAAGATGGGAGCTAAAATCAAAGGCCATGGCACACCTACTATTGAAATAGAAGGGGTGAAGCAATTACACGGCGCAGAACACAGGATTATTCCTGACAGAATAGAAGCAGGGACGTTTATGCTGGCATCTTTGATTACTAAAGGAGATATTTTAATAAAAAATGTTTATTCCCGTCATTTAGGCGCTGTAATTGATAAGCTTGATGAGTTTGGTGCGGGCCTCATTAAAACAGAAAATACTATTCGGGTTAATTTACGTAAGAAAATTAAGCCGATAAATGTGACAACTCTGCCGTATCCGGGTTTTCCTACAGACATGCAGGCGCAGATCATGAGCTTGATGAGTGTTACCCCAGGCATAAGCGTAATTACCGAGAAGATTTATCCTGACAGGTTTATGCATGTTTCAGAACTTAACCGAATGGGCGCGAATATCCAAAGGGAAGGGCCTCATGCAATCATTTCCGGAGTGAAGCGCTTATCCGGTGCTCCGGTGATGGCGTCTGATTTACGCGCTTCCGCATCTTTATTATTAGCTGGCCTTATTGCAGAGGGCAAGACTTCCATTTCGAGAATTTATCACTTAGAGCGCGGTTATGAAAACATAGAAAATAAATTTATTAGCTTAGGCGCTAAAATCTGGAGAGAAAAAGAGTAGTAGGAGTTTTAAAATATGTTGCTAATAATCGACAATTACGATTCCTTTACTTACAATCTTGTGCAATATTTCGGCGCATTAGGGGCAAATATTCAGGTATTTAGAAATGATAAGATTACCCTGAATAAGATCAGAAAATTGCGGCCGGAAAAAATTGTTATATCTCCCGGGCCTGGTAGGCCTGAGGATGCGGGGATTTCAGGAGAAGTTATAAAAGAATTTGCGGGTTCGATTCCCATACTCGGTGTATGTTTGGGGCACCAGGCAATCGGCTATGTTTATGGGGCAAAAATTGTCATTGCTAAAAAGTTGATGCACGGAAAAACCTCTCTTATTTACCATAATCAAAAAAATATTTTTAAAGGCATCCCCAATCCTTTTCAGGCAACACGCTATCATTCATTATTAGTTGAAAAGAAATCCCTGTCTAAATGTTTAGAGATAATTGCCTGGACAAAAGAAGGAGAAATTATGGGCTTAAAACACAAAGATTATCCTTTATGGGGAGTGCAGTTTCATCCGGAATCTATCCTAACGATTGTAGGCAAAGATATTTTGAATAATTTTCTTAAAAATATATGATAAAAGTTGCAACAGAGCAATTAGCCAATGGGCTTAACTTGACTAGTGTCCAGATGAATGCGGTAATGGAAGAGATTATGACTGGAATTGTAGGAACGAGCGAGATTGTCTGTTTTTTAAACAATCTAAACAAAAAAGGCGAGACTATAGATGAGTTAACCGCAGCGGCCCAGGTAATGCGGGCTTACGCGACAAAAATTCATACCAAACACAAAGTTATTCTGGATACCTGTGGTACAGGTGGAGATAAGTTAGGCACATTTAATATTTCAACTGCCGCTTCTTTTGTAGTTAGCGGCGCAGGCATTGCGGTAGCTAAGCATGGTAATCGTTCTGTCTCTAGTAAATCAGGCAGCGCGGATGTTTTGGAGGCACTTGGTGTAAATATTAATCTAAGTAAAGAGAAAAGCGAACAGTGCCTTGATGATATCGGTATTGCTTTCTTATTTGCGCAAAATTTTCATCCTGCGATGAAATACGCCATGCCTGCAAGAAAAGAAATAGGCGCAAAAACAATTTTTAACTTTTTAGGCCCTTTAAGTAACCCTGCGGGCGCCACACATCAATTGATAGGTGTTTATGATAACAGATGGGTAGATATTTTGGCCGGCGCTTTAGCAAAGTTAGGCACAAGCCATGCATTGGTTGTTCGTGGGCAAGACGGTTTAGATGAGATAACTACTACAACGCAAACCCTTATTTTAGAGGTGCGCCAGGGAAAAGTGGGTGCCCAATATCAAATAAAGCCGGAAGATTTCGGACTAAAAAGGTCTCACCCGGATGATTTGCGCGGAGGCACTTCTTTGGAGAATGCCTTGATTTTACGTAAGATATTAGAAGGAGAGCCAGGATACATGCGTGATATAGTTTCGTTAAATGCCGGAGCTGCTATTTATGCAGCCGATAAAGTAAATTCAATAAAAGAAGGCATAGTTTTAGCTAATGAATGTATAAATTCAGGAAAGGCGCTAAAAAAATTAGAACTGTTAAAAAAATATTCTTAGAAATCCACTTATGCCAAAGATAGATATCCTAAAAAGTATCGTACAAAAAAAAATTGAGAGAATCGCTTTAGCAAAGCAGCAGTTTTCAAAGGAAGATTTAATTGCAAGGATATCAACTCTGGCGCCTACGCGGCCTTTTATTGAGGCTATTAATAAACCCCGCCAATTGGCATTAATTGCTGAGATAAAAAAAGCTTCCCCTTCAAAAGGCATTATCCGGCAAGAATTTAATATCCAGGAAATCGCAGGAGTTTACCAGGAAATAGGCGTGAATGCTATTTCGGTATTAACGGAAGAAGATTATTTCTTAGGTAATATTTCCTACTTGAATGAAATTAAATCAATAGTTAATGTCCCGATATTAAGAAAAGATTTTATCCTGGAATCCTATCAGATTTTTGAATCAAGGGCTTTTGGCGCTGATGCAATACTTTTGATTGCGGGCTTACTTACAAAAGATAAGTTAACTGAATTTATGCAAATTGCAGATTCCCTGGGCATTGATTACTTAGTTGAAGTACATACAGAGAAAGAACTGAAAAAAGTTTTAAATTTAGGGGCCGTTTCGTTAATCGGAATTAATAACCGCGATCTGCATACGTTAAATGTAGATTTTAAGACCACAGAAGATCTTTTCCCTCTTATTCCTAAGAACAAAGTAGTAGTCGTAGAAAGCGGCATTAAGACGCGTCAGGATATTTTATTTTTAAAGGTCTTAGGCGTAAATGCGATTTTAGTCGGCGAGGTGTTTATGGAGGCAGGGGATATTCGTAAGAAAGTAGAAGAGGTAATGGGTTGGTAAAGGTAAAAATCTGTGGTATAACTAATTCCGAAGATGCTCTTGTCTCTGTAGAGAGTGGCGCTGACGCATTAGGATTTGTTTTTTATAAAAAGAGCCCTCGTTATATTTCACCAAAGAAGGCAAAAGAAATTGTCAAGCTGCTGCCGAAGTCTATTATAAAAATCGGTGTATTTGTTAATAATCGCCAAAAGACCATAAAGCAGATTGCTAAATTCTGCAGCCTTGATATGCTTCAATTTCATGGGGCACAATCTCCGGAATTTTGCTTAAGGTTTATTGGTTATAAGGTAATCAAGGCATTTAGGATAAAGGACAAAATAAATTTTAAAAAAGTTTTAAGATACAAAGTTTTTGCTTATTTATTTGACACCTATACTAAGTCAAAGCCCGGCGGGACAGGAAAAAAATTTAACTGGAAATTATTCAAGCACGCGGGTAATTTTAAACATCCGGTTTTTCTATCAGGCGGGCTTAACCAAAAGAATTGTATAAAGGCAATTAGGATTGTTAAGCCGGCCTGGGTAGATGTTTCTAGTTCTGTAGAAAAAAAACCCGGGCAAAAAGATCACGATAAGATAAAAAGTTTTATTCAGCAAGTAAAAAAAACATGAAAAAGAGGTAAAGATGTTACCGGATAAATTAGGTCATTTTAATGGTTTTGGCGGAAGGTTTGTTTCGGAAACACTCATACACGCTTTAGATGAATTAGAGGCAGAGTACAAAAAAGCAAAACACGACAAAAAATTTATTCAAGAATTAGATTATTACCTTAAGGAATATGCCGGCAGGCCTACGGCTTTATATTTGGCCCGTAATTTAAGTAAATATTTTGGTATAAAGAAAATCTATTTAAAAAGAGAAGACTTGCTGCATACCGGAGCGCATAAGATAAATAATACCTTGGGCCAGGTTTTGTTAGCTATGCGAATGAAAAAGCCAAGGATTATCGCGGAAACCGGCGCTGGCCAGCATGGTGTGGCTAGCGCAACTGTGGCGGCAATGTTTGGTTTAAAATGCGATATTTTTATGGGTGAGGAGGATGTTGAAAGACAAAAATTAAATGTCTTCCGGATGAAATTATTAGGCGCCAGTGTTATTGTGGTGAGAAGCGGATCGAAAACTTTAAAGGACGCAATGACCGAGGCCATTCGTGACTGGGTGACAAATGTTGGCGACACCCATTACATTATCGGAAGCGTGGCTGGGCCGCATCCATATCCGATGCTTGTCAGAGATTTTCAGTCTATAATCGGAACTGAGGCGAGAAGGCAAATTTTAAAAAAAGAACATAAGCTTCCTGATTATTTGTTAGCTTGTGTTGGGGGCGGAAGCAATGCTATGGGATTGTTTTACCCCTTTTTCAATGACAAAAAAGTTAAATTTATCGGAGTTGAAGCTGGCGGTGTAAGCCTTTCTTCGGGAAAAAATGCCGCAACTTTGGTAAAGGGAGATATCGGTGTTTTACATGGTTCAAAGTCCGGATTATTACAAGATAAGTTTGGGCAAATTTTATCGACACATTCTATTTCTGCCGGGCTTGATTATCCGGGAGTCGGGCCGGAACATGCATATTATAAAAAAATCGGCCGTGCCGAATATGTTTCGATTAATGACTCAGAGGCACTGGAAGGGTTTGATTTGCTTTGTAAGCTGGAAGGTATAATCCCTGCCTTGGAGTCAGCGCATGCTGTTGCCTATTTAAAGAAGATTGCCAAGAAATGCAAGAATTCTAGTGTGATAGTCTGTCTTTCAGGAAGAGGGGATAAGGACATGGGAATAGTTACAAAGAGGTTTAAATATGAATAGGATAGAAAAGAAATTTAAGGAGTTAAAAAAGAATAAAAAGAAGGCATTCATTGTTTTTATTACTGCCGGATACCCTGATTTGAATACGACCTATAAGCTGATTTTAGAATTTTCTAGAATAGGCGTGGATATAATAGAATTAGGTGTTCCTTTTACTGATCCTATGGCAGACGGCCCCGTAATTCAGGAATCTTCGCAGGCAGCTTTGGCGAAAAAGACTAATCTTGTTGATATTTTTAATTTAGTGAAACGCCTAAGGCATAAGAGCGATATTCCAATTTGCCTGATGACTTATTACAATCCTGTATTTTGTTTTGGCGAAGATAGATTTGTGAAGTCTGCTAAAGGTGCCGGTGTTGACGGTGTGATTGTGCCTGATCTTCCTGTGGAAGAAGCAAAATCATTAATTCGATTAGCAAAAATTGATAATTTGGATACCATATTTTTTGTTTCTCCTACCAGCACTTTAAAGCGGATTAAGGTGATCACAAAGGCCGCCTGTGGATTTATTTACTATGTTTCTTTAACCGGGGTGACAGGTGTAGTTGGCAAACTTCCTAAGGGCCTTGCAGCAAACATTAAAACAATCAAGAATAATACCTCAAAACCTGTTTGCGTGGGTTTTGGTATATCTACACCAAAACAGGTGAAAGAGATTTCTTTCTTTTCGGATGGAGTAATTATCGGCAGCGCCATTGTAGGAAAGATAAAAGAGAATATTGGGAAACCGGATTTGGTTAAAAAAGTAGGAAATTTTGTTACTTTTTTGAAAGGATAGTTTTGTATAAGAAAACTAAATTAGAGAATGGATTACGGATTGTTACTGCCGAAATGCCCAAGATGCAATCGGTTGCCGTAGGTATCTGGATAGGTATAGGCGGTAGATACGAAATACCTGTAATTAAGGGCGCTGCCCATTTTATAGAACACCTGCTTTTTAAAGGTAGTAGAAAGTTTTCCTGCAGAAAAATAAAGGAGTCGATTGAAGGGGTGGGTGGTTCATTAAATGGCTTTACCTCTGAAGAGTTGACCTGTTATTTGGTAAAAATTCCCGCTTTGCATCTTGATTTAGCGCTTAATGTCCTCTCTGATATGGTCTTAAACCCTTTATTTGTATCGGCAGATATTAAAAAAGAGAAAACGGTAATTTTAGAAGAAATTAAGATGTATAAAGACTTGCCTCAAAGTTATGTTCAGGAATTACTTGATGAGCTGCTTTGGCCAGGGCAACCTTTAGGAGAAAGTATCCTGGGGACAACCGAATCTATCTCATGTATGAGAAGAGAGGACCTGGTAAGTTTCAAGAAACAACATTATACTCCGCTTAATATCGTAGTCAGTGCAGCAGGTTTATTGGAACATGATAAATTCGCGAAAAAAGTCAGCCAGATCTTCTCTACACTTAAAGAAAAAAAGATTAATAAATTTGAAGAAGCCAGGGAAACTCAGGGCAAGCCGCAATTAAAGATATTTTCTAAAGATACAGAACAAACCCATCTTGCTTTAGGGTTCCATAGTTTTAAAAGGGATCATTTGCTTAAACATGCCTTGGGTTTATTAAATATAATCTTGGGTGCTAATATGTCCAGCCGGCTTTTTAACGAGATCAGAGAAAAAAGAGGGCTTGCTTATGAAATCGGCACTCAGGTAAAACGTTTTCAGGACACCGGTGCATTTATCGTACATGCGGGTATTGATAATAAGAAAGTAATTGATGCGCTAAACTTGATATTAAAAGAATTGAAAACCATTAAAGAAAAACCCGTTACTCCGGACGAGTTTAAGCGCGCAAAAGATTTTTATTTAGGCCAACTAATGCTTGCCTTGGAAGATACCTTGGATAATATGTTTTGGATAGGTGAATCTACGGTTAATTTGGATAAGACCCATTCCTTAAGGAATATAATAAAAGAGGTAAAGAAAGTAAAACGAAATGATTTGCAGCTTGTCGCACAAACTATCTTTGATGAAAAGAAATTAAATCTCTCGTTGATCGGGCCGCTCAAAGAAAAAGAGCAGGATATATACAACCAGCTTAAAATATAAAATATTATGAATAATGTGATTTCTTTGCCTTTTGCATTGATCTTATTGGCAATTCTAGCTTTATTTTCATTTTTCTTTTCTGCCGCAGAGACTTCTGTTATCGGCTTAAGCAAAATCCGCCTGCGTCATATGATTGCTCGCGGCCTAAAACGAGCCCAAAACCTCCAGCGTTTAATTACTAAAATGGACAAATTTATTGTGGCGATTCTCGTCGGGAATAATTTTGTCAACATTGCCATTTCTTCAATTGTCACCGGAATTTTTGTGCTTAATTTTGGTTATAAATGGGGAATTATCCTGGCAACATTTATTACGGCATTTTCTATACTTATTATCTGTGATATAATCCCAAAAATCTTAGCTATAAAACACACTGAACGAATTGCTTTATTTATTGCGCCAATAATGGAAATATTCATAAAGATCTTTAATCCAATTATTTTTATTTTTTCAGAAGCAAGTAATCTAATTATTAAATTAATAAGAATCAAACCAGCTAAAAGGTCTCCCTTAATTACTGAAGAAGAATTGCGCCTGATGATAGAATTAGGCAAAGAAGAAGGGTTTGTTAGTATTGAAGAAGGCAGGATGCTACAGCGTATTTTTGAATTTGGTGATACAAAAATAAGCGATTGTATGATGCCGAAAGAAAAAATTATCGCAGTTGACATTAAGGTTAACTTAGAGCAATTATTGGATATATTTGTTGAACAGGGGCATTCGCGCCTGCCGGTTTATCAGGGCTCAAAGGATAATATTATCGGCATAGTTTATGCTAGAGACCTGCATTATATCTTAAGGTATAAAGAACTTTTTCTTTTGCAGGATTTAATCAACGAACCGTATTTTGTTTCTTCTGAAGCAAAGGTCAATGATGTTTTAAAGAAATTTCAGGCTGATAAGATTCAAATTGCCATTGTAGTTAATGAGCACAAAAAAGCCGTCGGCCTGGTTACTTTGGAAGATTTAATGGAGGAGATAGTAGGTGAAATTGAAGAGAAAATGCCCTTAAGCCGAGTCAAGAAATAAGTATGATTTGACAGAAAAAATAACATATGATAATATAAATAAACGTAACTTATGGGTGTTCATTAAAAGGAGGAAGCAATGGCAGAAAAAGGATATTGTGTAAAGTGTAAAAGTAAGAAAGATATGAAAGATGAGCAGAAAGTAACCATGAAAAACGGCCGTTTAGCTGTTAAAGGCAAATGCCCTGATTGCGGCACGGGTATGTATAAAATTTTAGGAATGAAATAATTTTAAAACTAAAAGGGAAATTCTAATAGAAGCTAAAAATTTAGCTCTGCGTATTGGGTGTGTTATCAGGTCTAAAAAAGGCCAGGATCTGGTAATTTTGGATTTGCGGCCTGTTGCCGCTTTTTGCGACTATTTTGTTATTACCTCTACCACTTCATTAAGACAGGCAAACGCGGTTGCTCATGCAATAGAAGAAGATTTAGCAACGCTAGGGATAAAACCTCTCTCAAGGGTTTCTCCTGTAGATGAATCCGGTTGGATTGTGTTGGATTTTTCAGGAGTAATAGCACATATATTTTATAAACCAATGAGGGAGTTTTATTCTTTAGAGCGCTTGTGGTCTGACGCAAAGAGAGTAAGGGCTACTTCCAAATATGAAAAACATACAAGATCTACTGGTTCAGGTAATAAAGGCATCGCTAAAAGAACTAAAATTAGATAAAGATTCAAAAATTGAAGTAATCTTAGATTTTCCCACCGATCCGCGTTTTGGAGACCTTTCCAGTAATATCGCTCTTAAACTTAGTAAGCAGCTAAAGAGTTCTCCGCAGAAAATCGCCTCTTGGCTTATCCCTAGTATCAAAGACAATCTAAAAAAATTTAATTTAGATAAATATATTCAAGAAGTTAAAGTCGAAGGCGCTGGTTTTATTAATTTTTATCTAAAAAATGATTTCTTTATGGATTATTTAGAAACTATAATTCTTCACGGAAAGAAATCTTTAAAATTAGATTACGGTAAAGGAAAGCGTGTATTAATTGAATTCGTTAGCGCAAATCCAACCGGGCCTTTATCTGTTGCCCATGCCAGACAAGCTGTTGTCGGAGATGTCTTGGCAAATGTTTTGGAATTTATCGGTTTTAAGGCAAAGAAAGAATTTTACCTAAACGATGAAGGAAACCAGATTAACATACTTGCTGCCTCTACAGAATTAAGGTGCAAAGAGTTAAATGGGGAGAAAATAGAATTCCCTCCAGATTATTATCAAGGCGATTATATCTATGAGATAGCGCGCCAGATGATTGCAGAAAAAATAAAGATCCAAGATGATCCGGATTACCCTGCAAATCATATCTTAGGTATCATAAAGAAAGAACTGCAAGATTTTGGAGTAGAATTTGACGTTTGGTATAGCCAGAAAAGTTTGAGGGAATCCGGGAAAATTAAGAAAGCCTTTGATTTCCTAAAGAAAAAAGGTTACCTCTACGAACAAGAGGGCGCGTTATGGTTTAAATCCACCCAGTTTGGAGATGATAAAGATAGAGTGGTTATAAAAAGCGATGGTAGCTATACCTATCTTGCTCCGGATATCGCCTACCATCAGGATAAATACCGACGCGGTTTTGATTGGTTGATTAACCTCTGGGGGCCGGATCATCATGGTTATATCAGCCGGCTTAAGGCGTCAGTGCAGGCTTTTGGGAAAAGTACCAATTCGCTTTCCATTATTATAGTCCAGCTGGCAACAATATTTAGGGCAGGTAAACCGGTGCAGATGTCAACTCGGCGTGGACAGTATATCACTTTACGGGAAGTGCTTGATGAGGTAGGAAGGGATGCTTCAAGATTCTTTTTTTTGATGCGCCGCACTTCAAGCCACTTGGATTTTGACCTGGAAATTGCCAAGAAGCAAACATCAGAGAACCCTGTTTTTTATGTGCAATATGCCCATGCCAGAATTTGTTCTATTTTGCGCTCAAGCAATATAAAGATCGAAGCAAAAAAAATTAACCTCGCACTTTTAAAAGAAAAAGAAGAAGTTGCTTTAATCAAAAAACTATGGCAGTTTTCTTATATATTGAATGTTTGTCTAGTTACTCAAGATCCGTATATGTTGACAGTTTATCTGCAGGAAGTCGCAGAAAATTTTCATAAGTTTTATGACCTGCATCGTGTTTTAGGCGGGGATAACTCTCTTACTGGAGCCCGGCTTGCCCTCATTGATGGCACCCGTATAACCATCTCTGTCGGATTAGAATTGTTAGGTATTTCCACACCTGAGAAGATGTAATGAAAAGCCACAAAATTTTAAATATCCATCCGGCTGATGAATCCCTGCAAAATCTATTAAGCAAGGAATTGAAGATTTCTAAGATTGTTGCTCAGCTTTTGATTAACCGCGGTATTAAGAATGTGCCTCAGGCAGATAAATTCTTAAATGTCAAAATTCAGCATTTTTTGGATCCTTATACCTTTTCTGATATGAAATTAGCTGTTGATTTGATTAAAAAAGCGGCAAAAAATAAAGAAAAGGTTTTAATTTGCGGTGATTATGACGTTGACGGTATAACTTCGGTTGCGCTGCTTAAGAACACCTTTTCCGGTTTAGGTTTAAAGACATCGCATTATATCCCACACAGAGTTAATGATGGTTATGGCCTGAATAAGAATGTTGTAACAATTGCAAAAGAGAAAAACATAAAACTTTTGGTTACTGCTGATTGTGGGACAAGCAGCTACGAGGAAATTAAAGAATTGAGGCGGCAAAATAGAGACGTGATATTAACTGATCACCATGAGCCTAGTAATTGTAACCTTCCGGAGGCCTCGGCGATCATAAATCCAAAAATAAAAAATTGCCCTTATAAATTTAAAGATTTGGCGGGTGTTGGCGTGGCGTATAAATTATGCCAGGCTTTAACCGGTAGCGCATTAATAGATGATTTGGATTTGGTTTCTTTAGGCACCATTGCTGACGTTGTGCCATTGGTGGATGAGAATCGGATAATTGTTAAGGAAGGTTTATTAAGATTAACGATGGCAAAAAGGACCGGGATAAAATCATTGATAGAAGTAAGCAGGATAAATGATCGAGAGATCAATTCTACCTTTGTCAGTTTTATCCTTGGCCCGCGGATAAATGCCAGCGGCAGGATGGATACTGCTGAAACCGCATTAAGCCTTTTAATGAGCCAAGATAAAGAAGAGGCCGATATATTTGCCAAGTCTGTTGATACCTATAACCGAGAGCGCCAAAAAGTAGAAGCGCGTATCTTGGAAGAAGCGCAGGATTTGATAAATAAAGAGATAAATTTTAAAGAGCACAAAATAATCATTTTGGCTAAAGAAGGTTGGCATCAGGGGGTTTTGGGTATCGTGGCGGCAAAGTTGGCAGATAGATTCTACCGGCCGACAATTGTAATTTCTTTAAGCGGTAATTTGTGTAAAGGTTCGGGCCGTTCGATCAAGAATTTTCATTTATTCCATGCGCTCTTGGAATGCAAAGAGCACTTAGAAACATTTGGAGGCCATAGCCACGCAATAGGGTTATTAATTACAAAAGATAATATTAAAGGTTTTAAAGAGAAAATCAATCAACTGGCAAAAGAAAAATTAAAAATTGAGGATTTACTTCCCGGTTTAGATGTTGATATGGAGTTGGATTTAGATAGCTTGACAGAAGGCCTTGCGCAAGAAATAAAAGCCTTAGAGCCTTTTGGTACGGGGAATTCTGAGCCGCTTTTTTTTGCGCGGAATTTAAAACTAAAAGGGCAACCTCAGGTTTTATCGCGTGATACATTAAAATTCTGGGTTACAGATGGCAATGTTACTTGTTCTGTAATTGCATTTGGCATGGGGAGCCTTAAGGATAGCTTACTTAATGCAGAATGCCTGGATTTGGTTTATAGTTTAGCTATAGATAATTGGCGCCAACAAAATACGCTAATCTTGCAAGCGAAAGATTTATTTTTTAGATAGATAGAATCAAGCTTTAATTATTCCGCCCTTTTTAATACATTTAGTGCATACGAAAACTTTCTTAGGATGGCCATTAATTAAGATGCGCATTTTCTGCAGGTTTGGAAGAAATGTGCGTTTATTGCTACGGCAGATTTTACTACCTGTGCCGCCTTTTTTCTTGGCAAGGCCTTTTCGTGAGATAACTTTTCCAGCAACCTTTTTTTTGCTGCAAAAATAACATATTTTTAACATTTCAATTCGCTCCTTTTATCCCAAATTTTGCTTGCACTTTTTTCTTACACATGATCCGACGATATTTAGTTTCTAATGGAAAATTTGGGATTACCCCGACACACACGAAAAATCTCGTCGAGATTTTTCGGTCGGCCCTTCGGGCAAAAAATGCTATTGCATTTTTTGGGTTTATAGGTATTTAAGTATACTTGAAAAATCGAAGTTGTCAAGGAGAGAATATGGACAAAATTTTAGCAGGCTTAAATAAGGAACAGTTAGAAGCGGTTACGCATAAACAGGGCCCGCTTTTGATTATTGCTGGCGCAGGGACAGGTAAAACTACAGTAATTACCCGTAGGATTTCCTGGCTTGTTTCTGATGGGCTAGCCAAGACCGATGAAATCCTTGCGCTTACCTTTACCGATAAAGCTGCCAAAGAAATGCAGGAGCGCGTGGATATTCTTCTTCCTTACGGCTATACCGATATTTGGATTTCCACATTCCATGCTTTTGGCGACAGATTATTACGGGAAAACGCGCTGGTTGCAGGGTTAGATCCGGATTTTAAAGTTTTAACCCGCCCTGAAGCAGCAGTTTTTTTTCGCGAGCACCTTTTTGAATTTGCCCTTTCCTATTATCGGCCTTTAGCTGACCCTACGCGTTTTGTAGAAACATTGATTTCATTTTTTAGCCGTGCCAAGGACGAAGATATTTCGCCGCAAGAATACCTTAAATTTGCGCAAGATTTACTTTTAAAATCAAAGCAAAATCCTTCTGATACAGCGCTTGAAGAAGAGGCTTTGCAGCAGATGGAGATAGCTTCTGCTTATGTAAAATATCAAGATTTACTTGCTAAGGAAGGATTAATTGATTTTGGTAATCAGTTTTATCTTGCTTTAAAGCTTTTGCGTGAACATCCCTTAATCCTTAAAAAATATCAGCAGCAATTTAAATATATCTTGGTTGATGAATTTCAGGATACCAATTTTGCGCAATATCAATTGGCAAAAATATTAACCACAGAGAAGCAAAACATTACAGTTACCGGAGACGATGACCAGTGTATTTATCGCTTCCGCGGCGCGGCTTATTCTAATCTTTTAAATTTTATCAAAGATTTTCCTCTGGCTAAAAAAGTTAATATCACACAAAACTACCGTTCTACTCAAGCAATCCTTAATAGCGCCTATCGTTTAATTCAAAATAACAACCCTGAGAGGTTTGAAATAAAGGCAAATATTGATAAACGGCTGATTGGATTAGCAAAAGATGGACAAGAACCTGTTCACTTGCATTTCGATAACAATTCTAATGAAGCAGATAATGTAAGTAAGATTATAAAAGAAAAAGTAAGTATAGGTAAGTTTAAATATCGTGATTTTGCGATTTTAGTGCGTTCTAATTCCGATGCTCAAGTTTTTTTACAGGCGCTAAATATGCGGGATATTCCCTGGCAATTTAGCGGTAATCAGGGCCTGTATTCGCAAGAAGAAGTGAAATTATGTATTAATTTTTTACGCGTTATTGCAAATCTTTTTGATTCCTTAAGTTTATATTATCTGGTTACTTCTGAAGTTTATGCATTAAAGCTCTCTGAATTGAGTTTATATTCACATTATGCTAAACGCAGGAATATGCCGCTTTACTCGGTATTCCAGAAATTAGATACTATTGAGGAATTAAAGGATATTAGCGATGAAACTAAATTGAAGATAAAGAGCATACTCCTAGATTTGGAAAAATTCTTGAAGATTTCCCGCCAGGAGACTACAGGAAGGTTACTCTATAGTTTTTTAACACAAACAGGTTATCTTAAAGCCCTTACCATGAATCAAAACCTTGAAAACGAAAACAAGATCCAGAATTTGGCTAAGTTTTTTAATATTGTGCAGGAATTTGAATTAGTAGCAAAAGTTGACCGTGTGATTAGTTTTGTAAAATACCTTAATCTTCTGATTGAAGCAGGGGATGATCCGCCTACAGTAGAAGCTGATCTTGATACTGACGCGGTGAATGTCCTGACGATTCATAAAGCTAAAGGTTTGGAATTTAGAGTTGTATTTTTAGTGAATTTAGTTCATGGCCGTTTTCCCTGGCCGCGGAGGTCCGGGGCAATTGAGCTGCCCGATGTATTAATAAAAGAAATTTTGCCTTCCGGCGATTTTCATATTCAGGAAGAGCGCAGGCTTTTTTATGTCGGCATGACTCGTGCCAAACAAGAATTATATTTTACTAGCGCCCAGGATTACGGCGGCAGGCGCCTTCGGCGTGTCAGTCAATTTATCTTGGAGGCATTAGGCAAAGAAGCAGAAAAAGAAGAAGTTAAGAAATCAAATGCCCTAGAGGCAATTGAGCGTTTCTCCCCGCGCAAAGATTCCCTTCAGATACAAATAGCTGCTGTTGGAAGAGAAAAAATGGTTAATTTAAGCTATTATCACATAGATGATTATCTAACCTGCCCTTTAAAATATAAATACGTAAATATTCTACGCGTGCCGATTATGGAGCACCACACGGTTATTTACGGCCGGGCAATGCACGATGCAATCAGCAGATATTTTCAATCTTTGATGCTTGGCAAGAATTTGGCTTTAGCGGATTTATTGGATACGTTTAGGAAAAGTTTTGATCCGCAGGGTTTTCTTGATGAAAAACATCAGCAAGAACGTTTCCGTGTAGGCCAGGATGCATTAGCGAGATTTTTTAAAGATGAAGAGAAACGCGATTCTCATCCAAAATTTATTGAGAAAGAATTTTCCTTCGTCATAGATGATACTAAAATCGCCGGCCGTTTTGATAGGGTAGATGAAGGAAAAGACGGCACAATAATTATAGATTTTAAAACTTCGGCAATTAAAACACAGAAAGAAGCGGATAAGCGAGTTAAAGAGAGCCTGCAGCTTGAGCTTTACGCGCTTGCTTATAAAAATATTTTTGGCTTACTTGTTAAGCGCGTTAAGTTATATTTTTTAGAGTCTGGGATTATCGGCGCGAGCGAAATCAGGGAAGAAGATTTAGAAGAAGTAAAGGTTAAGATAAAAGAGGTTTCAGCCGGAATCCGAAGCCGTAACTTTGAAGCAACGCCTGCTTATACGGCTTGCACATATTGTGCCTATAGCCAGATTTGTCCTT
>JAZDFW010000025.1:0-2795 GCA_043807505.1 Candidatus Omnitrophota bacterium | reverse complement strand
GGAAGATCAACAATCCACTTACCATAGCGTATGGAAAATACATTAATTGTACGGGTTTTACCGGGAGTTTTTGAAATCTTAGCAAGCAAACGACGGCCACAAAGCGCATTTACAAGCGAGCTTTTGCCCACATTCGATCGACCCACAAAGGCAACTTCTGCCTGGGCATCATCAAGCTTATGCGCTGAATCAACGCATACATGGAATTGTGCGGTATTAAAAACACTTTTGTTCATTATTTAATTTCTTATATTAAGATTGGCAAAGTTAAAAAATAAAGGGGACAGTTCTATTTTCTACTAAGGGGATAACGGGGAAGTAGTCACTTGGCTCACTTGCGTTCGCCAAGTACCTTTTCCCGGCTTCGATATAGCGGAGAAATGGGGTGGCTAACGGGGATCGAACCCGCAACCTTTAGAGCCACAGTCTAACGCTCTAGCCAATTGAGCTATAGCCACCATAAAAATCATTTTACTTCTTTTGGTTCTCTTTTAAAAGAACCTTTTACCGCTCTTGTTAGTTCATTGCCTACCGCAAAAGTGCCGTCAATCACTGCCCTAGAAATTTCTGTCGCGCTTTTAATGGTCCCTTCTACAAGTTTTGCCGGAAACAATACAAAACTTACCAGATTATCTGACTTGCTTTTTTTGTTCCTGCTGGCGAGTTTTTCTTCAAAAGCCGAA
Source organism: Candidatus Omnitrophota bacterium (assembly GCA_043807505.1). Taxonomy (GTDB): domain Bacteria; phylum Omnitrophota; class Gorgyraeia; order Gygaellales; family Profunditerraquicolaceae; genus JAZDFW01. The sequence continues at coordinate 2,112 of JAZDFW010000025.1, read as the reverse complement.
CGGATATCGCCGAACCCTAGCTCCAGTTTATCCATCTTGGTCCTTTTGGTAAAATCCAAAACTATCTTTCCCTGATTTAGAGCCTTAAAAATGTCCAAGACCGCGCTAGCAATCCTCTCAGCCTTTTCCGATGGTTCATCAGACGGGCGGTCTTTGCGCACTATATCAGTCAATTCCAAATGGCATTCAGCCGTAAGATCATTATTTAAAGATACGATATTACTTTCAAAATTTAGTTTTGCTTTTTCAATACGCGCCTTATCCAGATCAACCCAGGTAGAGTAATAGGGATAAAGATAAATTCCGTCAATATCTTTAATCGTTAAGGATACTTTCATATCTTTTTTAAAAAAATTAACCCAGCCGCTTAACGCAATCTTTCCCTCATCCTGGCCATGGTGCCAGGGAATCCTTGCCGTCAGTTCAAATTCTGTCATGGTAGAACGCGGCATAATGTATAAATTTGATAAATTAAAGTTCAAATCTTTTAAAGTAAGCTTTATCCCTTCTTCCCCAGCTGTATGATCTATATAAATTATTGTCCCGTTTTGTATCCTTATGTGTTTAAAAATAAGGTTCATCTGGTTAATTTTGGGCTGATTAATAGCAACACTTACATTTCCCCCTGTTGTAGATACGGCAGTCGCAAGAGGCGTTGTGAAAACCTCGTCAGCAACGGTAGCGATCCCAGCCCCGCTTTTCTTCGAAACAAATTTCTCAAATGTAAGTTCGGGATTCTTAAGCCTAACGTTGCTAAAAGCAAGGTTGCCGCTCAAAAAACCAATTACACTCGGCGAAATAGACACATTATCAATTTTACCCATGCCTTCGATTTGAAGATTTTCTATTTGGAGCATAAATAACGGTCCGATAGCAAAATGGCTGATGCTTACTTTTTTCTTTAATAGGGATTGTAATTGATTAACGATAATGGCCTTGCCCTGAAATAGCAAAAATATATATGCAGCGCTAAAAAAAAGTATAACCAGCACAACGCCGATAAAAATAATTTTTAAAAATAAATCTCTCATAATAATTTTATGGTGTCCCTGGCGTGATTCGAACACGCGACCCTCGGCTTAGAAGGCAGATGCTCTATCCAACTGAGCTACAGGGACATATTTTTTACATATAACCACTGCGTGGTAAGCTTGCGGAACAATTTTACCATAAATTAAAGATAATTGATAATGATATTCTTGAAGAATTTTCAATGTAAATCTTTTTGCAGGATTAAGACGTAGAAACGGCGCTTCAGGTTAAAGAAGGTTTCTTTGCCCTTTACCATATCGCATGTTTTAATAATGAAATAATCTTTAAGCATAGAAGTAATGCCGCGTATGGTAAATGAATATGGGTGCGGCCTCTCTTTGAATATAACTAAACTTTCACCTAAACTACGAAAGGATTTTAAAATATTGCCGTGCGTATAAATACCAAGCAATAAATACCCTTCGGGTTTTAAAACCCGTTTTATTTCAGAAATAATCTCGGCCGGTTTAAAGCTATGGTCCAACATATTATAACAAAGCGCAACATCGAATGTGTTATCGCAAAAAGGCATATTCTCTGCCATTGACTTAACAAAAACACTGCCTTGGGCTCTCGGTAGTTTATCGCGGTAATACTCCCTGTAAAAATCCATAAGAGGATCGCAATAGGCTTTGCGGGGAGAATTAAAGAATCGCCCCAGGCAGGTAGGGCCGCTTCCGACATCTATGACGGAAAAATTATTGTTATTCAGCCAACTTTCAATCCTTCGAATGTAAGGTAAAACTATTTTGCTGGCGGAAGTAAGGCGCTTATCAAGAATATTGATATCTTTCTTGCGCACATGTGAGCTTCTTTCTGCTTCCTGCGCGATTTTATAGCGCTCTTTTGATATCATTCTCCATCCTTTTTAAAGATCTCTAAAAAACCTTAGTAAAACCACACCCGGATTATTCCTGCATCTTCTTTATTTGTAATTATTTACGTACAGCGTCCTTGGGTTCAAGTAACTAATGCAACACCTTAATCTGCTATAATAGCAGAAGAAAGGAGTTGCAAATGGTTAAATATCAAAGGCTCACAGTGACAGAGCGCGAAGAAATCAGCCGCCAAATTGCTTCG
>JAZDFW010000024.1:0-2395 GCA_043807505.1 Candidatus Omnitrophota bacterium | reverse complement strand
ATCATTTATCTTTTTTATACTTTATGTAATCTTCTATAATTTTTTTATGGTCAAAGGCGAAATCAAGAGCCTTTGCTTTGTCTAAACTTACCACCTCTATTCCTGCGGCATCATCTCCTGCTTTAGGTATACCTTTGGCCTGGGCAATAAAAACAGTCCCAATAGTATGAAAACGCGGATCACGCTTTGGATCAGAATAAGTATGAAATTGTTTAAGATTAGTTAATTCTAAATCAGTCTCTTCTTTTGCCTCTCTTACGACCGCTTCTTCAAGGCTTTCGCCATAATCCAGGAATCCACCGGGTAATGCCCAGCCAAACGGTGGATTACTTCTTTTAATAATTACAATACCGCCGTCAGTCTCAATAATCGCATCAACTGTTACAAAAGGGCCTGCCTGCAATTTATGCGTTATATACTCAAGATAGCTATTCACTCCCTTATCAAATATTTCAAATGCATTTTTTTCATAAAGACAGAATATTATTTCTTTTAAAAAAGTTTTTTCTTCGCGCAAATGCTTAAGAACCTCCTGTGCCATGATTTTGGCACAGGCCAATAAAGGAAAACCACCCACCCCACAGCCTAAAGCAGGAAAGGCAAGAGAATTTATTTTAAATTTTTCTGCTACTTTTAAGGCGCTTAAACAGGAATTCCTTATTTTTAGCTCATCGGTTTTAAAATCCATACCCATAGTCGCTGCGTGAATAACGTATTTCACCGGAAGTTTTCCCGCGGAAGTAACCACTGCCTCGCCAATCTTAATCGGGCCTTTTTTAAGGGCTTCCTCCTCGATAATTTTGCCGCCCTTTTTCTTTATTGCACCGGCAACGCCCCCGCCCATAACCAATTCATTATTGGCAGCATTAACAATCGCATCAACTTTTAAAGTAGTAATATCCCCCTGAATAATCGTTATCTCGGTATTCTTTATTTTCACTCTATCTTCTCTTTAATTTATAATATCATAAGCTAAAACCTAAAGACAACATTATTTACTAGCCTGCCAATGCCTTCAATCTCTATCGCAATATTATCTTGAGGCCGCATTGAGCCAATGCCAGCTGGAGTTCCGGTTGAGATAATGTCACCTGGCAGAAGAGTCATAACATTAGAGATAAATGATACCAGGTAATTAACCGGAAAAATGAAGTTTTTCGTAGAAGAATCCTGCATTTTTTTGTCATTTAAATAAGACCTGATTCTTAAGTTTGAACAATCCAATTCAGTTTCAAGCCATGGGCCAAAAGGACAAAACGTATCAAATGATTTTGCCCTTGTCCACTGGCCGTCAATTTTTTGCAGATTCCTCTCGGTTACATCATTAAGGCAGCTAAAACCTAAGATATATTGATCGGCCTTATTTTCAGGAATAAATCTTGCTTCTTTTTTTATCACAACGGCTAATTCCGCCTCATAATCAACTCTGGTTGCCTTTTTTGGATAAACTATATTTTCAAGATGGGCAATTAATGAAGTTACCGGCTTTAAGAATATTACAGGTTCAAGAGGAATAGGCATATTTAATTCTTTAGCGTGATCCTTGTAATTAAGCCCGGCAAGGACAATTTTACTTGGAGAAGCAGGAGCAAGGAATTTTATTTTATTTAAAGGAATTTTACTATTGGTTAATGTAATTTTTTCATAGGGTGGGTTTTTTAGGACTTTGACGGTATCGGAATCAATAATTCCCCAGCCGGTTTTTTTCTCAAATTCAAATTTTACGATACGCATAATTTCTTAGCTACCTTGATATCTCTAATATCTTATACTTTATTGTGCCTGCAGGGATTTTAATCTCTACTACCTCGCCTAATTTATGGCCCAGTAAGGCTTTCCCGACAGGAGCGGTAACAGAGATTTTATTCTGGGAATAATCTGATTCTATTTCTGAAACAAAAGTATATTCTAACTCCTCACTTGTATCCATATCCTTTAATTTTACCTTAGCGCCAATTAAAACCTCGTCATTAGACATATCCTCATGGTCCAAAATGCGCGCATGGGCAAGTTTAAACTCAAGCTGGGCGATCCTCTCTTCATTATGAGCCTGGGCATCTTTTGCGGCATCATATTCGGCATTTTCACTGATATCACCATGGCTGCGCGCCTCGCCGATTGCTTTAGAGAGCTGCCTCCTGCGAACAGTTTTAAGCGTCTCTAATTCGCTGACTAGTTTCTCATACCCGCCTCTAGTCAAATAAACATCAGAATCCATTTTTTCTCCTTAATGAACGCATAACTTACGCGACTTATAAAGAAGCGTAAGTTATATGTGTTAAAGTTCCAAGGCCCCTCTCGTATGAGCCGAGGGAAAACCTTATTTTATTTATAAGTATTATTATAAGACTTGATATGGGGATTGGCAAGAAAATTCAAGCTTTAGAGAGGCATT
>JAZDFW010000023.1:0-31848 GCA_043807505.1 Candidatus Omnitrophota bacterium | reverse complement strand
TAGCCTCCAAGGATGACTCATCAGCAAAAACAGAAGAGCAGCATACGAAAGCAAAGACCAACAAAAACAACACTACTTTTCTTGCTACCGCCATAAATATACCCCCCTTTCATCGTTTACCCAGACCTAAGTTTATGGTATACTTATAGCTGGGCTTGGTTGTTTATTGTTCTTGGCCAAGTACCGCACCCCGCCGGAATCTTTGTGAGAGGATGGCGGGGTGTTACTATTATAATATTTGTGTTACGATTGAGTAAAAAAATAATACCGGTATTAATTAATCATCTTACCGGTAGTTGACATGCTTAATGTCACATGTTTAATCCCTTTTATTGCTCTTAGCGTATCGGCTAATTTATGCGCTTTTTTGGAATGACCTTTCAAGGCAATAATTTCCAGGCAATTATTATGGTCTAAATGGATATGTTGTGCAGATATAATTATTTCCTGAAAATCATGCTGGATATCGGTAATCCTGTTAAGCAACTCCCTTTTATGATGGTCATAAATAAGAGTTATTGCTCCAGCAATCTCTCTATCTTCATGCCATTCGTCTCTTACTAAATTTTCCCGGATTAAATCTCGGATAGCTTCGGAACGATTCGTATAATTTTGATTCTTTATCCGGTTGTCAAATTTACTAAGCAACTCTTTTTCTAGAGAAACTCCAAATCTTACCAAAATCGGCATCTAAGTTGTCCTTCCTTCGTGCTATCTTTCTACAAATAGTAACACAAAAGATTGTTTTGTCAAGTTTTTATTGCATTGCCTATACATCTATGTTAACATAAACTTATGTTAAAGAAAATAAAAAATAGAATAGAAAAAGAGCTTGTTATTTTCGCCACTGGCCTAGAAAAAACTTACGGTTTAAATAGAATTTCCCCATTTTTATTTAAAAATATAAAAGGTTTTCTATTAAGAAAAGGCAAAAGAGTACGGCCGATACTTTTTGTTATCGGCTATCTGGGGTTTAGTAAAAAACAGGCTGGCGGATTATATACAAGCGCGCTTTCTATGGAGCTACTCCATGATTTTATGCTTGTGCACGACGACATAATCGACAAATCCGATACCCGCAGAGGCAAACCCTCCATGCATAAGCAGCTTAATAATTACTTAGCTAAATATAAAGGCGCTAAGTTCAACGGCCAAGATTTAAGCATTGTAGTAGGTGATGTCATGTACGCGATGGGCCTGGATGCATTTTTAGAGATAAAAGAAAACAAAGAGCGCAAAGAACAAGCGTTAAAGCAATTAATCAAAGCGGTTTTATATACCGGAGGTGGTGAATTCATCGAGCTCTTATACGGCATTAAAGAAATTTCAAAAATACAAAAACAGGATATTTATAAAATTTACGACTATAAGACGGCTTATTATACCTTTGCTTCTCCTCTTGCGATCGGCGCGATATTAGCCGGCGCAAGCCAACATGAAGCTGAAAAACTTATTCAATATGGTATCTCTTTAGGTAGGGCGTTCCAGATAAAAGATGATTTACTGGGAATGTTTAGCCTAGAGAATGAAATCGGCAAATCTAATCTTACGGATTTACAGGAAGCTAAAAAAACTATTCTTATCTGGTATGCCTATACGCACTCAGATAAGAAAGATAAATTCGAAATAACAAAAATCCTTGCAAAAAGTAAGGCTGATAAAAATGACTTGTTAAAAATGCGCCGGATCATTTCATCATCAGGCGCGCTGGACTACGCAAAGCAAGAAATCTCAGATTCTATTTCTACTGCCCAAATATCAATTGCATCTTCTAAGATGAAGGCAGAATATAAATCCTTTCTGGATGAATATTCCGGAGAAATTCTTAAAACTTAATTATTATCTTTATGAAAATTAATTTAGCGAAGTCAGCAGGTTTCTGTTTCGGTGTAAGAAGAGCTTTAAAAATAGCCCTAGAATTAGCAAAATCAGGTAGTTACGTTGAAATGCTTGGGGAAATAGTACATAATGAAGATGTGATTAAAGCAATAAAAAACGCTGGGATAAAAAAAATTACGTCTTTAAAAAAAGGGGTAAATAAAATTCTGCTTATTCGCGCCCACGGCTGCAGTAAGGATATTATTCAAAAAGCGTCTAATCTTGGTTATAAAATAGCGGACGCAACCTGCCCTATGGTAAAAGAGATCCATAAAATTGCCGTAGAGATGGAAAGTAAAAATTATAGGATCATTATTATTGGGGATAAAAAACACGCGGAGGTTCACGGCATCGCCGGACAGTTAACGAAAAAAGCAATAATCATCGATCCGTCTGAATCAATTCCCTTTGCCAAAATTAGAAAAATAAACAAAGCTTGTGTTGTGGTTCAATCTACGCAAAATCTGGAGAAAGTATTAAAAATTGTCGCCCTTCTTAAAAAACATATAAAAGTATTAAAATTTTTTAATACCATTTGCTCCCCCACCCGTCTAAAACAAAAGGAAATCAAAGCCATGCCTTTAAAAAATGATCTGATGCTTATCATCGGTTCAAAAGCTTCGGCCAATACAAAAAGGCTATTTGAAATTTCAAAATCAATAAATAAAAGGAGTTACTGGATACAATCAAAAGATGATTTAAGGCAAGGGTGGTTAGAAGACACAAAAACTGTAGGCATTACCTCCGGGTCTTCTACCCCTGATACAACTTCACAGGAAGTCATCCGATATTTAAATAAAATCAGCGCCAATCTAACCTAAATTAGGCCTTCTGCCTTTATTGGCTTTTTTTGAACGCCAGTTAAGTTTGCCTCTACGTTTACGTTTTCCCATCTTTAATTCCTTTCGTTTTAGTATTTATAATAAGCTGACGGTATGTTTTGAATAATATAACGCACTGCCTCAGCAATACAAATAGAGATTGCCTTTTCCATTGGTGTGTGTTTATAAATGCAGAGGCCCTTGCCTTGCGGGCAGTTGCCGAACAGGCTTCCATTATTCATAGAACTTGAATCAGCTGCCTGGCCCCTCAACCGCATGGTTTTGGCTACTGTCTGCGAAGTCGCAGCATCGATAATACGGATATCTAAGGATAAGCGGGCATTATTCAAAGAAGCGCCCAATAATCCGCCCAATGCTCCACTGATTGTTCCTCCGCCCCCGCCTATGCCCGATCTTCCACCTGAAGCCTGAGGTTCAAATTCAACTATTGCGACGCTAATAATTAAATCAGCAGGCTTTGTCTCAGGTGATTCTTGTAATTGACGGTTTGCAAGATAAAAATGATTGCTGCTTACCAAAGCATTGCTGAAGATTTCACGCAACGCTAAACTGATCTGGCTATTAGCTTTTGCGGCTGTAGTTTCAAAATCAGTAAAGCTAATACGCGCCTTATGTCCGGTATAATTCGACAAAACCCTCGGGTTTGCATTAATATCATGTTGCGCAGCGGGTTTTAAAAACCCTATACAGCCGGTCAAACAGACAACCAAATATCCTAATCCTAAAATATACAGAGTATTTTTCATATAATTTCCTATAAAGCTTGATTTAATTCTACAATATATAAAATAAGGGGTCAAGCAAAAAGGCCGATATATGCATCAAAATACTTTCAGCAGACTCGAAAGTTTTTTGATAACCCGGTACGGTTCTTCTTTTTTAACCTCAGAGATACTACTTGAACCAGTAGTTACAATTATCGCTCTTACTTTTGCTCGCCTAGCAGTAATTGCATCTATAGCCATATCACCCACAAATACTGTCTCTTTTGGCCCAACGTGCAGCTTTTTCATAATTTCTCTGAGAATTTGAGGATGGGGCTTTATATTTCTTAGCTTATCCGCGCAGAGAACATAATCGAAGTATTTTTTTATTCCTAAGTGACGGATTAGTATCCGCGAAAAACGGGCCGGCCGATTACTCGCTACTGCTAATTTATAGCCTTTTCTTTTTAGATAAATCAATGCTTGTTGAGCTTGCGGTAACAAAACCGACCATTTAACTAATGCTTGTTTGTGATGATTGCGATAGATAGATAATGCTTTTATTAAATCATTCTCTTTCACAAATTTTTTTAAAAGGTTCTTATCCCCCCAACCTACTGCGCGGCGGATAATATATGCATCCATTAAAGGATAATGCAGTTTGCGCATAGTATAATTAAAGCTTTTAACTATCGCTTCATATGCATTAACTAAGGTTCCGTCTAAATCAAAAACAATTAATTTTATATCCTTCATCCCTTAATAAATATAGAGGCAGGGAATTACGCCCTGCCTCTTGGAGTTAATAACAAAATTTTGTTTTATTTTATTGTTTTATATCTTGGGATTCTTCTGTTACCGGAACTTTTGTTTGTGTTTCCTGAGATTGTTCTACTTCGGTACTAGGCGAAGGTGTACTTTCAATAGGCCCTGTGGACGAACCTATAACCGCCGGTTCCTCTTTCTGCACAGCTACAGTACCTTGGGTTTCTTCCGGCTTCTCCATACTGATATTCTTGGCAATATTAATTTCATCAGAGGTAACCGTATAATCTATACTCACAGTATCCTTGGGTTTTAGCTGATCCAACGAAACCAGATTCTCATAAGCTGTTTTTTCATTTACAGTAATGGTTATTTCTTTCTCGATATCGTTCTCATAATCAAGATATTTAACAATAGCCTGTCCCTTTGCAGCGTCTATCGAGATAACCTCTCCCCAAATCCATTGCGTTTCTGGTTCAAAAGCTGCTTCTTGGGATACAGCCGGATTAACTTCTGCCTTACTCGCTTCTTGGCTAAAAGCAGAACCTATACCTATTAGGATTAAAGAAAAAATCGCGATTAAAACTATGCGCATATTTACCTTCATTGGACACCTCCGTAATTATGAAAAACTATAGCACAGACTGAATCCTTTGTCAATAGCGCGTCAAAAATCAATCTACTGGTAAAAAGGTACCGCTACAAGAATTAACCAAGTTATGCATGTAGTAACTGCCCCTACAGTAAGGCCTATCCAGAACCATTCCAAGAAAGAAACGTGAACCTTTTTTTCCTTTTCCAAAATCCCCAACGCTACGATGTTAGCGGTTGAGCCGACTATGGTGATATTACCCCCAAAACAGCCCCCAAAAAGCAGCGCCCACCACAAAGGCTTTAAATTTATACTTAACGCCTGAAAACCCTGAACAATCGGAATAAAAGCTGCGACCAAAACAACATTATCCAAGATACTTGAGCCTATTGCGCTCATCCAAAGTATTGCTCCTGTAACAAAATGTGGATTATTCCCTGTAAAACCTATTATATTCTTGGCGAGAACATCTGTGGCGCCTGTATATTTTAAGGTTCCTGCCTGAGCAAAAAGTAAAAGAAAGAACAAAAGCGTCCACCATTCAACATCTTTTTCAATATAATCCCTTGCCTTGTTTCTTTTCCAAATCATTATCAAGCCGCTTGAAAGAAGCGGCGTGGCTAAAAGGACGGTATTTATATCCAAATGCCATAATAGCTCTAAGCGATGATGTAAAGAAATAATAAAAATCGTAGCCGCAAAAATTGTCAAACTTATCTTTAATTGTTTTCCTGGAGGTACAGAAATAAGCTTAATCAAAATGTCATTGCTGCCAAATTCTTTAATGTGGGCATCGAGCTTTTCAAGTGTTTTTCTATACCAAAACATCACAATAAATATGGTTGAAACTAAACAAATCACAGCTATAGGGAAAGCCTTAGTGATAAAATCTTCGAATGTTAAGCCTGCTTTAGAAGCAATTAAAATACCGATGGGGTTCCCCAAAACTGTGGCAGCGCTTCCGATATTAGTCGCAAGCACAGAGATAATAATATATGGAAGCGGCTCAACTTCAAAATAATCACAAATTTCCAAAATTGCCGCAACCATAAATATTATTGAAGTAACTTCGTCAACAACGCAGGCTAAGAGAGCAGAAATTATAGTGATAGAAAAAACAAATTTTTTCGCGTTTAAGTTGCGAATCCGTAAAATCAAAGAAACTATCCAGGCAAAAAAACCCTCATCCTTTAATAGGCCGATAATAACCATCATCCCGATTAAGAACAGGATAACTTCTAATGAAGCAAACCTGACAAGATGCTCTAAGTCAATCGTCTTAGTCATCATTAGTACCGCAGTGCCCAAAAAAGCAAAGCTAAGGCGGAAACTCCAAAAAAATAACGTACCTAATATTGAGACGAGAAATATCGCGATAGACACTGACTGATGGAAATTCATCCCTGTCAAGAAGGATAAAAAACCAAAGCCGGATGAGATTAAAATCAAAATGATAAATTTAATAACTAAGTTCCTCATTATTTATAACCCTTGAAATAAAGCATTCATGACATCACCCCTGGAAATAATACCCACTACTTCTCTATTCTTATTTAAAATAGGTGTGCGCCTGACTCTTTGTGTCAGCATCGCATGGGCAACTTCACAAAGAGTGGCATCTTCATCAATGGTTACCACATCAAGGCGCATCAGGTCTTTTACTTTCAGAGAAGGAAAATTATTAATCTTTTGTTTAACTGCCTTGGAGTTTTCTTCGTAAACGAATCTACCGACTCTTGACAAATAGCTGGGCAATATACTTGCCAATATCTCTTTTTCAGTAAACATCCCTATTAGTTTCTTTTTATCGTCGATTACCGGCAAGCCGCTAATCTGCAGCTTTTGCAGCAAATTCAATGCCTCTCGAGCATTCATCTCAGAAGAAATAGTTTTAACATTTTTTATCATAATATCTTTTGCCTTCATGACCACCTCGCTTTTTATTTATAATATTTCCTTAACGCGGGCATTTAAATTAAAATATACTACCGAAGCTGCGGCTGCCTTTATTAAATCACCCGGGATAAATGGTACCAGGCCAATAAAAAGAAGCTTATCTATATTATATCCAAAGAGAATCTTAAGCCATACAACACCACAGATAAGGAGAATAAAATCAGCTAAGCAAAATAGAAAAAACACAGAGATCAAATTATTTTTAGCGTATTTAATGGTGTTTCCTAAAAAAACCGCGGCTAAGATAAAACCAACCAGATATCCGGCTGTAGGGCTAAAAAGATATGCGATCCCGCTTGCGGCTCCGGAAAAAATTGGTAATCCTAAGACACCTAATATAATATAACTAATCAGGGTTATCCCCCCCAGGCGAGTTCCTAACAATGCTCCGGCCAATAAAACAAACATGGTCTGCAAGGTTATTGGAACAGGGCTAAACGCTAAATTGATGCGCACAAACGCGCCTAATGCGATAAGAACGATAAAAGTCGATATTCCGATTACCCGGCATAATTGTTTATTCGCTATTACCTCTTTTTTTAAGACTGCTTCCATGTAATTCCCCTCCTTTTAATTTGGTTTTGTTTTCCATCTGCGGTGAATCCAGCTCCATTCCGCAGGATATCGGCGTATATAAGACTCAATAATATCGGTTAGTCTTTGTATATTTATAAGGACAGTTTCTTTTGGAGACTCTCCTTCTTTTAAATCCAAAGGCGGCTCAAAAACAATTTTATGGTGATTATTTTTTTGCCTCAATATAAAACACGGTAATAAGATAGCTTGGGTCCGTTGCGCGAAGATAATCGGCCCTGTGGCTGTGGCAGCCTGACGGCCAAAAAAATTTACAAATACGCCGCCGGTGCCAAAATTCTGGTCTATGTGAATAAAGACTATTTCGTTATTCCTCAATGTCCTGATTGTTCTCTCAACACAGACATTGCGCGGCTGGCTATAGATTGTTTTTATATGATACTTTTCTCTTTTTTGTAAAAAGATTTTTTCTACGCGCGCATCGCGCATTGGCCGCATTATCCCTGAGATATTATACCCTTCTTGGCTCAACCTGGATAAAAGTAAAGGAAAGTTTCCAAAATGCGCACTAACCAAAATCACTCCCTTACCTCTTGCCAATGCAGCATCAAGGTACTTTTTATTTTCAAACCCAATGCATTGTTTTATAATAGCAGGCTTATCCATCATAGAAATCAGCTCAAACCCGGAGCGAGCCATATAAATAAAGCTATCTCTAGCGATCTGTTCTACCTCTTTTTTTGACAACTCATTACCAAATGCCAGATGTAAACACTCCAGGGCAATTTTTCTTTGTTTAACAGCCAATGCAAATCCTAAATTAGCAATTGTGTTAGCAAAACCATAGAGCCAGCGCCTTGGGATAAGTTTAATTACCAAAGAACCAGCTAATATTGCAAACCACCCCATAAAACGGGGGATACTTTTTCGAATCTTTTTCCAGTCCATAATAGTTAAAAGATTATAACAAAATAGCGCAAATCTTCAACGGATTTAATAAAATGGCTCTGCCCTAAAATTAAATTTACGCCATTGGGCTTTTTTATCTTAACTGGTTTTAGCTCTAACATCTTATTCCCTCCTTATATGTATCTTGCGAAAACCCGTTGTATGCACCGGCGGTATACCATTATAAGCCCTTACCGAAGCAAGTAAAAAGTCAGGCTCTCCTAATAACTTAAGAGGCACTTTAATAATCAATTCATTATTGGGCATCTCTAATTTGATTTCTCCTCTATCAATCTCTTTGCCTGCTTGGAAAACTTTAATTTTATTATACCTGGTAATAATCCTGATTTTGGGCATTACCGGAAACGGTGTTTTTTTACTATAACCAAAAAGATGAATTAAAGTGGTGACACTGCGGACTTTTTCTTTTGGTTTAGAAACACTGATTATAAAATTTGTATTATCAACTCTATACTTAACCTTGTTGTCTATATCATTATCGGGATTTTGCGAATCAACACTCATATTAACGGTCTTCTCGCTAAACATTTGGGATAAACCAAGGAATGCCGCAAAACGATCTTTCAAAGACATGCGCTCTCTTATGTCAACGGCTTTATTTACCTGGGGCATTGTAAGATACACCTCGGGATATCCGCCGAATAATTCGTTATTGCGGGCAAAGGCCAACAGATAAAAGGCACTCGACCGTGTCTGGCTGCGATGCGCAAGTATTGCCTCATATTTTTTATTTATTTGTTCTTGGCTTAATCTATTTTTAAACCAATAAATTGATAAATTCAAAAATTCTTTTGGCGGAGTAAGCGAAAGTTCGGGATGAAAATGCCTCGGTAGTGGCCAGCCGGGGCAATGTACAAGATAAGGATAAATGTCCGGCCGGGGTAATTCATTCTCTAAATCGCTGAGCGCAACCTCCAGAAAAAGATAAAATGCCTTATGATCACTATTAACATCTAAAGGATGCGAAACAAAAACTTTACTAGGCCTATATTTAAGTAACACCGTTTTTAAATCCTCCAAGATACTTTCTGCTACATAAGGCGCGCCGAACGATAAACTATTCTTATAGGGAACCTTGGAGATCCTTGTCATCATGCTTTTATGCGGCTTATCAGTTTCCCAGTAATCCTTAAACATGGTAAAGGTCCCGAAATCAGGATAGCCTAAAAAAATAACATTATCCTTATCTACTCCTAATATTTGCGCCGCCTTAAGCGCTTCTCTTTGACGCACCTGGCCCATATGGACAAATTCATTTGACCTAAAGGTAATTCTTTTTTCGTAAACAATGAAGGCAAATTCATTATGGTCGCCGTTAGTCAGATAAACTATATGGATATCAGCGCCCTCTTTGACTGCCTGCTGAATTATGCCTGCACAGCCGATAGTTTCATCATCGGGATGCGGGGCAAGGATAAGGATACGGTCGTTTTTTTTAATAGAATCGAGGTAACCAATATTGGCCCCTTGTAAGCTTGTTTGGGCAAGAGTTGCAGAATAGGCGTAACCTAAAGCCAGGATAAAATACAGAAAAACAAAAATAATCTTCTTAAACATATTGATACATTATCACATAAAACCATTCGAATCAACACCTCTCTCTATCGAAAATTGTTTGAAAAAATATAGTATTTACTGTATAATTTATAAATGGACCCAAAGCCCCATTATAGCCGTATCCGATACATATTAATCGTAGTTTTAGCCTTTAATTGGATAGTAGCTTTTGCAAAGATCATTTACGGCTTCCTCACCAAATGCACCAGCATGACAGCCGACGGTTTTCATTCCTTTTCAGACGGCATTTCAAACGTCATCGGATTAATAGGGATTCATTTTGCCTGCCAACCAAAAGACGAAAATCATCCTTACGGCCATAAAAAATATGAAACATTCTTTTCGTTAGGAATAGCAGCGGCTCTATTTTTGGTTTGTTTCGAACTGCTCAAGGAAGGCATAAAACGCTTGCTGCATCCGGTTACTCCAAATATTGATACGTTAAGCTTTATAATTATGCTCCTGACTTTAGGAGTTAATTACTTTGTGATGAGATATGAAAACAAGCAGGGCAAAATTTTAAAAAGCGATATTTTAGTTTCAGATTCCCTGCATACGCGCGCGGATATTTTTACTTCTCTGTCGGTTATAGTAACACTTGTGGCAATTAAATTAGGCTTTCCTATCCTGGACCCGATAGCTACTCTTTTGATTGCTTTATTTATCACAAACGCTGCTCTTGATATACTAAAAAACAGTTCTAAAATACTTTGCGATACAATCGTCATCGACGAAAAAAAGATAATCGGGATTGTGTTGAGCGTAAAAGGCGTAAAAAACTGCCATAAAATAAGGACACGCGGAAGGCCTGATGACATAAATGTTGACCTTCATGTTCAGGTAAGCCCCGATATGCGTGTTGATGAATCACACCAAATATGTTATATGATTGAAGAAGCGATCAAAAAGAATATACCGGAAGTAACGGATGTGGTTGTGCACATAGAGCCAATTAAAGATAGGCTAACGGGTCCTGAGGGATTCCTTTTTTCCTGACTTCGAAATGAAGATGCGGCTGAATGCCTGAATATTTGGCATTGCCTGTTTTACCGGCGCTTCCGATGATTGCCCCCTGCCTGAGGAAATCCCCCTTTTTTACAAAAATTTCATCGAGGTGGCCGTATATGGTAATGATCTTATGTCGGTGGCGGATAGTCACGTATTTACCCATGCCGTTATTAGCTTTAGCTGCAATTACCCTTCCAGCTTGAGCTGCAAATATCGGAGTGCCGACACAAGCTAACAGGTCAATCCCCTTATGTATCCTTCTGCCGTTACGGGGGCTTGCGAAAAATCCGTCACCCATAGCATCCGAACGGATAAGAATATCATTTTTATATTGGATAGGACAAAGAAAAGGTATTTTGTCTAAAGAATAAAGAGAACTGGTAATGAAAAATGGTAAAATTAATAATAAAAGGAAGAATAATTTTTTTATCATTTTATTTTCGCTTTCCTAATCCGGCGTATTATACCATAAAATATAAATAAAAAACAAGCGGCAATAAATATATCGCCGTGGCGCGTATAAAAACTGTAATTTTTCAAAGGAAGCTTTATGTAGTTTGTATCAAAACCGCTAATAAATAAATTTTGGCCTTTTTCATTTTTAACCAGAGAAATAATTTTCCCTTCTGGTGAAATAAAACCTGAAATGCCGGTGTTTGCGGCACGGACTAAATATACGCGGTTCTCCAGCGCCCTAAATACCGAGGCCTGTAAATGCTGATATGGCGCCGATGTTTTTTTATACCAGGCATCATTGGTAATATTTACCAAAAACTTCGCGCCGTGTTTTACAAATTCCCTGGCAAGCTCAGGGAATGTATCTTCGAAACAATCCAAAACGGAAAATTTGGCTGGGCTTTTGAAAACAGTGTAATCTTTACCTCTTTCAATATCTCCTATAGGAACGATTGTTTGTAAAAAAGGAAAGGTTTTTTTAAATGGTATATACTCCCCGAAGGGGACAAGGTGCAATTTATCATATCTGGCGGCAATGCTGCCAGATGAGTTAACTAATAACGCGCTGCCGTAATAATGATCCCCCTCTTTTACTACCGCGCCGACAATTAAAGGAATTTTTATTTTCTTAGCCAGCGAAAAGATTTCCTGGAATACCCAATCATCTTCACCTAAAATTCCCGGGCTGGCAGCCTCTGGCCAGACGATTAAATCAGGATTCTCCCTGGCGGCACTAGCGGTTAAGCTTAGATATTTCTTCAGAATAGATTCCATACAGCGGCTATCCCATTTTGCTTCTTGCGGGATATTTCCCTGAATAACGCAAATCTTCAATGGTAAGCCGTAGGTATTAACTCGTAAGTGGTAAAGTTTATAATATCCATAGATTAGGCTAATAATTATAAATAACGCCGGTAGTAAATATTTTTGTTTTTCTCTTGCAGTTAGCATCTTACGACATACTATCGAATAAACTGCCATATTTATCATCATAATTAAAAACGAGACTCCCCAGACACCGGTAATATCGGCAATCTGTATAATCGGCAGATTAAGATACTGTGAGTAACCTAAGAGCGCCCAAGGAAAACCGGTCAAAAGATGTGAGCGCAGATATTCAAGTAAAACCCAAACAGAAGGAATAAAAAGTGAGGGGATGATGGATGATGCCTGCCTGCCGGCAAGGCAGGGACGATGGATGATGGACGAAACTATTAAACCAAAAATACCAAAATATATTGCTAAATATAAGATGAGCACAATTGTGCCCGGTAAGGTAACATGGATGAGCCAATAGATAATTCCGGACCAAAAGATAACGCCCGTAAAATAGGCGAATAAAAATGCTTTAGCCTTGGATTTATCCTCTAAAACAAAGAATAAAGGTACAAACCCAAACCAGGAAAGAATCCACAGATTTGCCCGGGGGAAAGAAAAGATTAATAAAATCGCGGATAATAAACAGAAGGATATCTCTTTTGCGAACGGAGACTTTAATAACCGTGACATTTCTTATTTTCTATAATTCTAAACTTTTCCAATTATCAAAATTGTTATCTTTTAGTTCCTTACTTGGTTTATCAAAATAAATCCACCTTCCATGATAATTTCTAGAGTCGGTATTAATAACTATTCCTCCAAGAAGATTCTTTCCTTTCTTATTTTCATTTTTAAGATAATTTAAAAGTCCGCCTGATTTAGCCTTAAAATCGCTTAAATGAACGCCGTGAGGATCAAACAAACCAATCCTTCCGTCTTCCAATTTAACAATAAAATCAACATAAAAAGGTTTCTTTTCCCCATTTTCATAAGGAAGAGCGAAAAATGTTGCGTCTCTGTCTCCATTTTTAAACCACCACTCAACCGCTTCCGATTCTTCCAAAAAGTCAACGAAGGCTTTCTCTAAATCTGACCTATATTGCGCATAAAAAGGTTGTAAAACTGATTTTTTCCTATCTTCTTTTATATAAGTTTCATTAAATGGATAAGACTCTTTAATATTCCAATTTCCTACATCAACAAGTTCGCTTTCTCTTTTGATAACTTCCGCCTGATATTTTTCTTTTGCTTTGTCCAAGACATTAATAAAATGTCTTGAGTTCTTATCGTTTAAAACCATCTGCACAATTTCTTCCCATTTATCCCTATAATGCATTTTTAGTTCTTCCTCAAAAAATTTATAAATGGACTCCTCTGCTCTCTTAACTGATCTATCTTCTGGATAAAGACTTACAGTGCCTTCTCTTAAACATTTTCTCGCAAAATAATCAAATAATTTTTGTAAATCAAATCCGCCTATTCTAATTGCCCTGTCTCCAACAATTCTTGCCCCAACCAAAGCGTCAACATCTTCGCCCTTATAATCAGATATAATTTTTAGGTCAATTTTTCTTGCTTTAATATCGATTTTCTTTTTCAGGTCGTATTCTTTGGCCTGTTCCAAAAATATCTCTATGAAAAACGGTGCTAATCTTGTTTTCTCGCGATGTCTTTTTGGATAGCAAGAAAGCAAATTTATCGGTTTATAATCTTCGCGTCTCTTACTTGTGTAAATAGTGATGTAATCCTTGGCGATGTCTTCTTGGATTTCTATATTGTCCAAGTTGGTATAAACATAGCCGTAATTTAAAACCTCACTTTCATAGTGTCCTTTGTCCGGCTCTGGCATTCTCATAATTCTGCCGACCGTCTGAATGGAGAAAATCGGGCTGTGCCACTCTCTAAATAAAACCAAAATCTGCGCTCTCGGGCAGTCCCAACCCAAAGCAATCGCCTGTTTGAAAATCAAAACTTCAACCTCGCTGTCCTGTTTCTCAACATTTTCTTTGTTAATATGCTCACCAGAAAGCCAAATTGCCAGACGGTTGTTGCCTTTTTCTGTTGAAATTTTATGTTTATTCTTCAAAATGCTTTCCACCCTTTCCCTCATTCTATCTTCCACTTGTCCAATTCTATCCGGCAATTGAATCAAAATTAAAGGATTGATATCGGCTTTTTCTTTCTGGTACGCCTTTACCAATTCCTGCCACTTCTTTATTGCCGCATCAATTACTAACTCTTCGCTTCCGCCGCTTAATTTCTGTGTCTGTATTTTTCCTTGCTTTATAAAGGTATCAAAGTCATCATTCAAAACAACCGCTTTTTTAATCATTCCTTCTTTTTTAACATCCTCCAAAGCAACCGAAACCATATCATCAGGGTCTTTTATCACCGGCGTTGCCGAAACTTCAATTGTCAATTTTGGCCCAATCATCTGAATTAAACCCTGCGAAATCTCGCTAGTAGCGTGATGATGAGCTTCGTCAACAACTAAAATTATCTCTCGCCCTTCCTCTTTTATTCTCTCTAAAACCTTGGACAAATTAAACTCTTGCTCGTTATCCCGAATATATACATTATCCGCTCTGTTTATGCTCTCCCAGTTGAAAAATAAAATTTCGTTCTCGCTGATTTTCCTATCGTCTAAATCCTCAAAATACGAGCATTTTAAGGCTCGACTTGTTTCAAAATAATTCTCCAGTTTATCTCTACTCTGAATATGAAGCTGTCTTGGCGCTGTCCAGATAAAACCGAGCGATTTTCTAACATCTCTGTCATCAACTAACTGCTTCAAAAATTCCGCCATCATTATTGTTTTACCCGAACCGGTCGGTGACTTAAAAACAAATTTTTTACTACCCGAATAACCCAAAAGCCTTTTAGTTTTATTCAATAGGTCGTCTATTGCGTTCTCTTGGTAAATTTTAAGGTACATAGCTTTTTATATTTGTATATCTTGAATTGTTCTTTCTATAATTTTTATCGTGTTATTAACAAAATCTTTATCCACCGGCATTTTAATTTCTCCCCCGTATCTCGCATTATTTTTTTCTTCTGAAAACTTATTAAAAATATCAATAAAATCTTGCGAAAATATATTTGAAGTGCTACCAAACTTTTCTATTTTTTCCTTTCTATCTCTGTGGGCTTTCTTTGGTTTTTGTTGCGGTAGTAGATATAGTTCAGAATCAATAATTAACTCACATACAGACCAAAGTAAATAAATTATTGGATGCGGTGTTTTTGAAACATCTAAATACTTAACGCATTCCAGAAATTCCTTTGCTCTTTCTAGTCTTGTTTTGGCAGTACCTTTGTTATATCTAAAATCAAAATCTAAAATCCAATAATCTTTATTCCACTTAATAATAAAAAATTTTGCAGAATCTTTATCCAATACTCCTTCATGCCATTCAATTTCTTTGATTTCCCTTAAATCACGAATTATCTGACCTATTGAATTTTGGTCCAATTTCTTATTTTTAAAAGATAGTCTGAATTTTGCTTCTTCATTCAAATATACCTTCGGTAGTTTACCATCATCAAAAATTTCAACAATAGCCACTCGGAATTCGTTGATATTTCTTTTTTTCATTTCCTTATTTATAAAAATCTCTATTAGTTGATTAATGGTTCTGCCGAAATCTTTATTTTCTTCAACTAATTTAGCTGGAACTATCATAGCCACCTTACTTAAATATTCCCCTATAAACCCTCAAAATTGCTTCGGGTATAGGCGATAATTGGACTTTTTGTTTTACATCTTTAAATTCTTCGTCAAAAGTTTCATCCCCTAAAGAAAAAACATAGACGCTGAATCTACCTTTAATATCTTTAATTGTTTTCTTGAAAGCTAGTATTGCACTTTGGTCCCAAATAATGCCAGTATAATGGTTAGAATTTTTAAAAATCTTAAACCTTTTATTATCCACCACTGACTCAAAAGTTCCTTCCTTCACGCAAAGCATCTCTGTTGTTTGCTCTGTAAGTTTTATTTTGTTTCTGTCTGTCGGCTCTGCGTCAACAAAATCGGTTTTGAAGTATTTTAAGTTGCCACCCAACCCTTCCACTCTTTCGCCTTTTAAGTTTTTGTATCCTTCAATAGCTTTTTTAACTCGCGGATAACAAATGTCTTCGGAAATTTTAAAGCCATTTCCATTATTATCTTCATTATTGGTACATAAAATAAATTTTCTATTACAGCCATCTTCTTTATTGAGTTCTACTACTGCGTGACCTGTTGTTCCTGAGCCAGCAAAAAAATCGAGCACAATTGAATTTTCTTTTGTTGAGTGATTTAAACAAAAGTTAATTAGTTGTATTGGTTTAGGATTTTGAAATTTATCTTTTACGGCAAAAATTTCTGTTAATTGATTAGTTCCATCACCAGTATTTGCAAGCTCGTATAAAATGCTTCTTGCTTTTACCTTTTTGTTTTCTTGTTCATTGTAATATACTTTTTCGTAGGGAATGTAACGATTCTTCTTTTTCTCCCAATGAATCAAATGCTTTTCAATCAATTTATCCATTGTAGATTTTCCGACCCTCCATCTTCCCTCGTTTCCGTCTGGAGCAATTGGATAAACTTTTTTGTTATCTGGGCCAATAATTGGGAAATACATTGTAGGCCTATCTTCTCGTCTTGCCCCGCTTCCCCATTTTTCTAATTTAACGAGTCTAAAATTCCCATATTTGTCCCTTTTATTATAAGAAGATATATCTTCAGATTTTTCTTTATCTAACCAAGTGAACTTATTTGTTCTTTGATAAACAAGTATATACTCGTGCTCAGTAACAAAATACATATCTGTTTGACCACCACCTTCTTTTTTTCTCCAGATTAATTGTCCAACAAAATTCTGTTGTCCAAATATTTCATTACATAAAAGCTTTAATTGTCCAACTTCATTATCATCAATAGAAATAAAAATAACGCCTGTATTTTTTAATAAATTCTTGGCTAATAGCAATCGCTTTTCCATAAATGATAGCCATTTGCTATGACGATAACTATCCTCTATATCCACCCACTTGTCGTTATACTTAAAATCCTTATTGCCTGTGTTATACGGCGGATCAATGTAGATGACATCAATTTTTTTAGCGTGGGTATAATTCAAGACTGAAAGCGCGTGATAATTGTCGCCTTCAATCAGCAAATTAACCAGCTTGTCTTTGTCGGTGATTATTCCTTTGTTTTTTATTTCTTTTAGCACCGGCAATTTTTCTTTGCACATCTCAACCACTTCTTCGGACTTTTCTTCCCACACCAAGCCGTATTTCTTTCTTTTCTTCAATTCTTTCTTCAGGCGGACGACTTCCGCTAAAAGTTGTTCTTTTGACTGCTCGTATTTGTTCGTTTCTGTGCTCATTTTCCCTTGACAACCCTCTGACCTATGTTATACTTTTAATGCAAGCTGAAAGTGATTTCAGACTTGCGTATACACGCGGACCCGCTCTCACGAGCGGGTTTTTCGCTTTCTGGTGCCCTGATACCACTTCCCAAAATCAATATACTTAGTACAAGCCTGCCATAATTCTTTAGCTACTAGGCCGCGAACACCGAATATATAGATCTTTTTCCCTTTTAGTTTAAGCCGCTCTAATGGCTCCTTCATATCTGAGTCTCCGGAAAACAACAAAACCCCGGAGACTTTATCCATCGCATCCAGCATATCTAAAGCCATCTCCACATCAAAATTACACTTCGGTTCCTCTATAACAATACCCTGCTGCTGAAGATAAGTAATCAGCTCATCGAGCTTGCTATGGGCATTGCCGTCAAATAAACCAAGCGTAGCCGGCTTCACAAATAAATTCTTGGTTATTTCTTTCTTAATCCATTTTACTGGTTTACTGATTACTATGGCACCCGTCTTTCGCAGCCTTTGGTGGAAATTCTCGGATTTCTGTAATTCACGGGTATTTAATCCGTAATATATTCTGATTTCTTTTAAAGGCTTCGTCCTCAACAGCTGCTCAATAACCTGATATACTGAAAAATTCCATTTCAACACATCCTGCCAATGAAACATATTAGTTAAATCAAGGAAGGCAATAACGCTTGTCTCTTTTGTAAAGTCGGATTGAGCGCCTGGCAAATTACTCATAATAACCCCTTTTCTTTAAAGCTTAAATAACCATCTTTACCAATGACTATATGATCTATCACCTCAATACCCAAAATTTTCCCTGCCTCTACTAATCGCTTATTAAGTTCTAAGTCATCTTCGGAAGGCTCAGGGTCTCCTGAGGGATGATTATGCGCTAAAATAACCTGCGCAGCGAGATTCTTTACTGCCGGCTCAAAAACTTCTCTGGGGTGGACTAAATTTGCGTTCAGCGAGCCTACTGAAATAACCTCTCTTTTTATCTCCTGATTACGACTATCCAAAAAGAAAATCACAAAATGTTCTTTCTTGTGGTCTCTTATGTCTTTTAATTCTTTCCATACATCTTCTGGCTTTAAATAAAGTCCTGCGACTTTACCTTTTAGCAGCCTTTTACCCAATTCAAAACAAGCAAGAATCTCGCATGCCTTTGCTGGGCCAAGACCAGGAAATACTTTCAACTCATCAAAAGTTACCGCCGGAAGATTTTCTGCTTTGAATTTCTTTAGTATTTTGTTAGCTAAATCTATAACATTTTCGCCTTTTTTACCAGACCTTAAAATTATCGCCAGAAGCTCAGAGTTAGAAAGATGAGCCGGCCCATATTGAATTAATTTCTCTCTTGGTCTTTCAATCCTTGGTAAATCCTTAATTTTTTGCTTACTTATCATATTATTCAGATAAAGGAAAACTTATCAAGCTACAAAAATCTCGCTATCCATATTTTGGATAACAACATTTTTTATATTTCAACGGCGTGCCGGTTTTAGAATTTATTTTTCCGCAGGGACAGGGATCGTTTCTGCCGACTTTCTCCTGAAGAGGCGCTAAATGCGGAATTTTAGAAGTTGGGGGGATAAAACTTGGGGCTTCTCTAACCGGTTCTTGATTGCTTTCAAAATTTGCAGCTTCAGGATGTAATAATTCCTGAGAGACAGAACTAAATACCCCCTTAAACCTTGCTTCTTTAGGAGGCTGTAATTTAAAAATCGTCTCTACTGCTTCTTCTTCAATACCTTTAATCATTTCATTAAACATACCGAATGCCTCGCGTTTGTATTCTATTAATGGGTCGCGTTGGCCATAAGCGCGCAGGCCAATACCTTCACGAAGGCTATCCATGGCATACAAATGATCCTTCCATTTAGTATCAATTATCTGCAAAAAAACCATTCGTTCCAAGTGCCGCATTAAATTTTCGCTGATTGCTTTTTCTTTCTCTTCATAAAAATGCATTACCCCGCTATATAAATATTCCTTTAATCCATCTATGCCTAAATCTTTTATAGAAGATCCCTTAAGTTCAAGATTAAATTTTTCTTTTACGCTGCTAATTAATCCAATAATATCCCACTCGCTAGGATCGCTATTGGCATTAGCATAAATTGATACTGTATCAGTGACAATCTTCTCTGTTATATGTAAAGTGTTTTCTTTTAAAGACATACCTTCAAGAATCGAACGGCGCTGCGTATAAATTACCTCTCTTTGCTTATTCATTACGTTATCATATTCCAACAACTGCTTTCTAATTTCAAAGTTGTGCTGTTCAACGCGCCGCTGAGCGATTTCAATTGACTTGGTAATCCAAGGATGTTCAATGACCTGGCCTTCTTCTAAACCTAACGCGCCCATCATTCCAATTAACTTATCTGAACCAAATAGCCGCATCAGGTCATCCTCCAGGGAAACATAAAATCTAGAAGATCCCGGATCCCCCTGTCTGCCTGAACGGCCGCGCAGCTGATTATCAATTCTTCTGGCTTCATGACGTTCGGTACCCAAAACATGCAATCCTCCAAGGCCTACTACCAAATCATGTTCTTTCAAACACTCTCCCTTTAATTTTTCCAGAATTTTTTTGTATTCTTCGTGATACTCTAGAGAGGTAATACCTGCTTCGCCTGAACGGGCGAATTTTTGCCTGGCAATATTTTTTGCCATAAATTCAGGATTACCGCCTAATAAAATATCTGTTCCACGGCCAGCCATGTTGGTCGCGATAGTTACTCCTTTATATCGTCCTGCCTGGGCAACAATTTGCGCTTCCATTTCGTGGTATTTGGCATTAAGTACCTGATGCGTTATGCCGCGCAACTTTAGCAATCCGGAAAGATGCTCTGATCTATCAATAGAAATAGTACCGACCAAAACAGGCCTACCCAGATTATACAGCGTAGATATTTCATTAACCACGGCATTGAATTTTTCTTTTTCGGTTTTATAAATACTATCGGGATAATTTGTACGGATAAGCGGCTTATTCGTCGGAATAACCATAACATCTAACCTATAAATTGCCTTAAATTCATTTGCCTCGGTAAAGGCAGTTCCGGTCATACCGGCAAGCTTCTCATACATCCTGAAATAATTCTGAAAGGTAACTGTAGCCAAAGTCTGGTTTTCTCTTTCTATTTTCATCCCTTCTTTTGCCTCAACTGCCTGATGCAGCCCATCTGACCAGCGCCTTCCTGGCATCATCCGGCCGGTAAATTCATCTACAATTATTACCTCACCGTCTTTAACCACATAATCAACGTCGCGTTTAAAAAATTCCTTCGCCCTCAGCGCCTGAATTGTGTGATGGCGGTATTCTATTGTCTCTATTTCATGCAAACTTTCAACGCCCCATAACCGCGTTGCTTTTGCTTCGCCGTCTTCGCTTAAAGAAATAGTTTGCCCTTTCTCATCTGCCAGATAATCATAACCTTTAGACAAATCAATTCCTTTATATTTTGCGTCTATCTCATCTTTTTCGGTAGTCCGCTTTCCTCTTAGTTGTTCGGCAATTTTTCTAGCGGTAAAATATTTGTCAGTTGCCTCTTCTGCGGGGCCGGAAATAATTAAAGGCGTACGCGCCTCATCAACTAAAATAGAATCGACTTCGTCAACAATCGCATAATAATAAGGCCGCTGCGCTAAATCTTGCAAACTATACTTCATATTGTCACGTAAATAATCAAACCCAAATTCATTGTTTGTGCCATAGGTAATATCACAGGCATAAGCTATTTTTCTCTGTTGGTCAGACATTTCATGCTGAATAGCCCCAACCGAAAGCCCCAAGAACTCATAAATCGGCCCCATCCAATCGCGGTCGCGCCGTGCCAGATAATCGTTGACCGTAACAATATGCACGCCTTTTCCTAAAAGCGCGTTTAAATATGTTGGTAAGGTAGCTACCAGAGTTTTCCCTTCGCCGGTAGCCATTTCAGCGATTTTACCTTCGTGTAAAATAAATCCACCTGCGATCTGCGAATCAAAATGACGCAGGCCGATAGTGCGTTTTGAGGCTTCTCTGACAACTGCGAAAGCTTCTGGCAAAACATCCTCAAAAATTTTATTCCGGGCAAATTTCAATCTTTCCTTAATCTTATCTTTCTCTTCGGGGATTGCTACCTCCTGCAGCGTCTTCTCTAATTCCCGCAGCCCAGTATCGTATTCCCTGGCTTTCTTTAAAATATGCTCCATAAATTCATTGGTCTTTGCTTTTAATTCTATATCGGATAATGCGCTTACTTTTGGCTCAAAAGAATTTACCATATCAACCAACCTTGCCAACTCCACCATTTTGTTGATAGAAGGATTGGGCATATCCGGATGCAGGACAATATTAACGTTGGGATACCGTTTTTTTATAATTGCCTGTTTTTGTTTTAAAATACTTTTCTTAATAAAACTAAACATTTTATTTTCTAACGCTATATTTCAAATATGCCTCTATGAACTCATCAATGCCGCCATTCATCACTTTATTCACATCGCCAGTCTGGTAATCTGTGCGTAAATCTTTTACCAAGGTATAAGGCTGCATTACATAAGAACGGATTTGGCTGCCCCATTCAATTTTTTTCTTCTGTGTCCCGTGAAGCTTTGACATTTCCTCTTCTTTATTTTTCCTTTCTAATTCATAAAGCTTGGCCTTTAAAATTTTCATCGCGGTCTGTTTATTTTGATGCTGAGAGCGTTCATTCTGGCACTGTACCGTTATCCCTGAAGGTATATGGACTATTCTGACTGCGGAATCCGTAGTGTTCACACTCTGGCCGCCGGCGCCCTTAGAGCGATACACGTCAACGCGCAAATCCTTTTCTACTATTTTAAGATCCACTTCTTCTTCTACTTCCGGAATTGTATCCACAGAGGCAAAAGACGTATGCCTGCGTTTATTCGCGTCAAACGGAGAAATACGTACTAACCGATGCACGCCGCGCTCAGTCTTAAGATAGCCGTAAGCGTATTCTCCTTCAATTAAAGCTGTGATATTTTTGATTCCCGCTTCTTCGCCAAAAAGCACATCTATGGTTTTTACTTGATAACCTTTGTTCTCTGCCCAACGGCTGTACATCCGAAAAAGCATAGAAACCCAATCGCAGCTTTCTGTGCCACCGGCGCCGGCATTAATACTTAATATGGCGCTGTTTTTATCAAGCTCGCCGCCTAAGAGAGTTTTAAATTCAACTTTTTCTATATCAGAGGAAAGCTCATCAAGATTATAATCTATACTAGCGATCATCTCCTGATCGTTATCGCCGCATATCTCTGTTAGTTCCTTTAATTCTTTATGCTTATTAAAAGCTGCTTCCCAGGGCTCAATAATAGATTTTAAAAATTTCAGTTGCTTTACAATTCTAGAAGAATTTTCGCTATTATCCCAGAAGCCTGATTCTGACATCCGGGTAGAAAGGCTGGCTGCAAGTTTCTTTTTATTCTCAATGTCAAAGATAACCTCTTAGTTGATCGAGACGCTCCCCAAGGATTGAAATTTTTGATCTTATTGCTTCAAGCATTAAACATACCCTCCAATAATTTATGCCTTTCTAATTCCTCGCAAAGAAAGGCTAAGTTCTTCTTTGCTATCAGTAAAATTAGCCGCCTCTTCTTCGCTTATTTTCCCTTCTTTAACTAATTTTACTAAAGATTGATTAAATGATTGCATCTCAAATATGTTTCCATCTTCTACATAATCGGGTATTTGCCAAATTTTTCCTTCTCTGATAAGCCGGCTTATCGTAGGAGTAAGTAACATAATTTCATAGGCAGGAATGCGGCCGGGTTTATCTTTAAAAGGAACTAATCTTAAGGAAATAACGCCTTTTAACAAAGTGGACAGCTGGGAACGAACTTGCTCATGTTGATGAGGCGGGAAAAAATTAATGATCCTCTCTACGCTTTGAGTAGCATTAACGGTATGTAAAGTGCTTAAAACTAATACCCCTGTCTCAGCCGCGGTTAAGGCTACGGACATGGTTTCGCGGTCCCTGATATTCCCGATAAAAATTACATCGGGGCTTTGTAACGTAAAAGCGCGCAAAGCCACACCATAAGAAGAAACATCTAAACCCAATTCTCTCTGGTTAATAATGGACTTTTTATCCTGAAATGTAAATTCAATGGGCTCCTCAACAGTCAAGATATGTTTACTGACATTCTCGTTAATATATTGAATCATGCTGGCAATCGCTGTAGATTTTCCGCTTCCCATGCTTCCGGTTAAAAGCACCAATCCTCTGTTTTCTAAAGAAAGCTTCTGTAATACTTTTTCCGGAAGGTTTAGCTCTTTAAAACTTTGGGTGCCATTACACACTCTTCTTATGACAATTGAAGGAGAATTTCTCTGCATAAATATGCTGACGCGAAATCTGTGCTCAAATTCCTCTAGATAAACGGCAAAATCCACGTCTGAAGTATCCTTAAACACCTCTTTTTGCCTAGGAAGAGTCAACTCTTCTACCGCGTTACTTACATTATTTACAGTTAATATAGCGTCGTCCAAAACAATTATTTTCCCATCTACCCTTAAACGCGGAGTTCCGCCGGTACGATAAAATAAATCCGAGGCATCCAGCTTGATCATTTCTTTAATTAATTCTTTAATATTCATAAAACCCTCCAAAATTTATTATACCACTAATTTCTTTATCTGTCTTTCCAAATCTAAAATAGCCTTTTTGTTTTTAACGCCTCCCGCATAACCGCCTAGCGAACCGCTAGATTTAATTACGCGATGGCAAGGAATAATTAAAAGATACGGATTGTTTTTTAATATTTGGCCAACTGCCCGAGCTGCCTTAGGGTTACCTGCTTTTTGCGCTACCCATTTATAAGTACGCACTTGGCCTAAGGGAATAGTTAATACCGCCTTATAGACTTTTCTGGCAAAAGGATTCATACATTTTTTTTCTTCTCAATAAATGGTGATATTTAATTGCGAACCTATGCGCCTCATCGCGAATCCTGCGGATTAGATTTAATGCCAGCGTATCAGATCTTAACCTAATGGGGAACTTTTTATCCTCTAAATATAAGTTTTCTTTATCTTTAGCTATGCTGACCAAGGGAACAGCTAATCCCAATTTCTTTATTTCATTATTCGCGGTCAATAAATGCGCTTTCCCCCCATCAATCAGAATTAAATCCGGCAGGGACAAATTTTCTGTTTTTAATCTTAGATAGCGCCTGCGCACTACCTCAGCTAGCATCTTATAGTCATCGATTCCTATCACTGTTTTAATCCGAAATCTACGGTAATTATTTTTATCAGGCTGGCCTTTATAAAAACTTACCATTGAACCGGTTGCCTGCTTACCTGAAATATTCGAGATATCAAACGCCTCGATGCGTTCCGGCAGACTTTTGAGTTTTAAGAGATTTTTTAAATCCTCCAACTCATCAAGGCCGCTTGAGTAAGGCCGGTTTTGGCTCATTATTGCTAAGGCATTAAGCTGATCTCTAATTTTAGCCGCGGTTTCAAAATCATTTTTTTTCGCCGCCTCAAGCATTTTTGCCGAAAGCTCCTTAATCAATTCTTCGTATTTGCCACCGAGAAATAGAATAGTGTGTTTTATTATTCCGGCGTATTCTAAAGAGCTAATCTTACCAATACATGGCGCAGGGCAAAGCTTGAGACGATAATAAAGGCAGGCAACTTTAGGCATATTCTTACACGAGCGAAATCCAAAAATTCTGCGGACCATCTTAATTGCCTGACGGAGCAGTTTTTGATTAGTATAAGGGCCGAAATAAATTAAGGTGTTTTCTGATTTAGCCCTCCTACGCCTACTTATGAAAAGAAGAGGAAATTTTTCGTTACTGATTTTAATAAAAGGAAAAGATTTATCGTCTTTTAAATCAATATTATACCGCGGCTGTTTTTCTTTAACTAAAGAGGCTTCTAAAATTTGCGCCTGCGCATGGGTATTTGTAAGAATGTAATCCAAATCAGCGATTTTAGAAACCATCGCCTGATTCTTGTCCGTCTGCGGCCGGCCAAAATATGAAACAACGCGTTTTTTTAGCGACTTCGCCTTGCCGATATAGATTATCGCGCCCTGATCGTCCTCAAACAAATATACGCCGGAAGAATCGGGAAGTTTTTTTAGTTTATTTTCTAATTTGTCCATTGTTATCCAATTTTTTAGCGGTTACTATATACGTTATGAATCTGTCGTATTTTCTCGCTCCTTGATTAAAAGACGCATTAGATTTTCGCGGTTGTCTTGTCTGTGTTTCTCGGGAACGCTCGCCCCGCCCCTGCGTGGCGTGGCTTCACTCGAGTAGGCTGCGTCGCTCTCCCGCAGCCGGGCCGTGTATAAAAGAGTTTTTAAATTTAGGAGCCGGCTGCGGGAACCTTGCCCGCTCCTTGCCTCCACGTCCCTCGAAATCACAGACAAGTCACCCGCTAAAATTTAATATATTATCCTAGAGCTATAAAATGAATCTGCTTGGTTTTTGAGCGAATGGAGGTTTTAGCCAAAGCAGCTTGAGCAGTCGAGGGAATCCGAACGCGAAAGCATTCGGACGGCGAGGATGTTTGAGCCCGTCCTGGCGCGTTAGCGCCGACGGGCGAGTTCCGCAGCCGCCGAGACTGCAAAAGATCTTTGGCGTAACCCAAATCCTGACTTTCGTTTCACGAAACTCAGGATTTGCCCGTAGGGCCGGCGCTTAAATCTCGAAGAGATTTAAGCTGATTGCCGGGGTAAAAAACCTACCTGAGCGAGAAAATCAAGCAGATTCACTAAGAAAGAACTATATTCTAAGGGACGGAACCTAACTTAAATAGCCACTGGCGTAATTCGTGAAATTCTTTCACCTGAAAAATAAAACAAAAGGCAATATAAGAAATTAGGCCGCTAGAAATCAGAACCAGCAAATAAAGAATTTTTTCTATAATGCTATTTCCAAAACAAATATTTTTATTCAGGAAATAACACACTAGGCTCATACCTAAACTAGCTGCCAGAATACGCAAAAACGATGCGGCGATTTCTCTTGTTTCTAAAGGCGCGAGGCGTTTTGCGAGCACAAAAAGCAGAATAAAACAGGAAATAATACCGGAAATAGAAGTTGCTAAAGCAATACCTGAGATTTTTAACGGGAACATGAATACGGTATTTAAAACCACATTTAATCCTAAAGCAAGTGCTGAGATTTTCGTTGGAGTCATTGTATCTTTTAAAGCAAAAAAGCAAGCCTGCAGAATTTTTGTTGAGGCATAAGCAGTTAATCCTATGGAATAGAAAAATAATACCCGCGCCGTCATGTCAGTAGAATAAGCGTCAAATTTACCGCCTTCAAATATAGTTTTTATAATCGGATGGGCCAGTAACATAAAAGCTAATGAAGCAGGTAACATCACAAAAATTATTGCCCTTAAGCCAAAGGAAAGCGTAGTTTTAAGCTGCTCGTGATTCTTTTCTAAAGCCTGTACGGAAAATTCCGGTAAAATTGCCTGAGTAAGCGCATTGCTAAAAATACCCAGAGGAAATTGCACTAATCTGTAGGCAAAATATAAAACCGCGACTCCGCCTTCGCCAACGATAAAAGCAAATGAACCAAATATAGTATCGACAAAATTATTTAGTTGATAAATACAAGAGCTTAATAACCGCGGCAGCATTAACTTGCCGATTAACCCTGCCGCAGGATGCTTAAATCGTTTAAAGAGATTTAAGCGAAAACCTTTTTTGTACAAAACCGGTATCTGTATCAGTAGCTGTAAGATTCCGCCGATTAATACGCCGGAGGCTAACCCGGTGATTCCTTCTCCAAACGATAAAGCGCAAATAATAATAGATATATTAAGCAGGCAAGGAGCAAAAGCAGGGACACTAAAATGCTTTAAAGAATTAAGTAACCCCGTAGAATAGGCCGCAAGGCTAATAAGCAGAATATAAGGAAAAATGATGCGGTTTAATTTTATTGTAGCAGCTAATTTTTCCGGGTTGGCAATAAAGCCGGGAGCTATAAGGCGTACAATAAGCGGAGAAAATATAATCCCTAGAATAGTAATTGAGCAAATGATGACCAAAAGCAGGTTCAACACAACATTTGCCAATTCCCAAAAATCCTCTTTGCTGTGCCTTACGCTGTATTCACTAAATACCGGGACAAGCGCCGCGTTGCTAGCGCCCTCTCCAACTAAATCACGAAATAAATTGGGAATTCTAAAAGCAATGACAAATGCCTGGGCATAAACATAGACGCCGAAAAGCCGGGCAATTACTATATCTCTGGCGAATCCTAATATCCGTGAACAAAGCGTCGCAAAACCAATTACGCTTGCAGATTTGGCAATAGACTTGTGGGTTGACATTTTAGCTAAATTATGTTATAAATATTGCAAAGGAGAACTAAATATGCCTAGACGTAGAACTTCTGTTAAGAAAACACGCGTTGATAAAAAAAGACACCTGCGCAATATCAAAGTAAAGCAACAGCTTAAGAAAACATTGAAGAAATTTCAGGGCCTTTTGACAGCAAAGAAAATTACTGAAGCCAAGGAATTCTTGAAAAAAGTCTTTTCAGAACTGGATAAAGCGGCGAAAAAAAATATTTTACATGCTAATACCGCGAAGCGGAAAAAATCACGATTAGCCCTAAGACTTAACAAATCCGCATAAGCCTACTACAAGTTTCTCAAGCGCAAAATCCGATTTTAATCTACCGGTTTTGATATCGATATCGCAGTCTATCAACAAGCGAAGCCTGTTTTTTACATCCAATGGCCTAAACGCGTCTTTTAAACAAGAATACCTCAAGCCCCCTAAGATACGTTCCGGCTTTTCTCCGTTTTTTAAAAGTTGATTTAAAACCTTTAACGCATTATCAGGCCGCTTATAATTTATCTGCCGCCAGAGGGTAAAGGTATTTAAAGGAATGGCTTCTTTAAAACGGCATACCTGGGAAAACCTGGCCAGCTCATTAAAAAACCCATCTTTGGAAGAAAGTTGGTCTATATCCAAGATTAGGATTATACCAGTGGAAGGATTTCGGCAAAATTGAAGTAAAAATTTTTTAAGTTCTTCTTTTAGGCCTTGCGCCTCTTTAATAACAATGATTCTTTGTTTGGCCTTAACCGGTAAAGCAAGCAGCTTTTCCTGGAGAGCTTTAAGATTTAGATCATGAGCATAGAGTAAATCGAAATTAAAAACCTCTAAGCTTTTCGGTAGGAATTCTTGCTTAATCTTAGCAATTTTTAAATTTTTTTGAAGTTGGTCGTGGCCAATAAGTAAATATACCGGGCTAATTTTATTTACCATTGCTCAACGGTACGTTCGACAATCCGGCGAGCTAAGTCATCCACAGCGCTAGTGACGGCGGTACTCTCAAGCTTAGCAAATTGGCCTATGGTAAAATAAGAAAACTGGCCGACAAAACCTTTTTCTTCCCAAACCATTTTATCTGCTTTAGTATCCCAAAGGCTGATATTTACTACGATGTTAATGCGATATTCAGCCACATCATCAGCATCAGTATATCTTAATGGATCACGAACAAAATCTATTAATTCGCCCTTTAATACCAAATCTGCTCTTTCTTTAGCAGTTGGCTTAAGATTTCCGTCAAAAATATATTTATTAATCACTACCTTGGTAATATCTGTTTCTAAGAGCGGCCTATTAATTTTATATTTATTCCCTACGAAACTTTCAGAAGTAATATCAATAGTATTTACAAACGGAGTAATATATATTGTTTTGTATTGGCTGGAAATCAATGAACGCGTAGTGTAGCCGCAGCCTGATAAATTAATAAATAGGAAACAAACAATAAACAAAAAAACCTTCTTGAATAAGTTTATTTTTTCCATTTCTTTTTCTCCAGTGCTTCCAGTTTAGCTCCTGCCTTTTGCGCCCATACAGTCTCCCTATAGCTATTGATTACTTCCTCATAGTAAACACAAGCCGCATCAAATGCTTTTTGCTTTTCATAGAACACGGCAATCTCGTAATTACTTTGCGCTTCTTTATTTCTTAATACACTTATATTCTTTTCTGCTTCTTTAGATAATGCTGCCTCAGGATGTTCCCTGACAAATTCTTCAAACTTCTGTTTTGCTTCGCCAGCAGCGCCCTGATCATATTCCGGGCCGCGAGAAAGTGCCGCGCGACAGACAGCAATTTGGTATTTTGAAGCTTCTATCCATTCACTATCAGGATAATTAGAAATTACCTTGTTAAATGCCTCCTCTGCCTCATAATACCTGAGTAACCCTTTCAACACAAGCCCTAGTTTATACTGCGCCTTGGCAGCCAGGGGGCCGTAAGTCGAATTTTCAACAACCTTGCTAAAGATTTCGATTGAGGGGTTTTCTACAGGCAGTGGTACCCCTAAGGCTTTACGCTTACTACCCGACATAAAGACTTCACCAATCTTATACTCCCGTTCAATAATTTCTTGGATTCTTTCAAAAAATGGATATTTATCGATTACTTTTTGATATGCTAAGTAGGCCTCGTATAAATTTTCCTGCATTTCATTGGTCAGCCCCAAGTAATACTGGCTCTCGGCAGCTTCAATGGTTTTAGGATAATGCGCAATTAATTTCTGAAACTCCCGTTTTGCCGCTTCATAATCCTTTATATCATAGAGGCCTTTGGCAAAATCAAATTGTTCTTTCGGGGTAGGCTTAACCGCAGTCTTAGGATTAACCCATTTCTTTGTTTTTGGCGTCCAAATCCAATACGAATACGCGCAATTTAGTGAAAAACAAAAGAATATCGCAAAAAAAAGCAAGATTACCCGTTTCATAATATTTAAATTTAACATAGATATTGGGATTTGTCAAAGGTAAAAATATGCTCCGGGAAGCTTAATGAGGTAAAAATTGATTTTTAACAAAATCGCCACAATCAATTCTATACTAGAAGCAAAAAATGGTGCAAATAATGGAGTTACCAAACTTACCGCGATCAAACTAAAGCCGCATAAAGTAATTAAAGAAGCCAAAGGCACAATGAAAAGGTTAGCAAGTATGGTTATAGGTGAAAAAATCTTAAAGTAATATATGATAAAACCCATTGTGCCAAGCCATGCAGAAATTGAAACCAAAAGGCCGTCAGTAATAAATTTAAAATATCGATGCTTGAAGAATAGGGGGTTAAAAAATGATTTTAAGCGCGGATAAATACATAAAATAGAAAGAACACTGATAAAAGAAAGCTGAAAGCCTATATCGAATAACTGTTGAGGGTTATTTATTAAAATACATAAGGCAGAAATGCTTAGGGCGTTAAAGACATCCGCTTCTCTTTTAAAAAAATATGAACTTATGAATATGCTTGCCATAACGGTCGCACGCACAACCGGAGTTGTTGCCCCGGTTGCAAAACAATAAACAACCAGTAATAAAATCGTGGCTAGATTTCGGGGGTGCCTGGGGATTCTTAATAACCTTAAGGAAATCGCGATGATAAAAGCAACAATACCCACATTAAAACCACTAACTACAAGTATATGCACCGTGCCTGACTGCATCATAGAAATATTAATCAGCGGCGGAATATTCCTTTTCTCGCCTAAAACCATTGCATCCAATATGCCCGCTGGTACAGTAGGCAGGTAACGAAAAATTATTTGTTCTATTTTTTCCTTGAGCCTTAAAGCAAAAATCTTTAAACCAAATCCTCTATTTTTATTTAATTTCAAGGCGTAAAAATCCGTTTTAACAGCTAAAACAGCATAAATCCCTTGTCTATGCAAATAATCCCTGTAATTAGCTTGTGCCTGGCTTTTGAAGTTTGATGGCGCGCCCAGGGTTCCTTTCAAAATTAACTCATCCCCGTAAAGAAAATTATTCTTGCCAACTAAATTTACCAATATATCTCCGCAGCAAGTATATCTAAAATCATCGAATTGGATTTCTTCTGTTTTAAAAATAAAAGATGATTTTTTATTTCTTATAACCGGCTCGCTCTTTACAGAACCTTTAATCAAATAGGGTTGGGTAGATTTATAACTCGGGAATTGCGATATATGATTTTTAGGCAGAATCTCTGTATTGGTGAAAAATAGCAGCCCAAGGGAAAAAACTAAGCTAATTAAAAAAATATCGAAAATTAATTTTCTCTTAATCAGGCGAAAGGAAAAAATTAGAAAAATAACCGCGGCGAAATAAAAGAAAGCAAAATTAACCTTAAATTTGGCAGCAACAGCTATGCCAAGGCAAAAAATAAAAGTAAATACTGTCAAAAGATTCATTGTATAAAAAATAAACCTTTTAATTTTTCATAACTCTTTGAGTTAATGCCTTTTATTTGCTTTAATTCTTCTAAATCTTCGATTCGGCCGCGAGTATTGCGGTATGCGATGATTTTTTCGGCAAGGGTTTTACTGATGTAACGGGTGCCTAACAAATCCTGGAGCCTCACCTGATT
>JAZDFW010000022.1:0-9305 GCA_043807505.1 Candidatus Omnitrophota bacterium | reverse complement strand
TTTTATTTATAATTACTTACGTACCGTCTACAGTTTTCTTTTATCTTTCAGAAAAAAGTCTAATTTCTCATCTAATATCTGCCTATCGGTTTCTTCCATATCTAGAAACTCAAGCCTGGTCTTACAAATTGGTAAGCTAATTGCGGATTGCTTTGATTCTAATACTCTGCCGGTAGGCATAATCTCTGCGCCGGGTAATTTTATTTCTAGAACTAGCTTTGTCCCCTTCTCAAATGTTCTGTATGTCGTAAGACACGCTCCACCTAAACTAATATCCTTTAGCACAGATAAATCTGCTTGATCAATACTCTCTGATATCCAATAACGCACCATGAATGGACGGCTTAATCTAGAATATTTACGCCTATCTAATCCTGTGTACATAATTTTAGTCCTTTCTTAAATTCTTAATGACAATCCAAGTAACTAAATAAACAATTAACCCAAGACAAAAAGAAACTATCAAATATCCGATTAAAAGCGGAGAAATTATTTTAAAAATAGAAAAATTAAGCAGAGATTTAAAATGGAAATTTTTAAGGACAAGCATTAAATTACGATGGCTAGCTTGCCAGCTAATCCCCATTAACCAAGAGCCAATTTTAATTGCTAAAAGGAAGGTAACAACGCTTAACCAGGTGTTGGTTAATAAGCCTCCTAAAAAAGCAGCCGCGCGATTGGCGCGTAAAACAAAGGCCATAAATACAGCGGCAATTGGCCCGGTGCCAGGCAGGATACCCAGAAAAACACCTATCCCTGCCCCTTGTGCTATTTTCTGCGGCGTATCATTAATCCTGAATAATTTTATATAAATTAGTTTTAAAAATCTTTTCAGGCTATCTAGGATTGTTCTCTTCTTCATCTTTAAGTATACGTTTGAGGATTTTACCGATTGTATTTTTAGGTAAAGACATTCTAAATTCAATGTATTTGGGTATTTTATAACTAGCCAAGTGCCCTCTTAAATACTGGATAATTTCATGTTCAGTTGCTTCTGTGCCTTCTTTTAAAACCACAAAACCTTTAGGAACCTCTCCTTTATGTTCATCGATTATGCCGATGACTGCCGCTTCTTTGATTTTCTGGTTCTGATAAAGTACTTCTTCAATCTCACGCGGGTAAACATTAAGGCCGCGCACATTCACCATTTCTTTTTTTCTGCCGACTATATAGAAATAGCCGTCTTTGTCAAATTTTGCCATATCACCTGTATAGAGCCAGCCTTGCTTTAAAACTTCTCTTGAAGCCTCCTCTTTCTTATAATACCCCTTCATCACATTAGGGCCTTTTACCAGAAGCTCGCCAACCTGCTCCGGTTTTAAAGAAACACCCTGTTCATCAACAACTTTTAATTCAATATTTTTGGATAAATTAATGCCAATAGAGCCGGGTTTTCTTACTCCCTTGAGCGGATTTAAAGTTACAACCGGAGAGGCCTCTGTTAATCCGTAACCTTCAATTAACGGTATGCGAAATTTTTTTTCAAAACCCTTAAATGTTTCTATTGGCAAGGCCGCGGCACCGGATATGCAAAGTTTTACCGGGTTAAACAATTTAATCAGCGGGTTATCAATAACCTTTGATAATTTTGTGTTTTTAAGGATGCTGTACATAGAAGGTATACCGACAAAAATACCTACGCGGTTTTTTCTGATTGCGCGAATCACCCGCCTAAAAGGCTTAACTGATTTCATAATCACAATCTTCGCCCCGAACAATAAAGGCAAGTTCATACAAACAGTTGCCGCGAATGAATGGAACAACGGCAAGACGCAAATAAAGGTATCTTCTTTTTTTGTTTTAATGGCATTTCTGGAATCGCAGGCATTAGAAACTAGATTGCAGTGTGTCAACATTGCCCCTTTTGGAAAACCGGTAGTGCCTGAGGTGTATAAAATTACCGCTAAATCATCCGGTTTAAAAAATAGAGTTTTTAGAATTTGCGTATTCTCTTTTTTAATTTTTTCAAAATAAATCGTGTCGTCATTACTACGCGTAGTAGTTATAATATTCTTCAAGCTATCCACTCTTAAACGCAGCTCCTC
Source organism: Candidatus Omnitrophota bacterium (assembly GCA_043807505.1). Taxonomy (GTDB): domain Bacteria; phylum Omnitrophota; class Gorgyraeia; order Gygaellales; family Profunditerraquicolaceae; genus JAZDFW01. The sequence goes on along the minus strand of JAZDFW010000022.1, from coordinate 7,260 downwards.
TGCCATATCGACATAGACGCGGGAAGTAATCATGCATACAGTCTCGCTATCTTCTAGGATATATTTAGCCTCATCTATCTTAAACATATAGTTAATTGGTACAACTACAGCGCCTGCCTTAAGCACAGCATAATAACTCATTACAAATTCAGGACAATTATCTAAAAATAAGGCTGCCTTATCCTGCTTTTTTATTCCCAATTCAATCAAGCCCGCGGCAAGGCTATCGGTTGCCTCATCAAGCTCTTTATAGGTGATTTTTTTTGCGCCAAAGACTATAGCGATACGGCGAGGATATTTCTTTGCGGTAAGTTTTAGGGCTCGGCCCAAATCGATATCAAACATTTATAAATTTTGTTTTATATTTATGCCGGCGAATCTGTCTAATCCTCCGGATTCCTGAATCCAACCGTTAGCTAAATCGTACTTTTGCATTATTTCTTGAGCTTCCCGGTATTCACTAAGCGTAACCCTGCGAGAAATCGACCCTGTCTTCTCTACTTTATAACAGGGAAAATATTGGCTCATTAGGCTGATGTAAGTTTCTTTAGAAATCTCTTCCGCGATAAATTTCATAATCTTTTCTGTGCCTGAAATTCTTTCAGGCAGCACCAGATGCCTAATAATCAAACCTCTTTTTATTATACCGTCTTTGTTGAGTTTCGCAATACCAACTTGACGCTGCATTTCTTTTACGGATTGTTGATTGTATAAAGAATAGTTTGGCGCGCAAGAATATTTTATCGCGGCCGTATTATCGCTGTAACGCATATCAGGAAGATAGATATCAATAATCCCATCCAGCAACTTTATCATTTCCGGTAATTCATAACCGCTGGTATTATAACAAATCGGAATTTTAAGGCCTTTAGGGATTGCGATATACAGAGCCTTTAAAATCTGCGGCAAGATGTGGGTTGGAGTAACCAGATTTATGTTGTGGCATTTCATATCCTGCAGCTGCAGCATATAATCAGCCAATTCCTCTATCTCTACTTCCCTGCCCCGGCTCAACTGGCTAAATTCAAAATTTTGGCAATACAAACAGCGCATATTGCAATTTGAAAAAAAGATTGTGCCGGAGCCGTTAAGCCCGGAAATCGGCGGCTCTTCGCCATGATGCGGCATATAACTGAATACTTTTGGTAAGAGTGCTGTTTTACAAAACCCTTTTTCGCCCTTTAAGCGATTTACCTTACATTTACGCGGACAGATAACGCAAGGCTCCAGCAGCTTAAAAGTTTCCTCGATTACCTTTAATAAATTTCCGTTATGGCATGACTTTAAATAAATCGGCTGCATCTCTAGTTGTTTGAGTTAATTTCCTTCTGCCCTTGATCTGTTTTTCATAGATTTCCCGCACCTTTTTAAAAAAATCCATATACCCTGTACTTTTGTAATCAGGGTATGTCCAATCAAGCGCTCTATAATTCTTATCCTGATAAATCAACGTTATCTCGGCAAAAATACCTTTACCCAAAGATATCCGGTGAGAAAAATCTTTTGTCGAAGCCAATACAATTTTGGCAAGGTCAATTAAACCGGGGTCTATGTTAATCAGGCGCAATCCGGATTTAGAAAATTTTTTTTCGATTTTATTTGTAAATATTTTTACCTTTGATAAAAAACCCGCGTCAATAAGCCTTTGCATACTGATAAATTTTTTCTTTAAGCCCAAACCAAATTCTTTTTCATAGTAATCGGTAAAAGAAAAATCGAAGGTAAGGCTTTGCAGGTCAAGTTTACCAAAGCGTTTTTCGATGAAAGAAAGAACTTTTAAAAAATACTCTTCATCCTTAAAGGTAAAACCAAAAAATAGTTTAACAGGCGGATAACGCTTTATTTTGCCCATTAAGAATAGTTTAGGTGGGGATATCTTGAGGTAAAAACTGATTTACATATTTGATGATTATCTTACGCTGGCTGTCTTTTATTTCATTGAAAAAAATTGCCACATTAAAACCACCGCTTATGTCGTCTTCAGACCTTACTATTACACCGTTACAAGCAACATTATAATTCTGCCGGAGGCCATGATAATCCGCGACAGGAAGGTCAAATTTCACGGCAATCTTAGTAAACGGAGGAACATATTTATCTATGCGGCAATACGCGCCAAGACAGCTAAGATTCTTAGTAGAAGTAACAAAATCATATCCATTTGCCGCTATCTTAAACGGTAATTCCTGAGCGATTCGCGGGTGTAATCTTTTCTCTCTCTTCATTTCTTCTCTTCTGCTTTAGTTTTTAATGCTTTTTGCCAGCATCTCTTTGTACAATAATAGTTACCGTTACGGTAATACCTTTTTATTTTTTTTAGTGGTTTATTGCAGCTAAGGCAATTTGTTTGTTTTTCTACTGCCGGCTTAGCCGCATCTTGTTTTTTTGCTTCCTCTGCCATTTTATTCCCTTTCTTACAACTTTTCAGCTTGCATGTTTATATAATCTGTAAGGTATTTCTTATCGAAATTATCTATTTCTAAAAATTCCACGCCGTTTCGAAACCTATTGCCATAAGGCAAACCTGTTGCCCATGCTACTCTGGCGGTTGACCTTAATGACCTGCACAAAACATTAATTTCCAGAGTTAATAGGGTATCAGGAGAAATGAATTTATCATTACTAAAACTTAATCCACCGATACTAATGTTTTCTGCGACTGAGCTGGCAAAATCAGGCTTACCTCTAAGCTGATAACGTAAAGGCGCCTGAACTTTTACTCTTAAGAATCGCCTCTTATCTTTTGCTTCTTTTGGCATTTTTCTCTTTATTCAAAGAGAGCCTGCGGCTAATCTTGGCTCTTATATTTGGTAATATATCATGGAATATAGCATATGTCAACACTAAACCATACCTTTACAAAAATGCGATTTTTGTTATAATAATTACAAGAGGGGTAAAAATGTATTGTAAGTTTTACGGACTAAAAGAAAGGCCTTTTAACGTTACAAGCGACCCGTCATTTTTTTTCTCAAGCCAAAAACATAAAGAGGCGCTATCGCATCTTTATTACGGAGTAACCCAACGTAAAGGCATAATCGTAATAACCGGAGAAATCGGCGCGGGAAAAACCACGCTTTGCCGCTTTTTCTTAGGCCAGCTAGGTAGAAGTATCAAAACTGCCTTTATCCTCAACCCTCATTTTTCAGAGATACAGCTATTGCAGGCGATTATTAAAGATTTCGGTATTAATACTACAGACAAAACAAAACTGTCTATTGTTTCAGAATTAAACAAATTTTTATTAACCGAGTCCGAATGCGGGAATAATGTGGTTTTAATTATTGACGAGGCCCAAAACCTAAAGCCAAGCCAACTTGAACAAATCCGCCTGCTTTCAAACTTAGAAACTGAAAAAGAAAAACTTATCCAAGTTGTATTAGTCGGCCAACCCGAATTAAACCGTAAACTCAACCTCTATGAGCTTCGCCAATTACAGCAAAGGATAATGGTGCGATTCCATATTCCACCCTTAAATACAGAAGAGGTTAAAAATTATATAAATCACCGGCTCGATATTGCAGGTGGCGCAGGACGAATAAGCTTTACTGACCAGGCAATCCAGTCCATCACGGAATTTTCAACTGGCGTGCCGCGTATCATTAATATTCTTTGTGACCGCGCGCTCCTTGCCGGATTTGTCGAAGAAACTACTATGTTAGATTTAAATATTATAAAAAAATGTATTGATGAACTAGATTACAATTTTGTAAAACAATAGGCCTATGAGTATTATTTATGAAGCATTGAAAAAAGTCGAGAAATTACAAAATGTTCCTGACGACTTGCCAACAAGACCGCAAAACGTTAAACATTCAAAAATCAAAGCCTACTTGTTTTATTCCTTTGTCGTTAGTTTCGGCATACTTATTGCGAATATTATCTTTGGGCTCATTACTGGGCATTCTTCTGTTCCAGTTATAAAGACAGATTCAGTTGTAAAAGTTACCCCTGTTGAACAAGCGCCTGAGATTCTTCAAGAAACGCCCCAACTGCAAGAAAAAACTCCACCGCAACTAACCTTAAACGGCTTGTTTTTCTCGCAAAATCAAGGTTATGTTTTAATTAATAATCGGATTTTAAAAGAAGGGGACACGATTGAAGGAGCCACGGTAAAGCGTATTTTGTTAGATGGCGTAGAATTAGAAGCAGACGGGGCAATTATCAAACTCTCCAACAGCGAATAATTCTAAATCCGTCTCTTAAAACCCAAATTTTTCATTAAAAACCTGCTTAAGAAAAGAATATAGGTAGGCCTAATCAGGCGGCCCTACGGGTTAAAGCTTCTTTTATTATTTCAATTGGAACATTCTCTACAATTTTTGTAACACCGATACCGCTAACCAAAACAAGCCTGTTTTTTGAACCAATAAATTTCTTATCGCGGTAGAATCCTTTCATTATCTGCTCAGGCAAAATCTTCTGAATACGCGTAGGTAACCCCACGGCCTTAATAATATTCTCTATTCTTAGAGATGTTGCATGCGTAACTAAATTAAGCGCCTTACTTATATCTGTAGCTAAAAGCATACCTAAGCCAATAGCTTCGCCGTGATTATACCTTCTGTAATCCCCTGCTACTTCTATTGCATGGCCCAAAGTATGGCCAAAGTTAAGAATGGCCCTGATTCCCTTAACTTCTCTCTCGTCTTGTTCGACAATTTTTGCCTTGATACGGCAGGAGCGAAAAACTATATATTCGAGCGCATCTAGATCGCACTTAAGTATCTCTTTATATTTTTTCTCTAAGTAAACAAAAAGCTCTAGGTCTTTTATAATACCGTATTTTATCACCTCTGCAAGGCCGCTGCGCAATTGCCTTAGCTCTAAGGTCTTTATAAAACTTAAATCGCTGAATACAGCTTTAGGCTGATAAAACGTCCCCACTAAATTTTTACCCTGAATTAAATCAATTGCGGTCTTTCCGCCGATACTAGAATCAACCTGTGCCAATAAAGTTGTGGGGATCTGTACATACAGCACTCCTCTTTTATAAACAGAAGCTACGAATCCGGCTAAATCGCCAACTACACCACCGCCAAAAGCAATGATAAAAATCTTTCGTTTTAAATCATAACGCGCTAAATCATTTATAACCGCAAAAGCAGTTGCGACAGATTTGCTTTTTTCCGTATCAGGGACCAATTTAAATTTAACACAAAATCCGGCATTGCGTAACGATTTCGATAAAGGCAAGGCATATTTATCTTTTATTAAGGCATTTGTAATACAATAGGCATCTCGGCCGATATCCATCCGGACCAGAGATTTAACCATCAGGTTTATGATATTATTCCCGATTATAATATCATAAGAACGGTTTCCTAAATTTAATTTTACATTCTTCATTTTTAGCAGTGTCAAACAGGTATGCCTAAAAACCTTAAAAACATATTTACTGTCGGCCAAACAATAATATTCGCCAATCCCGACGCGATAAATAATATCAATATAATAAAACCGTATTGCTCGATTCTGTTGTATTGTTGTGCTAATTGAGGCGGCAGAATAGCGCTTAATATACGTGAACCGTCCATTGGCGGCAGAGGAATTAGATTAAATACGCCTAATATCACATTAATGGTTATAAGATATTCTATAACAAATTTAAACATTGAAATATCAGCTAAATTTTTCCAAATTAAGCTCAACAGAATTGCAAATATAAAATTTGCTAAAGGCCCGCTTAAACCGATTAACCCCATATCTCTTCTGGGATTTCTTAACCCCCAGTAGTTTATCGGTACCGGTTTTGCGTAGCCAAAAACAAAATGGCCCCTTGTTGTAATAAAAAGAAAAATCGGCAAAAGCACAGTACCAACTAAATCTATGTGCGCCAATGGATTAAGCGTGAGCCTGCCGGAATTTTTAGCAGTATTATCACCCAATTTATAAGCTACCCAGCCATGAGAAAATTCATGCACGGTCATAGCAATCATTAATAGGCCAAACGATAGCAATAATCCGATGAGGTTCAATTCAAAATCTCCATTTTTGATATTTCGATGATTGGATATTTGTTAGTTTTCTTTGCTGCGATCTTTCCGGTAACTTTTACCCTATGATTTATCAATGAGTTAAAATTCTCAATATTGCCTTTAAGTAAAAAGATTTTGTCCGCGGTAATAAGCTTATGTGTTGCTGATCTGTGTATTACTCTACCATACGACCTCAATATCCCAACAACAACTATTTCCCCATCCGGGCCATCTTTTGTTAAAATCTCGTCCTTGGTTTGAATAATCTTGACAGGATTACTGACAGCTAATTTTTTAGTGATAGGAGCGGTTGTTTTATCCACAAACTTCTTATATATCCAGCCAAAACTGTTATTTACGGGGCTAATCTTATACCATGCGCCACTTTCCTGCAGGATGTTTATTATTTCATTTTTGTCCACCCTGCCTAATATAGCAGAAGATTCATTGGGCCCTAGCCTAATATTAACACCTGTTTTTAGTACCAGAGCCGTCCTTTCATCAACATTTGAAACGAAATCTTTCCTGATGAAAGATGGAGCCTTGATAGGCAGCCTGATTTTATACCAATTGTATAATTCATTAACAACCTCAACGATTTCTTCGCGATTGATAGATGAGATAACCTGTGAATTAATGGTTGAATCAGAGCGGATATTGATATTATCGGAATTTATACGCCCCAAAAAGGATTCGAATCCGAAAACACTTGATAGGCCAATTAAAAAAAACGAAAAAAATACAAATACCCTTGACAAGAAAATTCTCTTATTCATCAAAATCATTTCTTCTCTTGAGCTTTTGGAGCAGCCTTAACTTGTTCCTTTGGAATAACGCCTGCGGCAGGGACAGCGCCAACAGCCGTAGTAGTTTCAGCTTTTTCAACTTTTTCCTTCTTAATCCTGATTCTTATAGTTTTTATTTTAGGAAGGCCGTAGATATCCTGGCCTTCTTTCCAATCGCCTTTTTCCATCATCATTTTTAGGCGCTCTGCGCGCTTTAAAACAGACCTTTGTTTTTTATCTTTTCCGCCTGCCCGTAAAGATGGGTGTATTGACATATGCTTATAGCCTCCTTATAAAACAATCCCGGTATCTTTTTTTTAGTTCTACTAATACCAGTTTCGCTTTTTGTTTATCTTTAAAGTTCCCCACGCATAAAATAGAATATGCGCCCTTAGAAAGAACCGACACCGATAAACCTTTTTTCTTTATAATCTCTGCTTCTTTTTGGGCGCCTTTTTTAGTCTGGTATGAGGCGACCTGAATCGTGTAATTTCCTG
>JAZDFW010000021.1:0-16829 GCA_043807505.1 Candidatus Omnitrophota bacterium | reverse complement strand
CATTTAAAGATCGGAAAGGATAATTATTTGTTATTGAAATCTGTTGAGCGGGAAGTTTCTTGGTTTAAAAATAATTGTCCGCTTCGCCGGCATCTCGATGTATGGTTAATTTATTTTATGGCAATTTTGGATCACTTTAGTGTAGATAGCATAAAAACAATTTTTAATGGTTTTGTTTTTCGCCGCGGCGAAGAAAAAAGAATCTTAGATTACAAAAAAATTAATCCTAAATTTATTGCACACCTAAAAAACAGACAGGCAAAGCCGTCAAAAATTTTTAGCCTCCTTAATCCGTTAAGTTATGAAACGATAATTTTGATTAAGGCAAAATATAAAGCAAAATTTATCGCCAAACATATTGATGATTTTTTTAAGATTTATCACTCTCTGCGCATCCATACAACAGGCAGAGATCTGTTTAAACTGGGTTTTAGTGCCGGCCCATTTTTTAAGAAGATTTTTACCAAGGTTCTTGTTGCAAAACTTGACGGGACTGTACGGACAAAGGAAGAGGAATTGATTTTTATTAGAAAATTAGCGAAGATTAAATAATTGATCCTGTTTCATGAAATGGAGATGATTTAAATGGCAAGATTTGAGAAAGTTGCAGAAGCAATTAAGAAGGAAGTAAGTAATATTATTCAGCATGAGTTGAAAGATCCTCGTCGTGGTTTCGTTACGATTACACAAGTTGAGCTTACCCCGGACATGAGGTCTGCAAAAATATTTTATAGTGTTTTAGGCAAAGAAGAAGATTACGCTAGGACAAAAAATGCGCTTGAATCGGCAACCGGTTTTATCCGTAGCTTAATTGCTCAACGGCTAGAGTTAAGGTTTGCGCCGGAAATTGTTTTTAAAGAGGACAGGTCGCAGGAATATAGCGTGAGAATTCAGGAAATTTTGGAAGAGATAAAGGGAATAGACCAACCTAAAATTATTTCTAGCGAAGAGGAAAAAGCGGAAAATAAAAGACAAGACCAGGTATTTTCTGTTAAGAAAAAATCAAAAAGAGTGATCAGAAAGGAAAAACGTTGTGGGCCTAAAAAAAGTAATCGCGTTAATAAAAAGAAATAATCGGTTTTTAATTACTGCTCATACCAGCCTTGAAGGCGATGCCTTAGGTTCGGAATTAGCCTTTGCGGTTTTATTAAAGACTATCGGAAAAACCGCCATTATTGTTAATGACGACAAGCTTCCTCAGGGTTATGCCTTCTTACCAGGATTAAATTCGGTTAGAGAATATAAAAAAAGCCTTAAGAATATAAATTTTGATGTTTTTGTTGCTCTTGATTGTTCTGACTTAAACCGTTGCGGGAATGTCTATAAGTTAAATACGGACAATAAGCCTGTTTTAAATATCGACCATCATATTAGTAATGCGCAATTTGCCAGTGTTAATTGGGTCCAGCCTGAAGCTTCTTCTTGTGCTGAGATGATTTATAAGCTTTTTAAGGCAATGCATGTTGACTTAAATAAAGAAGCAGCTATTGCTTTGTATGCGGGGATACTTACAGATACAGGGTCTTTTAGATATTCTACTACTTCAAGCTTTACGCATCAAGCCGTTGCAGATTTGATGTGTTACGGTATTGATGTTACCGCTGTATATAGAAGCATTTATGAAGATAAGCCTTATCAGGACATGCAGTTATTAACGAAAATGTTAGCTGGAACCAAGCGCACTACTTCTGGGAAAATCGCTTGGGTTGAGTTGGAAAAAGGCGTATCAAGCAATAAAAGTATTTCATTTGATTTATCCGAGAGGATTTTAAGTTTTCTGCGGGCAATTAAAGATGTGGAAGTGGCAGTGCTTTTTAAGAAGATGGAAGGCAGGGTTAATGAAATAAGGGTAAATTTTCGTTCGCAAGGCAAAGTTGATGTAAATAAAATTGCTAAATTCTTCGGAGGCGGAGGCCACAAAACCGCCAGCGGCTGCACCATTAATGGCAGTTTAGTGCAGGTAAAACAAAAAGTTTTATCTAAAATTAAAGAAAATTTATAGAACTAGATTTTCTCGGTTGTCTTATTTGTGTTCCTCTTGGGCAGTTCGTAATTGGGCGGGTCCTGCCGAGGCGCGTTCTCGCAGGAACGCTTGTTTTGCCCCGGCGTGGCAAAACTTACGCTCGGGCGTCAGCCCCTCGCTCTCGCTAAACACCATTTAGCAGGCGAACCGTGCCCGCTCGGGGCTTCCGACGTCCTGCTCGAATCGCGCCTCGTCACCCGCGACAACTTATTTGTTCGAAAACACAACAGATTCATTTAGTAATTATCTTGTAAGGTAATTTTAGCAGCTGTCTTGTCTGTGATTTCGAGGGACGTGTAGGCAAGGAGCGGGCATGGTTCCCGCAGCCGGCTCCTTAATTTAAAAACTCTTTTATATACGGCCCGGCTGCGGGAGAGCGACGCAGCCTACCCCGAGCGAAGCCCCGCCTCGCAGGGGCGGGGCGAGCGTTCCCGAGAAACACAGACAAGACAACTGCTAAAGAACTACAAAAGCAATTAAAATACTAGTTGCAACTATATGTTTGGTTTGATATTATACTCCTCATGGATAAAATTAGGGTTGCGGTTATCGGAACGGGCCACTTAGGCAGTATTCATGCCAAGCTTTATAAGGAAATCGAAAACTGTTCCCTTGTTGGTATTTGCGACATAGATAAAACCCGCCTTAATCAAATTTCCGGTGATTTAGGTGTCGCTGGATTCAGTGACTACAAAGAACTTTTCAATAAGGTCGATGCGGTCAGCATTGCTGTTCCGACAAAATTGCATTTCGCAATAACCAAAGAATTCCTTAAACAAAATATTCACACATTAGTTGAAAAACCATTTACATTGAGCTTAAAAGAAGCTGATGAATTAATAAAAATAGCACAAAACCACAAACTCATTTTACAGGTTGGCCATATCGAAAGGTTTAATTCCGCGTTTAATGCTACTAAGAAACTAATTAAGGCGCCGAAATTTATTGAGTGCCACCGCTTAAGCCCCTTTCCTAACCGCTCTCTTGATGTAGGGGCGGTCCTGGATATTATGATTCACGACATAGATATCGTCCTGGGCCTGGTTACTTCTAAAATTAAAAAAATAGAATCTGTCGGGGTCAACGTACTTACCAAGTTCGAAGATATCGCCAACGCCCGTATTACCTTTAAGAATGGCTGTGTCGCAAACCTCACCTCAAGCCGCGTCTCAGACGAAATAATGCGTAAAATCAGAATCTTCCAAAAAGATACCTATATATCCCTGGATTATAAGGATGCTCGCGCAAGCGTATATAAAAAAAGTGGGCCGACGATTACCAAAGAAGACCTTCCGATTGAAAAGGAACAACCCTTAAAAAAAGAGCTCCTATCTTTTGTCCACTGCGTTATTGAAAACAGGCAACCTCTTGTTTGCGGGCCGGTTGCAAGAGAAGCGCTAAGGGTAGCGCTTATAATTCAAAATCAGATATGGAAAAACAAAAAAATATACTGATTATCTGCGGAGAAGCTTCCGGTGATCTCAACGCAGCAAATCTTTCCTGTGCAATTAAAGAAATAAATCCATACATAAAAATTTCCGGTGTCGGCGGCACACTTATGCGGCAAAGCCAGACAGAGGTTTTTTATGATATAAAAGGCCTGGCGGTAATCGGGCTTTTTGACGTATTAAAAAAACTTCCTAAATTCTTCGCTTTAAAAAAACTTATTCTGGAAAAAATAAAAAAAGATAAAATTGATGCGATAATCCTTGTTGATTTCTCGGGCTTTAACTTAAGATTAGCTCAAGCAATCAACAATTCAATTCCGGTAATTTATTATGTCAGCCCGCAAGTTTGGGCATCGCGTAAAGGCCGGCTCAAAACAATTAAAAAATATGTCCGCAAAATGATTGTGCTCTTTAAATTTGAAGAGGAATTTTACAAGGAACACGGCATTGATGTAGACTTTGCAGGGCATCCACTCTTAGATATAGTAAGGCCGACAATTGTAAAAAGAGAATTTTTAAATAAATATCAGCTTTGCGAAGATAAAACCACTATAGCGCTCTTACCCGGTTCGCGTAAGGCTGAGATAAAAAATATTTTACCTTTAATGTTAAAAACTGCTATTCTAATAAAGAAAAAGATAGGCGATATCCAATTTATAGTCGCAAAATCTTCTCAGGTTGACTGGGATATCTATAATCGTATAATTTGTAAGTTTTGCCTTGATTTAAAGGTTGTTGAAGACAAAACTTACGATTGCCTGGAGGCAGCTGATTTTTGTCTGGTAGCTAGCGGCACAGCAACGCTTGAAACAGCAATAATGCAAAAACCGTTCTTTGTAATTTATAAAATGGGCCTTTTAAACTACCTGCTCTATAGGCCCCAGATAAAAGTGCCTTATATTGGGATGGTAAATATAGTCGCAAAAGATCTAATAGCCCGTGAATTTATTCAATTTAAGGCAACGCCTAAAAATATATCTATCGAGGCAATAAAAATAATTGAAGATCCAAACGAAATGGAGCGATTAAAAAATGGGCTTAAACAAATTAAACGGCTGCTCGGTGAAAAAGGAGCGGTAAATCGTGCCGCAAGAATCATTTTGGAGTTTTTAGAAAATGCGAGTTAATCCTACTAAAACCGTAAATGAATTAGTGGTTGTCCTATCTTACGTAATCGATATCGTTGAAAAGAAAAAAAATTACCATTCTTGGCGCGTGGCAATTATTTCCAGCCTTAGTGCAAAAAACGCTTGTCTGCCTTGGCAATTAAAATATATATTTTACGCATCCCTCCTTCACGACATTGGCGGAATAGGTTTCCCAACCCACATAATTCATTATTTAAAACGTACTGACAAAACCAGCCGCAGCATCCTGCTCTCTCATCCGATAATCAGCGCGCAGTTAATTTATAATATCCCGAAGATGAACCCCGCGGCCAAACTTATCTTAGACCATCATGAATGGATAAACGGCATGGGTTATCCAAGGGCAAAGACAGAAAAAGATATTCCTTGGGGCTCACAAATTATCCGCATAGCTGATTCCGTGGATATTTATCTGCAGGCCAAAAACACCAAAAAATTAAATAATCTAAAAAATACGTTGTCTATGAATATCGGCAAAGAATATTCCAAAGAAATTTTTAACCGTACATTCTCTGTCTTAAAACAAAATGCGTTATTCTATAAAATATGTTCCCCTAAAGATATCCCCGAAATTTTTAATAAAGTACGTGTTAAAGTAGGGCTTTTACATATTCCTTTAAAGAACGATGCTGTCGGTAAGGCCCTTGAGGCGGTTGCGCAGATTATTGATATGAAACACCCTTTTACCTCAGGACACTCTCTGCGTGTTTCGCGCTATGCCATGGCAATTGCCTTGGCAATGAATTTGTCTCACGATGACATAACGCTTATCAGATGGGCAGGCCTTATACATGATATAGGTAAACTCAATGTCTCCCGCCGCATCCTTGATAAACTAACCAATCTTACGCAAAAAGAATATAGCCAAATTCAGAAACATGCCAGGCAGACTTTCGATATTTTAAGCATGATTCCTACATTAAAAGATATAACTCTTATTGCTGCCGCTCATCATGAACGTCATGACGGCAGGGGATATCCTTTTGGCTTAAAAGGTGATCAGATACCGCTTGGCGCGCGCATCTTGGCTGTTTGCGATGCTTTTGATGCCATGACTTCTAATCGTCCGTATCGAATCCCCTTTACTTTCGAAGATGCCTGCCTTGAGATTAAATCGCTTGCCGGAAAACAATTCAACCCGGAAATCGTCAAACACTCTCTTCCCATATTAAGAAATTTGGGATTCTAAAAAAGACTATTTTGTAGGATAATTTTCTGCCATTTTGATACGCTCATCTATGGGCGGGTGGTCGAAGAAAAATAACTTAATTAACGGGTGAGGTTTTCTGTCTGCGAGATTTTGATTAGCCAGCTTATCCATCATAGAAATAAAAGCATCTTTTAAACCGGTAATCCTAAGCGCTGCCTTATCGGCATTTCTTTCCATGCATCGGCTGATATAATTTGAGAGTGGATCCAAAATTATGCCAAAAATCACAAAATAGATAAGAATAAGCGGAAGGGCTGCGATATCCGATAACGTTTGATACCCAAACAAGTTTAGGACAAAACCACTGGTCCTGTAAATAAAATAAAGCGCTAAAATCGTAGCAGTGGAATTAAGAAAAATTAATTTTATCAAGTGTTTTAACTTATAATGCGCAAATTCGTGCGCTAAGATTACTTCGATTTCATCATAACTATACTTATCTTTTAAGGTATCCGCCAAGATTACGCGCCTTGATTTCCCCCAGCCTACAAATGCGGCATTAGCCTTTAAGGTTTTTTTACTAAAATCAATCTCAAAAACATCAAGGATCTTCACTTTTGTTTTGCTGGCTAAATTTAAAATCCTTTGCCTTAATGTTTCATCGGAAAGTTTTTTGTATTTAAAAAACAGGGGGATAATGATTACCGGGGCGATTCTTGCTAAAATCAAATTAAAAAATATCCAGAATAAAGAAACAATCAACCACCAGAAATGAGGGCTGATTTTAAGAATAAAATAAAACGCCTCAAAAAGAATGATTATAATGATGTAAAAAATCATGCTGGACTTAGCCTGATCCATTAACCAATGAGCGAATTTTTGTTTAGTTAGGCAAAATTTATGTTCCAATAGGAATGACTGGTAAAAGTTGACGGGGAAGTTTAAGAGATAATAAGCAATGTATGCTGCTAAAAGATACGCGGGAATAATAAAAATGCTTTGCGCGCATACTTTTTTAACATTTAGGGCGATAATTTTTGAAAAACCTGAATATTGGAAGCAAAAAAGGATCGCAAGAAGCAACGCTAAATCAACAAGAGCCAGAATATATTTTATGTTGCAATATTTTCTGGCTCTTAGCTGAATATCGGCCTGTCCTTTAATTCCCTGATCCATTATTTAGCTGCTTTTTATTTCTGAAGGCATTACATTAATAAAGGTCCTGAATTTACCGTGCGGGGTTTTTTTCCTGGTAAAATAAACCTTGCCATTACAAAGCGAAAAGAGCGTACCTTGCCCCTTAATATTCTTGCCGGCCTTGTAAACATTGACCCCTCTTGCAACGATCTTGCCAGTCTTAACTAATTGTCCCTGCGCTACTTTAACCTCTTCATCTTTTCTGGTAGTTGCTTTTCCGCCTGCCATCTTGATTATCCTCCGTAAAAAATACAACTTAGTAAAATTCTATCACACAATCTTTAATCTAGCAAGACTTCTTCATCTTTAGTAGGCAAATAAACATTTAAGCCATTTCCAGATAATGTATCGAATAAAGCCTGTGATTGCTCTTCATCGCCATGAACCAAGAATATTCGTTTTAAAGGAAGGCATTTTAAAACAAAATCCATTAATTCATTTCTATCCGCATGCCCCGAGAAAGCATTAATGATAACTATGTCCGCATTCAGTTCGTATTCGACTCCGAATATACGGATATAACGGGCCCTCTCTACTATACGCCTGCCCAAAGTATTCTTAGCCATATAACCGACTATTAGAACAGTATTTCTTGAATCTTCCACGTTATTCTTGAGATGATGCAAAACCCTTCCTGATTCACACATGCCGCTTCCCGCAATGATAATCATCGGCCGCTTATCATTATTTAAACTCTTGGACTCTATTTGGTCCCGGACATAACGCAGATTCAAAAATTCAAATGGGCTGTTTCCCGCAGAAATCGCATCGCGCGATTCTTTATTAAGATAATCCGAGTGGAATCCAAATACATCGGTTATATTGGTAGCAAGAGGGCTATCCACATATACGGGTATCACGGGTATTTCTTTATCCTTTATTAACTCACTCAAAAAATAAATTACTTCCTGGGTGCGTTCCAAACTAAAAGCCGGAATAATAATCTTTCCTTTACGCTCAATTGTCCGGTTAATCACATCGCGAAGTTTACTCTTTGCTTCCTGAATAGGGGCATGGACCCTGCCGCCATAGGTACTTTCTAAGATTAAATAATCAAGCCCTTTTGGGATAACCGGATCATTTAATAGCGGTAAACCTTTCCTGCCTAAGTCCACTGCATAACCAAGCCTTATATCACTAGTACCATTCTTTATATCTAAGATAACTATATTTGAGCCCAATATATGCCCGGCATCAACCAAAGTAGCAAATATGTTTTTTGCCACACAAAACCTATGGCCGTAAGAAAGCGGGTGGAATTTTCTTGTGGCACGGCTAGCTTCTTTTTTCGTATAAAGAGGCTTTCTTAAGGGCAGGCCGAGCCTTTTATTTATCTTATTTACATACCTAATATCTTCTTCCTGAATCTTCCCTGAATCCTCAAGCATTAATTTTGAAAGGTCCCTTGTGGCAGCTGTAGTATATATTTTACAACGCAACCCCTTTTTTATTAAGCTCGGGATATTTCCGCAATGATCAATATGCGCGTGTGATAAAACAAGTGCGTTTATTTTGTGGGGATTAAAATGAAATGCCGTATTAACATTATAAGATTCATCGCGATGCCCATAAAATAAACCGGCATCCAACAAAACTTCCGATCTATCGTTTATGATTAAATGCGATGAACCGGTAACAGTCCTTACGCCGCCAAGAAACTTCAATGTCACAGGCATATATTAATCCTTATGGGATCTATTTAGACAATAAAAAGATTGCGGGAAGAAAATAAGCCGTTAGTTGTAAGATTTACGCCCAATCTTTTCAAGCCTACTTCATCGCCGGGGGTAGGCATATGGGTCATATGTACTTCGCAGTTCCTTAATTCTATTAATTTATTCATTGCTAATTCAGCGGTGTGGTTTGTGGTAACGCTTATCGATAAGGCAATCAGGGTCTCTTCCAAATCCAGGCTCTCAGATTCAAAGTTAAGAATCCCCTCTTTTAATTTTGCTATTTGCGTGATTATGTTTGGTGAAAGTAAAAGAATCTCATCAGGAATATTAGCAAGTATCTTTACTGCATTTAAAATAAGGCTTGAGGCAGCATGCATTAACTTTGAATTCTTGCCTGTAATAATCCTACCGTCTTTTAACTCAATTGCGGCGCCGCAAAAAATCCCTTCATTACCTTTACCTCGTGCCTCTGTTTCTTCTGCAGTTTTACAAGCAGCCTCAACAACTTTTCTATCTGTAATCTTTACCCCTTGCTCTTCCATTAAAAGCACGACGCGCTCGGCAGTTGATTTATTCCCAATCCCTAAAATATATTCTGTATTATACCTAAAGTACCTCCTGATTAATTCCTGTTTCGCCGCTTCCTGAACAACCAATTCATTTACAATACCAAAACCTGCCCTATTGACACCCATATCAGTCGGTGAGTTATACATAGGTGCAAAAGATATCTTGCTTAAAATTAATTTTAATACCGGAAAACTCTCTACATCGCGGTTATAATTTATAGCGCTTTCGTTATAGGTATTTAGATGGAAGGGGTCTACAAGGTTAAAGTCCGAAATATCTGCCGTAGCTGCTTCATACGCTGCATTTACAGGGTGCTTAAGCGGTATATTCCAAATAGGAAAAGTCTCAAATTTTGCATAACCTGCATCTACGCCGTGCTTATGTTCATGATATAGCTGCGACAGACAAGTTGATAATTTACCGCTATTGGGGCCGGGGCCGGTAATAACAACAATGGGTTTTTTTGATTTAATATAATCATTCTTACCGAACCCATTATCGCTAACAATTAAATCTATATTTGCAGGATAGCCTTCTATAGGATAATGCAAGTAAACCTTAACACCCCGGCGCTCTAATTTATTCTTAAAGATAATTGCGGATGGCTGGTTATTAAAACGTGTTATCACAACTGCTAATATATCTAATCCCCATTTTCTTAGGTCATCAATCAATTTAAGAGTAGCGGCATCATAAGTTATGCCAAAATCCCCCCTAACTCTGCTACTTTCGATATCTCCGGAATAAATACACAAGACTATATCAATCTTATCTTTCAATAATTGTAATAACCTTATTTTTACATTGGGATCATATCCGGGAAGGACGCGCGCAGCATGATAATCAAAGCAAAGTTTTCCGCCAAATTCAAGATATAGCTTATTGTCAAACTTTCTTACCCTCTCTAAGATTGCAGCAGTTTGCTCCTTAAGATACTTCTCGTTATCAAAACCTACTTCTTTATTCATATGTATTCCTTGATTTTATTACTACTTTCTCTTGTACAATCCAATAAGCTCGGCCTTGTCCAAAATATGACTCTGCATTGCTTTTTCTAATTCTGCGATACTAATGCCTTCATCTAAATTTAGTTTTTTATCCAAGGCGTAAATTTTAAAAAAGTACCGGTGGACTCCTGTTGGCGGACAAGGGCCGTGATAAATTTTCTTACCCGCGTTATTTATCCCCTGTTTACCAGGGATACTATCTTCTTCTATGCTTCTGGTTACGGGAATATCAAAAACAACCCAATGAACCCATGTCCCCGTCACTGCATCAGGGTCATCTACTATCAAAACCAAGCTTTGGGCATCTTTTGGAATACCATCAATCTCTAACAAAGGATTAATATCTTGGCCCTGGCAAGTAAACCTTAGAGGAATAAATTCATTGTTTTTAAACTCGGGGCTTATTATTTTGATATGTTCACCTCCTGTTTGTTTGACTTCTATTTTTTCTTCTGCAATGCATGCCCCTAGGTACAAGAATATTGCGGTTAAGCCAATCAAGGCTCCAGTAATTTTATACATCATCAAACTAGCTTAAGATACTCCTTTCCATCTCCCCAAGGATTTAAAGCATATTCAATTTTTATTTTATCCTTTTTTTCTTTTAAATCAATAACTTCCCTTTCTACTTCGGGATAAATAACTTCGACTTTAGGAAACCATATATCATCTTCATTTACTTTTCTAACAACTGCTATTTCTCCGCCGGTTAAAGATACAATTGATCCTACCGGCCAAACGCCCATTATATTAAAAAATTTATCCAACAATTTAGCATCAAAGGATTTTTCTCCTTCCTTTGTCATTATATTATATACCAAATCCGGAGAATAATTATTTTTATAATTTCTTTTTTGATAAAGTGCATCGTAAACATCACATATAGTAACAATCAGAGAAGCGACATGCGATTCTTTAGGAAAAGTTAATTTGGGATAGCCTTTTGAGCCGGGCCTTAAGTGATGTTCATAACTCACTACTACCGGCAAAATTCCCAAGTGTTTAACGTATTTTAAAAGTATCTCTGCTCCGACAATAGTATGGCTTTTAATTTCTTCAAATTCTACATCAGTCAATTTATCCGGCTTATTAAGGATTTTTTTAGAGATATGGAGTTTGCCGATATCGTGAAATAACGCGGCGACCCCGATATCCAAAACATCGCTTTTTACAAAATGCAGCTTAGAAGAAAAAAACATCGAAAGAATCGAAACATTTAAGCTATGAGTAAATGTGCCAAGGCTATATCTTTTTATTGTGGTTAATTTTAAAAATTCTTCATAATTGGCAATCATGTTTTCCATAATACTGCTCATTGTAAATCTTACGCCCAAATGATCAATTAAACCATCATTTAAAACATTATTAATCGCCTCTGAAGTATTACTTGCTGAAATATCATAAAGATTTTTTTTATCCGCCTCTGCTTCTTTGTTTTCTTCTGCATCTTTATCTTGTAGAGATTCAATTTTACCTACAGAAATATTTCTTACGCCAGAAAGGGATAGGTATTCCTGGGCACCTTGTTTCATTTCGTCTCTTGAAGCTGCCAAAAACGAAATAAATTTAGTTAGCTCATCTTTTTGGAGCTCTCGATGAAAGGCAAGGCGTTCAATACCCCTCTCTTTTAAACGCAAAATAGCCAAAGCAGCAGTCTTACTTAATTCAAAAAATATCTCTTTCTCAAAAACTATTTCATTGCCTATTATTCCTAAAACAAACTCTTCCCTAGCTTTAAAAACATCCTGAAGGCTTTCGTAGGACTTATCAAGAAATTTATTAAATCTAGGGTGATTTGTCGTATAAAGCTGGGCTATCTGCAGAGCAGACACAAAATCCCTGAATGCATTTTCAATATTCTCAAACATTCCAACTCCTTAAGATAACTTTGGCCTGCGTTTTAACTTTCCAATCCCAGAAAAATATTTTTTTGCTCAAAATAACTAGATGTTCAGTTGCTTCTTTCAGCCCCAATTCTTCTATCAGTTTCAAATTTTCCAGAACAACCTTATTCTTAATACCAAAGAAATTTGGGATAGAAAGCAGGGCACCTGCAACTCTTTTCTTTACAGATTCATCGCGTATTAGAATAAATAACGCTTCCTTTTTCAAATAAACATTTTCTCTCTCTAAGATACCAAATAAAAACTCTGCGTCGTATTCCGCTAAATCCCGCATTGCCTTTAAAACTTCTATTTTAATAAACTCATTGGAAAAGGAATAAATATCTTTGTAAATTTTATAAATCGCGGCAAGTTTTGTTGATTTTAAGTTTTTTATAATCTCCTCCATGAATTCCACCTCTTGGCGCATGGGTTCAAGTTTCTTTAGAAAAATAGTAAGTCTATCGGGAAATAATTTTAAGAATATTTTTAGGATATTCTGGTGTATTATATTTTCGGTAAATATCTTTTCCAGGTAAAAATCTCCCCCCCTAGCGCTTGTTTCCATCATGTCTATAAAATACTCTAAATATTCTGGCGCATCATTCGCGATAATTGCATCTTCCGCAAGAAGAAGTATCTTATCTTCCAATACTTTAAAAATATCAGCGTTTGATACGTTTTGTTTGCTGCTATTTTTTAAAGTCCCCAATAAATTTTTTAAATACAGCCAATCTCTATCCTGGCTAATTTTGCCCCACTCTTCTATCAAGCTTTCCACGATCTGTTTTAAAACTTCAGGGTCATTTTCTTGCGCAAGCAGATTTAAAAGGATAAAGTGGTAATTGATATGCAGGAAATTCCGGTTAAATTCATACTTATCTTCCAAAGAAATGGTCTCTAAGAGCGCAGCCAATGAATGGCGGGAACCTTCCGTAATTAATGACTCATCTGATAAAAAAAGTTCTTGAATGATTTTATTTACTCTCGCTTTACTCTTGAGATCTTTTGTTTCTTTGAGTTTTTTTTCTAAAGAAGAGGCGATTTCTTGATTCTTGATTTTTCCAAAAAATTGGGATAAAAACTTAAAAGTTGAAACATGAAAATCATCATTGTTTAATACTTCTTCATATAATGCGTCGGATATCTGGCTTGTGCTCATATCATGGCAAAATTTCTTTATTTGATCAAGGCTATCTGCTTGGGAAACTTCTTTTTCTTTTAATATAATTTTAAGCATCGTTTTATTGAATTTGCTATATTTGTCCTTGTGGTTTTCTTTAAGCCACTTTTTAAATATGCCTATATTCTTAGATAATTGTTCATCACTAGTAAAATCCGTAACATTAAATTTTTCGAAAATCTTTTCAAAACTATCGGCTAATTCATCAATTTTGGAGGGGTCATCTTTTTCTATCGCTTGATTAAGCATACATGCCCAGATATCTTTAACTTCTTCGCCTTTACCCTTTAGTAATTGCGAATAATCAAGTTCCTCAACTAATAAATTCGCATTTTTACCTAATTTAATAACACTACTTATCCCCCCGGCTCTTAATATTTCTTTTGGCCTCAAAGAAATACCTGCCGTTAAAGCTACAATCTCCTCAAGGGTAACT
This sequence comes from Candidatus Omnitrophota bacterium, assembly GCA_043807505.1. Classification (GTDB taxonomy): domain Bacteria; phylum Omnitrophota; class Gorgyraeia; order Gygaellales; family Profunditerraquicolaceae; genus JAZDFW01. The sequence continues at coordinate 3,108 of JAZDFW010000021.1, read as the reverse complement.
CCTTGCTTAATCTCTATGCTCTTAATCTTACGCTTATGAAACATCGCGGCTAATTCATCATGCAACCCTGTTTTATTATAGGTTAAACCATCTAACACTAAAGAAGAGACAGTAACATCAATTCTTATAGGATTCAAGAACACAAGTAAGGCGTCGCTTTTTTCTTTGAAATCTTTAACGGATTTTAAAAAGTAGGGGTGGCCTTTGGAATAAAATGTGGCTGTGGTAAAAGTTATTTTTAAGCTTCTAAAAAAATCTTGCAGGGCTTCTTCTTTATCCATATTTTATTTTAACTTTAACCCAAATTTTTCATCATAAAAATTTGCCCGTAGGGCCGCAAGTTTAAATCTCGTTAGAGATTTAAACTGTCCTGCGGGGTAAACCCAAAAATTACCTACAATTTTTTGTTACAGTCTATTTTTGCATAACTATTATTACTTGAATATGTTGTAATCTTTATTAATTCTTAATGCACTTTTTGGGTTTAATATGTATTATTCTACTACTAAATAATTTTTTGTTCAAATACAAATTGGGCCACTCATATTTATGAATGGCCCAAATAACTAAATTTTGTACAACCTCACCAATTTAAAACCTTTATTTGGAGTTCTTTTTTTGAGTCAACACTCTTATATTCGGGTTTAACTAGAGGCTTGCCATAAGGAGGAATAGGACCGGTAGCAATCTGGTATACCCCTGCTACTGTGCGTGCTAATCCCGTGGCAAGGCCTTTTGTAAGGCCGACGGTCAAACCTAAAAACATGTTAGACTGATCAGTTACTTGTGTTATCTGCTTTGGTATATCTATCCAGGCAGTAGCAGTGTTTATTGCACCTTTTCCTGCTTTTTCCGCCGGCGAATTAGCATATGCGCCCTCATCAAGATTAATATTTCCTAAATCGCCTGCCTTGGGCGTATTTATATAATTATTGAAATTTTTCAAAGAAACCGCGGTCATGCCTGTTGCCTCTGCCGTTTGCGCATAAGAAATAGCAGCCGCAAATAACACAGCAGTAAACATTAAAACTGTAATTATTAACTTTTTCATTGCTCTACCTCCCTTTTAGAAGCCACACTTCTTATTAATGTAATCCCTGTTTATTCTTTTCTATATTGCTAAGTATTTTCTGTAATATTCTTTCTTTCAGGCCATCTTTAGAATTTATCTTCTCGCACGAAAGCCCGATTTCTTTTGAAAAATCAATTAAACCGCGTAAAATCTCATTATGAGAAAGCTTATGGCCGGTAGAGAAAAGCGCGTCTTTTCCTAGTTTGTCCAAAAAATCCAGCTCTTCCCGATCAACCATAGTAATTACACGATGTTTAATATCGCTCATTGTTCTCTCCTCCTATACACCGGCAATAAAAAACCCTAAGCCCTACCTGCACTAAAGGCAAGCAAAGCTTAGGGTATTAAAATTTCTTTCCCTCTTTGGCAGCCAGGCTGCCCCGACATAGCGTCGGGATCCTTTTGCTTTGCGTCCCAAGATTACTCTTGGTTTGCCCTTATCAGTAGGTTAATATGTCAGTTTGTCAATATGTCAATTTATCACTTTGTCAGTTTACATGTAAAATATAACACGTATTCTCCTATTTGTCAAGGTGGGCGTACTCTAGGGGTGGGAATGGGAAGAGACATCGTACCCCCACCCCCGTGAAGTTGCGAAAGATTAAAGTAGTTAGCTTTAAGGCTTTTTTTTGTTTAAAAGAGCTTTTTAAGAATTTTAGGCGCAAAGCGGTAAAACCGAAAAAATTCTCAAATTCTTTGCGCCGCAGAGCCCCTACAATCAACAATCTCAAAACAGGGATACATTTAACAAGAGGCATTGTAAGCAAAAATGATCTGGCCGTTGCCATGCCTGCATACGAACCAACTCAAATAAGCAATGCGTATAATAGCTCATTCTGGCAATGGCAAAGGGTAGCTGAATGGTTCCGTTATATCAACGACCCTTATGAAAATATAAGAGGCACATAGTAATCGTGTATAATATACCTTCTTCTCTTAGAAAGGAGGTATTGATTATATGTGCCCGATTACATATTACCAACTTATGCGAATTAGTAAAGATAAAAAACAACAGAGATATCAAATGGTCTTGTATGCCAAAGAGCACGGCGTAAAGCCTACAGCCAGGCTCTACGCTACAGGGCCTAAGACTGTCCGTAAATGGCTTAAACGTTTTAAAGAAGGCGGCTATCAGGCCCTGGGCGATATGTCCCGGCGCCCCCACCGCTCTCCCAAGAAAACACCACAGGGCCTAACGCAGAGAATCGTAAAACTTAAGGCTGAATATAAGCGTGTAGGAGCTGAACAAATCAAGATACTCGAGAATTTGACTACTTCAGCCAAGACTATGCGCAAGATATGGCGAGAAAACGGCATATCTAACCGTCAGCGCCGCAAAAAACACGTCACCAAACAAAACTTGCGTGAAATAAAAAAGCAATTCGCGCTCTTTGAGCGGGTCTGTGAAGATACTAAAGACCTTGACGATATCCCGGAATACTGGACGTCCATGATGCGTAAAAAACTACCTAAGATCCAATACACATTCCGCGAAGTAAGCTGCGGGGTACAATTCCTGGGCTTTGCCGATGAACGCTCGCTTACGCACTCGTGGCTGTTTGCAGATTATGTCAATGAGCATCTTAAAAAGTATGATCTGATTGCCAAAGAAGGTATTCGCCAAACCGATAACGGAGTCGAATACTGCGGTTCTTGGTCAGCGAAGAAACCTTCCGCATATACATTGGCTATTGAATCTGCCAAGCTTACTCACGGCACCATTCCACCCGGAGCCCACAGATTCCAATCCGATGTGGAAACTGTCCATAATTTAATCGAAGCCGAATTCTATGAGATCGAAAACTTTGCCGACAGGACTAACTTCATGGAAAAGGCCAATACCTATCAGTTATTCTTTAATCTCGAGAGGCCCAATACTTATAAAGAGAACAAAAGCCCCTGGCAATTGGCTCAAGAAAAACGTTCCGATATTACAAAAGAAGCCCTTATGCTGCCTCCGGTAGACCTTGATGCTTTACTTAATAAAAAACTTGCTTATTTAACCCAAGGGGGGTACGATGTCTATTCCGCGCCCT
>JAZDFW010000020.1:0-6078 GCA_043807505.1 Candidatus Omnitrophota bacterium | reverse complement strand
GTAATGATGTTTTCCAGATAAGATGATTTTTTCTTTAGGTTATCAAAGGAAATACCTGCTTTTTGTTTTGTGATTAAAACTTTTGCTTCGGAATGCAAAACGCAGGAAACAAGCTCATCTTCGGTAAGCATGAAATCCAGTGGGACACAAATCGCGCCAATTAACCATACAGCTAAATAACTATAAATATATTCCGGGCAATTAGGAAGATACAGGGCTATCTTATCGCCTTTTTTTACCCCAAGCTTAATTAAACTATTACTTAAACGAAAACTAAATTCTTTTAATTGGGAAAAGGAAATATTTTGGCCCCGGAAGATAACCGCCGTTTTTAGTGGGTATTCGGCTGCCCTTTGCTCTAGAATTTCTCTAACGTTCATAGTAATTATTATAGTAAAATTTAGAAATAATGTAAAGGCTGTATTTGTACATTTAGTCGTCTATGATAGCATGTATTATATTATCTAAGTAAGTCGGGCTTACTAATAATTCTTCGTGGCTCTCGCAAACAAAAACCTCATAAATACTCGGAATACGCGGCGCTCCCAAAAGGTTTTCTTTAGTGACGCTGCCATCCCCAAAACCATAAATTATATCTTTAAGGCTTGGGTCTTGCACCCTAAAAATTGTCTGCCAATCAGAACCGTTCCTTTTCAAGAGGGCATACTTAGGTGTTGGATGGCAATCAGAACCGAGAATTATATAAGTTACTCTCCTTTGTTCTTCGGCAGGATCGCCGGAATATAAAGCTTGGTGAAAATTTTTTGCCCGCTTTAATACAGCGGATAGAAAATACCGTTGTTGATTTAGGTGTTCGATAAATTGTTTTTTGGCTTCATCTTTGGGATAGTTCCTAAAAAATTTCCTGCGGATTTTTCTCTGATTATGCACATTAAATACTGACCAGCCGTATTTCTCCCAGTTTAACGCCTCGTAAATATCGATTTTGAGTAACTGGCCCGAGGCATCAACAAGTACGGATTCTCCGTCAAAAGGAAGGTTTTCATAAACCGAAGGCATGGTAAAAATCGTCTCCGGAGTCAAAAAACCAACCAAGGGAATCCTTAAACCTTTATCTAGTCGTTCAAATGCTTCAACTGCCCCGCTATTAGGAGTGCCAAGCATGATCACCTTAGAGATATTCTTTGCCCCTGCATAAGAAGGCATCGGTAAGGGATCCTGATCTAATACATCACAGGCGCCGTATTTTATATAGTATCTGGCAATTAAACCTCCTGCGCTATGACAAATCAGATTGATCTTGATATTAGGATTAGCAGTATTAACTTTTATTTTTTCAATCAGCACATCAAGTTCTTTTGCTGCTTCAACTAAATCACGCCTCCAGTCGTATGATAAAGCAAGGGCATTAACTAACCTGGTACCCATTTCTCCCCAGACAGTACGGCCGGTAAACTTATCTTTTAAAACCGTACCCATCATTCCGGGAATAAAAATTTACCGCATCGTTTCTGGGAACGCTTAGCTGATTAGCATAAATCCGAGCGAGTGTTTTTTCATCAAATTTTGGGGTAGTAGAACAGCCGGAGGCAAATAGAATAGACGCTATGATAAATACGGGAAATATCTTCTTTGATTTTCTTTTAAAAACCATACCAAAAATTTACTAGAGGTTTCGCATCTGCAGATTTATCAATAATGATATTTTTAAGACGGGTATATTCCAGAAGGCCAACTTTACCTAATTCTTTTCCAAATCCGCTTTGCTTAAATCCACCGTAACAAAGTTCATTATAGAACATGCCGTAAGTATTAACCCAAACTGTTCCGGCATTAAGCTGTGCGGCTATTGCTTGTGCTTTCGATACATCCTTTGTCCAAACACAGGCCGCTAAGCCGAATCGCGAATTATTTGCTAAATTGACTGCTTCTTCTGGAGTAGAGAATTTATTAATACAAGTTACCGGACCAAAAACTTCTTCTTGCCAGATAGACATACCGGGTTTTGCATCAACAATAACAGTTGGTTCAAAGAAAAAACCATTCTTTAAACCAGAATCAAGAGGAATTCTACCCCCGCATAAGACTTTAGCGCCTTCTTGCTTTGCTTTTTCTACAAAGGCTAAAACTTTTTTGCGCTGGCTATCGGAAATCAACGGCCCCATCTGTGTCTGGAAATCCACTCCGACCCCGAGTTTTATGCGTTTTGCCTTTTCAACGAAACTAGCGACAAATTTATCATAAATTTTATCTTCTACTAAAAGGCGCGACATCGCAGCACACATCTGCCCCTGATTTAAGAATATCGAACACAGCGAACTATTTACCGCAACATCTAAATCCGCATCTGCTAAAATTAGTGACGGAGACTTTCCACCCAATTCCATAATTATTTTTTTTACGTTTTCCGCAGCAGAGGCAGAAATTTTTCTGCCCACTTCATTGCTGCCGGTAAAAGAAATCATATCTACCCGGGGATCTAAACAAAGCTGCCTGCCGATACTCTCGCCACTAGCGTTTAAAATATTCACAACCCCTTGAGGCAAGCCGCTAGCATGAATAATCTCGCCTAATTCTAATACACTCAATGGAGTCAAACTTGAGGGTTTTAAAATTACGGTGTTTCCGGCAGCAAGTGCTGATGCCAATTTCCAACAAGCAATTAATAAAGGGTAATTCCATGGCACAATTAAAACTACCACGCCCATCGGCTCTCGTATCAGTTTACTCTCTGCCTCGGCCTCCAAACTAGGGAGTTCTTCCTGCAAATATTTTTCAAAATTGTTGGCAAGATATTCAAAAGCCTTGGCACTGGAAGGAATATCCATAAAAGTGGATTCTTTTATCGGCTTACCGGTATTTAAGGTTTCTAAATTTGCCAGTTCCCCGGCTTTTTCCAAGATACCCTGCGAGATTTTATGCAGGAAATTTTTACGTTCACTAAGCGCTAACTTTGGCCAAACCCCTTGATCAAAAGCAACACGGGCGCTACTAATTGCCAATTCAACATCGTCTAAAGAAGCAAGAGAAACTTCTGCAAGTAATTCGCCATTCGAAGGATTGATGAGCTTCTGTTTTTCATTTGTTTCTTTGAATTCGCCGTTTATATAAAGTCTGGTATTCATTTATCCTGCTCTTTTTTAAGGCTCAATAATCACTTTAATACATTCTTTGGCTTCGGAGGCCAGACGAAAACCTAAACCTGTATCTTTAAGGCTCAAACGATGCGTGATCATTTTTTTTAGAGGAATTGTCCCCAAACGCATTAATTCAATTGCCTCGTTGATATCTACGGGGCTAGCTCCGTAAGAATGCACAATTTTTATACTTTTACGCCAAAAGTCATTCACCGGAACTGCCAAGGCTACTCCCGGCTCAGTAGCTGCAAAACAAAGCATTGTAGCTGCGCGCTCCAGACATTGCAATGCCTGTTGAAAGGCTAAAGATGCTCCGGTGCAAACTATTACTAAATCCGCGAGCCTATTATCATTTGCTTGGAGCAATTTTTCTACTACATCCTCTTTGGCATTAATTACAGTATCAGCCCCCAGCTCCTTTGCAGCCTTAAGCCGGTATTCATTTATGTCAGTAACGATAATACGGCCTGCTCCTGCTTGGCGCGCTAATAAAAGATGCAATAACCCGGAAATCCCAGCACCTAGAATCAACACACTCATATCCTTTTTGAATTGCGCCATTCTTTGAGCGCGCACCACACAAGCTAAAGGCTCAATAAAAGTACCTTCTTCAAAAGACATTTCTTTAGGCAATAAGGATACTCCGCACTCCACGTTTAATGAAGGGACACGGATATATTCTGCAAATCCGCCGGGATAATAATTCGTTGACTGTAGAGTTTCACAAACAGTTTGATTGCCGGCTAAACAATAGCGGCAAACATTACAAGGGACATGGTGTGAAACAAAAATCCGGTCGCCAATTTTATATTTTTTGACCCCCTCGCCTATCGCAACAATCTCGCCGGTTGCTTCATGGCCTAAAACAAGCGGCGCTTTCTTCAGGCGATACCATTCCAAAACATCACTGCCACAAATTCCGCTTGCTTTAACTTTTAATAACAACTCACCCTTGCCGATTTCGGGTTTCGGCATCTCTTCAATTCTCACATCCCGGTTGTTATAATACATTGCGACTTTCATTATTTTTTGCCTTTTATTTCATTAAATATACTACAGGCAGTTTTTACATCTGCATCCTTATGAATAATTGCTTGTAAGGCCGCGGCCATTGGCACGGGATGAGGGGACTGCCAAACATTTCTGCCTAAATTAACTCCGATAGCGCCTTTTTGTATGCCATCGTGCACAAATTCAAAAACTTCTTTCTCTGTCTCACACTTTGGTCCGCCGGCAATCACTACAGGAACCGGACAACCCTTAACTACTTTATCAAAATCTTCACACCAATATGTCTTAACGATACGCGCGCCTAACTCTGCGCAAATCCGGCAAGCAAGGCCCAAATAACGCGCATCGCGTTTTTCCAGCTCTTTACCTACGGCAGTTACTGCCATCACCGGAATACCGTAATTCTCACAAGCATTAACCATTTGCGAAAGGTTTGTCAGCGTCTGTTTTTCATAGCTGGTGCCGATAAATACGGAAATCCCTACTGCTTGGGCATTTGTGCGGATAATTTCTTCGATTGACGTTGTAATAATCTCATCGGCCAAATCCTTGCCGGCCATACTCGTGCCGCCGGAAACCCTTAAAATTATTGGCTTGTTTAAACTCGGATCAATTGCCGCGCGCAAAACTCCTCTTGTAACAAAAAGGGCGTCAAAATACGGCATCAGCGGCTTTATAGTTTCACCTGGCTGCTCTAGATTTGTCGTCGGCCCTTGAAAGTATCCGTGATCAATGGGCATAAAAAAGCAACGGCCCCCAGGAATCAAATTGTTTAAGCGATTTTTCATCCCCCAATTCATCTTAAATCCTCCTTTTAAAGATTATCTTATTTTTACTTGTTTAAATAATTCAAATAACCGGGTAAAAGGCACATACCATTTGGAAAGTTGGCCAAGCTGCCCTTCTAATTTCATTTTTCCCTGGGTAACTGCGACAAACGAATCGAGTTTTCCTAAAAACACCTGTTCCCAGACAGCTGCCGGAGCTGAAATCACAAAAGGCGCATCGCAATCAAAGTCTATCTTAACAACCATACCTTTTTCGAAATTAAATTTATACGCTCTTTTATCCTCGTCAAGTTTAATCGCCAATTTCATCGTTAAATCTAATTCTTTACCCTTGGCAGCGATAAATTCATCTTTATTCACCAGCTCAACAATTGCCTGGATATGTTCCTTAGAAAACATCTCATAGGCAGGGCTATCTTTTGTCAAATCATCTTTTACAGCCTTATCTAAATCATCAAGGATATCCTTCTTAAAAATACGCGCAACCGCAGCTACCTTTACTGCCTCTTCCAAAGATTCAATTAAATAGAGGCAATCGTTAAAATTGTCTGCGATAGAAACTATACCGTGATTTTTAATTACTACCAGATTACTATTTTTTAAGGCATCCACTACAGCAAGTGGTTTTGTAATGCTCGGGGTATCTTGCGTCACAACCGGAATATTGCCTAAATAAAGCTTGGTTTCAAAAGTCAAGGTTTTCAGTTCATCACAAACAGCAAAATAGGCATTCACTAAAGTAGGATGGCAATGAATAATTACTTTTGCGGGAAAATTTTTGTAGACTAGGTTGTGCAAAGGGAATTCAGAAGTCAGGTGCTTATCTTGTACTTCTTTTTCATTGGTCAAATCTACCTTAATAATATCATCGCTAGTTAAATCGCCCAGGCTTCTACCTGTAGCAGTCACTAAAATACTATGCTCGTCAATTCTTGCGCTTAAGTTTCCGGCACGAGCAACCACTAAGCGAAACTGATAAAGCTTTTTGCCGATATTTATAATTTCTTCTTTAAGTAATTTTTCGTTTTCAGGCGTCATCGCATTAACTCCAAATGAATATGCTTGGTGATTAAATTACTTGGTGTAATGTCAAATGCCGGATAATACCCCTTTACTCCAAGAGGAGCAATACGCACACCTTGCCATTCCAATAATTCATTATCCGGCCTGATTTCAATTTT
>JAZDFW010000019.1:0-2081 GCA_043807505.1 Candidatus Omnitrophota bacterium | reverse complement strand
CATTATCAAGGTCTATGCCAAATTTATTGGTAATTTTACCGGTAGTAATAAATTTATGGGTTTTTGCTTCCACGTCGGGATTAATACGAATGGCAATCCTGGTTAACTTATTCATTTTCTTGGCGATCCGATTAATATTTGAAAGCTCAGAGAGTGATTCGACATTAAAAAATAAAATCCCGAGCCTGACTGCCTCTTCAATCTCTTTTTCGGTTTTACCAACTGAGGCATAGACTATTTTTTCAGGAGGGCAACCGACTTTTAATGCGCGGAATAATTCCCCTCCTGAAACAATATCAAGCCCTGCGCCTTTATTAACCAATGCCTTTAAAAGCGCCAGGTTAGAATTCGCCTTCATCGAATAACAAATCAACGCGCCAACACGGCTAAAAGCTTCCTTTAACTTTAAGTAGTGGCCAACCAGCGTTTGATAACTATAAACATAAAGAGGCGTACCAAACTTTTTCCCTAAATCCTCAATTTTTACTTTTTCACAATAAAGATGGTTATTTACATATCTAAATTCGTGCATTCAATTTTTTTCTCCATAGATTTAGTTGTTTTTCCACAAGTTTTGGGCCAGTTCCGCCATAGGATACCTTGAGCCCAACCGAAGCCCAGGCATTCAGGATATTTCTAATATCTCCGGTTAGCTTAATAGAATATTTCTTTAATTCATGATCGGATAAATCGGAAATGTTTCTACCTTTATCTAAGCAGTCTCTTACCATTTTGCCGACAATATCATGCGCATCTCTATAGGAAACTCCCTTTTTAATCAAGTATTCTACAATATCTACCGAAAACAATGATTCATCGGCTAATCTTGCCGCGATTGCCTCTTTTTCTATTACGATGTTTTCAAACAATGCGATAAATATCTCTAAAATATCTTTTGTAGTATCAACTGAATCAAAAAGCGGTGGTTTATCTAACTGCATATCCCGGTTATAAGAAGTAGGTAACCCCTTCATTAAGATCATAACGCTCGACAAATTTCCGTGAATTTTTCCCATCGAGCCCCTGATCAATTCCAAAACATCGGGGTTCTTCTTATGCGGCATAATACTTGAACCGGTACAAAAAGAAAAATCAATATCGATAAAATTAAATTCTTTTGTTGACCAGAGGATTAAATCCTCCGCAATCCTGGATAAGTGCACTGAGAGAATAGTTAAATCACTAAGCACCTCGAGGATAAAATCCCTGTCACTTACCGAATCAATACTATTATCGGTCAAGCCCGCGAAACCCAATTCTTTCTTTACCTGATTCCTATCAATGGCTAACCCTGTGCCTGAAAGCGCACAAGCTCCCAAAGGCATCAGATTAGTTCTTTTTCTAGCATCAATAAGCCTTGCTTTATCTCTTTGGAGGCATTCCATATAAGCAAGCAACTGATGTGCCAACAGCAGGCACTGCGCTACCTGTAAATGAGTATAACCGGGGATAATGATTTTGGAATTATTTCTAGCGAACTTTAAGATTGTTCTCTGTAATAACGTAATTAATTCCGTAACCTCATCTATTTCATCTTTTAAATACATCTTTATATCCAAAGCTATCTGGTCGTTTCTGGAGCGCGCGGTATGTAATTTATTTGCTGCCGGCCCAATTTTTTTAAAAAGCGCATCTTGGATATTCGAATGCACGTCTTCGGATGTATAATCAAATTTGAATTTAGCCTTTTCTATATCTCTTAAAATTAAACCGAGGCCTCTTACAATCGATTTTGAATCTTTTAGGGGAATAATCCCCTGCTTGCCTAGCATCTTAGCATGGGCAATGCTGCCTAATATATCATATTTAGCTAATCTTTTATCATAAGAAATGCTGGATGTAAACTTATCGGCTAATGCGTAAGTCTTTTTTGCAAATCTAGTACCCCATAATTTTTTTGCCATTCTCATACTCCCAATTTAAAAATCTTTTCTATTTTCTATACGGCATACCCCATATTTTAATAAACCCTTCGGCTAATTTTTGGTCAAACTTATCTTGTTTGCCGTAAGTTGCCAATTCTTTTTTATAAAGCGCATTGGGCGATTTTCTTGATACTGCCGTGCAATTTCCTTTAAATA
>JAZDFW010000018.1:0-11426 GCA_043807505.1 Candidatus Omnitrophota bacterium | reverse complement strand
ATCCTCCTCCCCCTATAAAAGGTGCTAAAAACAGGCTTTTTTGGGGAATCGGGGAAAGTCTCCGACGATAAAATGGCAGGAGGTAGAAAATAAAAGTTATTTTAAATTCTCCGACGGGAAAATAGTTTCGTGACAGCCACTAAGATTAAATGAAAGGAGGTGACAGAATGGTTAGTGAGAGAATAGTTAATGGTAATGACAAGCGGGTATTTGAAAGATTTGACGTGAATTTTCCCGTGAGATTTATTGATTTAAGGCAAAATCAAGAAGGCCGGGCAGATGCTTGCAATATAAGCGCAAAAGGGATAGCTTTTTTGTCGCATCAAGAACTTCAACCTGCAACTGCTTTAGAAATATGGATGGATTTACCGGATAAAGGAGCTCCTCTGTATGCACGCGGTAGAGTGGTTTGGACAACTCAAATTGAGCTAAATAAGTGGCAGGCAGGGGTCAATTTAGAAAAGGCAGATTTAATGGGCCTCTCAAGAATATATAGAAGCCCAAATACAGTGTAACAGTATGCAAAGAAAGACAGTTTAGTCTCTCTATAATGCCTTGAAAGAGTGTAAATTTATCTTGACAAAGAGATATATTATGTTATACTTTACAAAAGTATTTAATAAGTATGATTCTAGTAGAAAAATCATCTCACCCTAATATGAGAAAAAACACGCTTAAATACCTAATTTTAGGCATTTTGCTGCTTTTTTACTGGAATTCAGCCTTTGCCCAGTCTATATCAGCTGAATATCTTTGCGAGATAGGAATCGCTTATTATAATAAAGGTAACTATGATAACGCGCTTAGCGAGTTTAAAAAGGTACTGCTTGTGGACCCGCAAAATAAGAGAGCTAAAAAATACATTTCTGATATTTTTAAACAAGAAAATAGTTTTGAGTTAGCTCAAGAAAAACCAACCCCGCCGATAAAAGAAACCCCTAGAATTCCTAAAAAAGAAATCAGTAGAGAAGAAATGATGAATGCTGCTTTGAGTAATTACGGCAGCGATAAAACCGTTTTTCAAGAGGGGCGCAAGAAAAGGCCTTTTGAAGTTGCCGGAGTTAAAATTACCGGAGAGACACAATTAAGAATGGGAGTTTCATCGGGTGATGTGCTTTGGAAACGGGCAAACTGGGATTTGAACGAAAAAAATTACCGTATTCTTTCAACCACTGCTTTTGATAGAAAAGAAAATACTTATGACCCGAGAATTTATGACAGGATGAAAGTTAATTTGGATAGCGGAAATAAAGAAGAAGGTTTTGGTTTTCATTCTAATATTACGGTTGATCCGTGGAGCTTTACCGGCAAGAGCAGTAAATTTACCATAAGCGGCGCCGGCGGAGATGCCGCGCAAATAGAACTTAAATACTGGTCTAATACAGGATACACTATTAATGAATCTATAAATACGATGATGAACGGCGATTCATTCGCGCTTCCCGAAATCAAAGTGGTTGATGAAAAAATCAGTATACCAAGCTCAGTCAGGTCTGCTTATAACAATGCCTTTACTTTACCGGAAACAAAAATTTACCGGGAATTCCAGCCTTTACGTGAAATCTGGGTTGATTATAATCAGGATAACCTTAAATTAAGAGTCTATCCCATAGCTTATGAAAACCAGGCATTGACTTTTGATGATCCGATGAAACTTTCAAACAACCGGATTTGGTGGGAAGATAGCCCTTGGCTGCACGGATGGAAACCAGGAAACTTTAACTCGGGGGCTAATCCGGTTGATTTTACTAAAGGTTATTGGGATAATTCATTGTCTTTTTTTACGCGAGACAGCGAAGGGCAGCGTTTAACCGCGTTACGCGGTTTCTCCTTTCAATTTAACCCTCTAGAGGCAACTTCGATTGAAACAAGCGTTGCTTCGCCGAAAAACCTTTGGCAGGACTATTCGGACATAGATAATTTCCTTTCCGCAACAAGAGTTAAACATTCTGTAATGGAAAATTGTATGCTCGGTTTGACTGCTAATACGCGAATAGGCTACAATACCGAGACCAATAAACGCGACGCGGAGAATTATGTATTAGGAACGGATTTAGGTTATGAAATTATCGAAGGTTTAAAAGCTAATTTCGAAGTTGCTTATTCTAAATCAAATTACGATATAACTAATGCTACTTATAAACGCGACTTAAGCGGGAATGCGTATCATGTTTCTCTCGTAGGAAGATTTCCTTTCCAGAGCATTATGAGCACTGACTATGGCTATGAAGGAATTCAACCGGAAAAAGGAGAAACTAATTTTACGAAATTTAGGTTCTTCGCCGGCCGCATGGATAAAAATTTCGACAATTCGCTTTCTTCTTACGTAGAAACACGCGATGACGAATGGTGGGGCAGGCACCTGCATTTCCGTAAACCTTTTAAAGATTACTATCAGGGAGAGGGCCAGCTACTTGGCTGGGATGACATTAAGTCATATGCGGTAGGAAACGGCATTGATTACGATCGAGGTGTTTTGGGGCTGCGCGTTGAATCATCGCTTTGGGATAATACGGTATTTAATCTTTTTGATGTACGCAATGTGCATAACACAAAGAATAAATTTATTGAGAATGTCGCAAGGGATGAATTAACCTGGTCGATAACCGATAAGTTAACCAGTAAATTTTTAGGGATATACCAGAAATTACCAAAAACTAAGGCCGGATTTGACCCGTTTATTTTCGACCCCGTATCAAGAAAGTATTTTACCAACGATCAAATTCAAGACGGTTTAGACCCTTCCATAACTACCGGTTCTGCCGGGTTTGAATATGAATTTTTTAACTGGCTGGCCTTTAACGGAATCTGGGAATGTACAAATGATGTTTCACTGGCGTATGATAATTTCCCGCGCGGAATATTTAACACAGCAAGCCGCTCTTTTATCTCAATTTCAGAAAATAATCTTTTATACCGTGATATCCTCAATTCTCTTTACAGCCAGCAATTTTTTCCCAAACCCCCATATCCTTATTACAATATATTTAAAGCCGGATTAAAACTAAAACCGTCAAGCACAGTGGATATTTGCTTGGATTATACGCGCAACCCGTTTGAGAAAGCAGGGCAAGTTGATGATAATATGAACCATATAGGATTAGAATTGGGTTATACCCCTTTTGAGAAGTTTTCCATGTTCCTTAAATATACCTATTCACGCTGGCAGGATTTGGATAGATTGCAACAAGGTATAACTAAACTCTACAGCCATAACAATTTCTTCGCCGAATTTATCTACCGCAAATCTCAGGACGAAGATTTCACCTTTCAATACGGCGAAGCAAGCCGTGACCCATATATGGGAGGAGTTTTAGATATTGGTTGGGATCCTTACGGAGGTTCTTTAAGGACAATCGATACTCAGCATACATTCCGTCTTTATTACCGTCGCAAGTTTTAAATTCTTATTTATGAGGCAATTTGTTAGAGCACAAATCTTGACCCATCTATTAACTTATGTTACACTTTAACATTCGTCTTAATTAAAGAAATACATCTTCTTTTTTAAAGAATTAGAGGAAAGGGGAGTGGGAATGCCAAAGCGCCTACCGGTAAAAATAAGATTTCTAATGGGGTTGACTGTTTGTTGTTTAGTATTCATTATCGGCTGTGCTTCTAAAAAAGAAACAGGGAAAACAACTATATCTGTTTGGCATTGGATGACTGACCGGGAGCCGGCATTCCAGGAGTTGGCTAAAAGATATGAAGCGCAAACCGGGATTAAAGTAAATTTTGATCTTTATGCTCCTTCAGACGCCTATTCCCAAAAAGTGCGTGCTGCGGCGCAAGGAACCAATCTTCCGGATATATTCGGAATATTAGGTGAAAAAAGAGATTTTGCTTCTTTTATCAAGGCAGGGCATATTTTAAATTTAACGCCTGATATGGATCAGATGCTGGGCACCTGGAAAAATAAGCTTTTTTCCAAGGCGCTGGAAGTAAACGAATTTCTTGAGGGTAATATTTATAATGTTCCCGCGGGAATTTACGGTGTCCCGATTGACATTATGACCATCGAAATGGTCTATAATAAGGATTTATTTAAAGAGCTGGGTTTAAATCCCAATAAGCCTCCTTTGACCTTTGCCGATTTTATAGAAATAGGCAAGAAAATTTCTGCCGCACCCGTATCTGGAACAGGCAAAAAAATGCAAGGTTTAGTTTCAGGCTGGGGAGAAGTGTGGATGATTGACTGCCTGGCTAATGATTACGCCTTTAATATTATGGGTAAAGATAAAGTCTTGGCCACTTTAAAGGGAACAGTGCCTTATACTGATCCCGATTGGATAAAGGTGTTAACTTTATTCAAGGAAATGAAAGAATCTGGCCTATTGACAGAAGGTATTGTAACAATGGTAAATAAAACCGCAGAACAGCTTTTTGCCAATGGAAGAACTGTTTTTGCCTTTAATGGCTCTTGGTGCGTGAATGTTTACAAAGGGATGAATCCAAATTTAAATTATGCGGCGATGTTACCTCCTAAGGCTTCTCAAGATTACCCGATGAGTATCTGGGGAGGCGCTGGTTCATCGTTTATGGTGAATGCGCGTTCAAAAAACAAAGAAGAAGCGGTGAAATTTTTAAGATGGCTGACTGACCGTGACCAGCAGGCATATTTGGCAGAAGCGACGAATAATTTACCCGCAAATAAAGAATGCTTAAGCAAGATTCCCGCGATTTTAATGCAGTTTGCCGATGATATGGAGTTAACTACTCATCCGAATGTTTGGGGTATTTCGGAGTTTCCCGCGGTAATCGAGGCTTTAGATAAAGGAATTCAGTCGATTGTTATCGGTGAAAAAACTCCTGAACAAGTGGCCCAGCAAGTTCAGAAGATTAAGGAAAGAGAATTAGCGAAAAAAAGACAATGAAACTCAAATCTACTTTAGAAAACTACGTTTTTGTTCTTCCGGCTGTTATCATATTTTCTATATTTTATATCATCCCTTTTTTCTGGGTTTTGCAATTAGCGATGCATGAATGGGATGGTATACTTCCTACCAAAATCTTTGTGGGGTTAGCAAATTTTAAAGAAATCATTTTACAAGATCCGAGTTGGTGGCAGGCGATGGGGAATGCCGGTTACATTACAATAATTGCGCTTACCTTACAAAATGCGCTTGCCTTTTCATTGGCTTGGGCTTGTGACCGCGAAGTAAGGATGAAAAACTGGTATCGCGTTATATTCTTTATCCCGCCAATCTTGTCGGAAATCGTAGTTGGTATGGCGTGGCGTTTTATTATTAACGATATTGATGGCGCTAATCTAATTAATCGGATGTTTGTTGCGGTTGGCTTGCCTAATTTAGTGCATAATTGGCTTTCTGACCCTAAGACTGCGCTTACTACAGTGGCATTAGTGCATTGTTGGAAAGGTTTTGGCTGGGGCTTTCTGATCTTTTTAGCGGGATTACAGACTATTCCGCGCGAGCTTTATGAAGCAGCGCACGTGGACGGCGCGAATGCATGGGATTCCTTTAAGAAAATTACCATACCATTGATGATACCGGTAATGGTATTGGTGGCAATTCTGACAGTCTTGGGGACGATGCAGGCATTTGCTTTGATCATAGGCCTTGTCGGAGGAGAATTTGCCGGCCATACCTCTGTGCCGGTATTAAGAATTTTGGCTTCAATGCGCGGGTCTTCCAGATTCGGTTATGCCTGCGCGCAGGGGATAACCTTCGGTTTTATTTTAGTGATAATTTCATTTATTCAATATAGATTTTCTAAGAAAGCAAAGGCATAATGCAGACGACAGCCTACTATAAGACTAAAAGAATAACCTTAAACTTATTAATCCATCTATTTTTAATCAGCGTTGCGGTTACCTGCCTATACCCTTTGCTTTGGATGATTTCTTCAAGTTTGAAATCACAGGATATGATATTTCAGGACTTATCTTTAATCCCCAAGCACTTCCATTTTGAGAATTATATCAATGCCTGGAAAGAAGGCGGCTTTGGCCGTAATTTTTTAAACAGCATATTTTACACAACCTCGGTTGTCTTTGGCATTGTGATTATTGCTTCAATGGCAGCGTATGCCTTTGCGCGTTTTCGTTTCCCCGGAAGAAATGCCTTATTCTTTATCTTTATGGCAGCGATGATGATACCTATTCCGGGAAGTTTTGTCGCTTTATACGTATTGTTAAACAAGCTGCATTTAAGAAATACGCCTTTAGGGTATATATTATGCATGATTAATGTCGGGTTATCCACAAGCATATTTCTCTTAAAAACATTTTTTGATAAAATGCCAAAAGAACTGGAAGACGCCGCCCGCATTGACGGTTGTTCTAAAATTGGCATCTGGTGGCATGTAGCGCTTCCCTTGGCAAAGCCGGTATTAGCCGTGGTTGTAGTCTTTAATGCGTTAAATGTCTGGAATGAGTATATTCTGGCTTTGATTATTTTTGATTCCCGTCAATATATGCCGCTTCAGGTAGCTTTGCAAACATTCCAGGGAGAATTTGTCACCAATTATCCGCTTTTAATGGCAGGTTTAACCATTACTGCCTTACCTATAATTTTGGTGTATCTTTTGATGCAGAAATATATCATTAAAGGCGTTACTGCCGGAGCGATTGTAGGATGAAAGTTCAGCGTTTAAAGTTTTTAGTCTTAAGTTTTAGTTTCGCGCTTTGCGTTTCGCGCTTTGCGTTTGCTCAAGATAAGCCTCCTTCCGGTGAATTGATAGTCAAGGCCTGGGGAGCGCATGGCGTAAAAGACGAAGAACATTTTCAGGCGACCCTGAAAGTTACCCAGCAGTTAATTGATTTGTATAAAGATGAAGCAGATAAGCAACAGGCTTCTTTGAAAGCATTTCCTAAGTCTAAGAGTGAAATTACAGCCGCGCAGATTTTGAATGATGTTGGTACCGCCTATTTTATTCAGGGGGAATGTTTCAGGGATCAAGGCAAGAACCAAGAGGCAATAAAGGTTTTTAAAGTAGTTGTCTATCAATATTGTTATGCGCAGGCATGGGATCCTCGAGGGTGGTTTTGGAAAGTTGCTAAGGCAGCTATGGAGAGCATAATAAAATTGAATTCCAAGGAGACTCTTCCTTCGCCGCCGTGCCCGGGGATTAATGAAGTAGAGAAACCCAAAATCCCGGTAAGCCAACTTTCTACAAAAATAGTTTTGTATGATTCGGGTAAAGAAGAGGGAATAGATTATGAAAAATACGGGGAATTTAAAAATATTGGGACAAAAGATTATCGCTATATTGTCAAAGATCAGGAAGGATTAAGCGCGGCAGCCGGTGAAGGGGTTTATCCTAATTCTACTTCTGTAAAATGGGATCCTCAATTAAAGCTGGCTCAGAAAGAAAAACGCCTGGAGGGAACACAGTGGGATTTTGTGCAATCTCCGGATTTACAGGCCGCGTTTTTAAAATGGGCAACTTCAACTGAACCGCAGGGAGTAAAATTATTTTATACTGCCCTTATTTTGGAAAAATCAGGATTAATAAAGCAAGCTATTAAATGTTACTATGCTATTGTGGTGCATTTTCCGGGTAGCTACGGCTGGACCTATTGGCATACTCCGTGGTATGTAGGCCAAGCAGCAATTGCCAAGATAAATTTTCTCTTACGCCGCAACCCAAGCATAGGTTATAAGCTTATTGATGCGGATATATGCGTAGTTAATGGTTATGACCACGCCCTATCCAACGATATAGTAATCGCTAATCCCGGGAAGTTTGTTAAGGCGGGGTTATTAGAAAAATTTAAGCCTAGGCCTAGGCCATCTTCGGACTTATTAAGCATAAAACGGCGCTTGGGGAAAGGCAAGGTGCATCTTATTCAATATGAGAACCAGGATTGGGAGCTAATTGTTGACGGTAAACCGTATGTAATTAAAGGCATCACCTATGCGCCGACAAAAATAGGGCAGTCTCCTGACGAAGGAACCTTAGGTAATTGGATGGAGGAGGATTTCAATCAGAACGGAAAAATTGACGGCCCTTACGACGCCTTTGTAGATAAGAATAAAAATAACCTGCGGGATGCGGATGAACCGGCTGTAGGAGATTTTAAATTGATGCAGGAGATGGGAGTAAATACCATTAGGCTTTATCATCATCCCCTCAAGGTGGATAAAGAACTTTTACGCGAACTTTATAATGATTACGGCATCAGAGTGATTATGGGAGATTTCTTGGGTAAATATGCTATTGGTTCAGGCGCGCCATGGATTCCCGGGACCGATTATAATAACCAAGAACAGAAAAAGAAAATGATTGAGACAGTAACCAATATGGTTTTAGAATTTAAGGATGAGCCATATATATTATTCTGGCTTTTGGGTAATGAGAATGTCTATGGTTATGCCTGTAATGCCGATAAAGAGCCGGATGCATTTTTTAAATTTGCTAATGATGCGGCAAGGATAATAAAATCAATAGACCCGGAACATCCGGTAGCCATATGCAGCGGAGATACATTATACTTAGATAAGTTTGGTAAATTAACTCCTGATATTGATATTTTTGGGACTAATGCTTACCGCGGAGAATATGGCTTTGGCCGTCTCTGGAAGGGCGCAAGAGAAGAAACAGGTAAGCCGGTATTTATTACTGAGTTTGGCTGCCCGGCTTATGCAGAAGGGAAGATTCCCGGTGATATTGAAGAAATGCAGGCGGATTATCACAAAGGCTCGTGGGAGGATATTGAAAACAACATCGCTTTTAAGGGTGGCGCTGGTAATTCTATAGGCGGGGTTGTATTTGAATGGTTAGATGAATGGTGGAAGGCATATGAACCAAAGGTTCATGATACAAAAGGATTATGGGCGGGCCCGTTTCCCGACGGCTTTATGCACGAAGAGTGGTTAGGGGTCTGTGGCCAGGGTGATGGTAAATTAAGCCCCTTTCTTCGACAATTACGCAAGTCATATTATATGTATAAGAAAATGTGGAAATAAAAAAGTAACGAATATTAGGAAGGAGGCATAAGCAAATCCAAAATACAAAATATAAAGTCCAAAGCAAGAATTATAAACAGGTAGTCAAAAGTTAAAAGGGAGGTGTGTTAAATGAAAAAAATTCTAATAATATTAGCAGCATTTATGCTTGTCGTGCCAATTTGCGTATATGCCCAAGAGCAGGCTGTTAGCGCTAAAGAAGTAAACAAGGAAGCCCTTAAGGAATTTGTGGTTTACTTGGATAAGGGCGCCAAAGATAATCATTATATTCCTTCAGGTTGGATGGGCGATTACGGCGATATCAAGTTAAATGACCAAAGTACGGATAGCCCTCAATCCGGTACAACTTGTTTGCAGTTTACTTTTAGTGCTAAGAAATCCCAAGGACAAGGATGGGCAGGCGTATATTGGCAGAATCCTGCTAATAATTGGGGTTCAAAAAAAGGCGGATTTGATTTAACCGGCATGACTAAGCTTACTTTCTGGGCCCGCGGCGCAAAAGGCCAAGAGGTGATACAGAAATTTATAGTTGGCGGAATTAAAGGCGCTTATTCTGATTCAGCAACAATTGAGATGGGGCCGGTTGAATTAACCAATACTTGGAAAGAATATACAATAAATTTATCCGGTAAGGACCTTTCTTATATTAGCGGCGGTTTTGGCTGGGTAACAACAGCTGACCTAAATCCGGATGGCTGCACATTCTATCTGGACGATATAAAGTTTGAAGCTGACCCCGCGGTTAAGCCCGAGGGCCGGAAGCAACAAGGTATGCCTTTTTATATTTATGCCGATCGCTCTACATCCAAGAATCACTTTATTCCTTCAGGCTGGATGGGCGATTACGGCGATATAAAATATGATGGCGCATCAAAAGAAGATCCTTATTTAGGCGATAGCTGTATTAAGATTATCTATAATGGTAAAGCAGCCCAGGGTGCGCGTTGGGCAGGTATCTTTTGGCAGCAGCCAGCTAATAACTGGGGGACAGTTGATGCAGGTTTTGATTTATCCAAGGCTGAAAAGCTGACCTTCTGGGCACGCGGTGATAAGGGCGGTGAGCGCATTGAAGAATTTAAGGTGGGCGGTATTATGGGTGAGTTTTCTGACTCAGATAGCGCCGTTATAGGCCCTGTGGTTTTAAATAAGGAATGGGCGCAATACACCATCGATTTAAAGGGCAAAGATATGTCTTATATCATCGGTGGTTTTTGCTGGGCAACTAACATAGACGTTAATCCAGAAGGCGCAACATTTTATCTGGATGAAATAAAATATGAATAAACTGCAGCAAAGTAATAAGCCAACTTCACAAATCAGAAGACAGAAGCCAGTTTTGCTGGTTTCTGTCTTTCTGCTTCTATCCTTAATTTTCTCGCAATTTATTTTTGCCGCCAAGCTCAAAACCAAAAACAAAACCATAGCCTGCATTATTAAACTTAAAAACGGCGATTATCAATTGCTTGTTAATAGCAAGCCTTACATTGTTAAAGGCGCCTGTTATAATCCCGCTCCTATTGGTTCTAATTATGAACACGACTGGTGGTCTGATCCAAATAAGCCGTGGTTGGTTGACGGAAAACTAATGAAAGAAATGGGAATTAACACGGTAAGGATTTATCAAACAGGAGAAAAGCCGGAAAGCGTAAGGCAAGTAATCAGGGATTTATTTGAATTGTATGGTATTCGGGTAGTCTTGGGCCACTGGCTGGGGTTTTGGGAATATCCCTGCCCTTTTTATGGCGATATAGAATTTCAGGAGAGGATTAAAAAAGATGTTTTAGAGATGGTCGCACTTTATAAGGATGAGCCGGGAGTTTTGTTTTGGATTTTGGGTAATGAAAATAATTATTCTTGCCTTGGCCGTATTAATCGCTGGTCCACCGGCGAAATAGACAAAGAGCCAAATCCTATGCTGCAGAATTCTATGCGCTATAAAATTTATTATTCTTATGTTAATGAGGTTGCCCGCGCGATACACGCGATAGACCAGAATCATCCCGTAGCTTTAGGTAATGGGGAGTTGGTAGGTTTAGACGCGGCAAATCAATTTTGCCCGGATATAGATTTGGTTGCTTGTATTATTTATAGAGGTAAGACCTTTGGAAATTTATTTAAATCTTTGAAAATGACTTTTGATAAGCCGGTTGTTCTCTCGGAGTTCGGCGCAGATGCCTACGACGCATATTTAGGCAAAGAAGACCAGAATATGCAGGCGTTTTTCTTAGAGTCGCAATGGAGGCAAATTTACGAGAACTTAGCTAAGAATAAAAAAGGCGCTGGTAATTGTTTGGGCGGGATAATCTTTGAATGGACCGATGAATGGTGGAAGCATGATCAGGACAACCCGGAAACTTGGAAGATACACGATACGGCCTCTAATTGGAGTAACGGGCAGTATTATTTTGATATAAAAGCCAAGGACAATAAAAACATGAATGAAGAGTGGTTTGGGATTGTAGCTTTATCCGAGGAATTAGAAAACGGGCTGAATAA
>JAZDFW010000017.1:0-14794 GCA_043807505.1 Candidatus Omnitrophota bacterium | reverse complement strand
GTGATTTATCTGTTTGCGGCTTTGGTGCCGTCATTTTTAAGTGTTATACCTTTTGTTAAAAATGATATCGAGCCATTTCTTTCTTCTAAAAAGGCCTGTGAGTATCTTATGTCTAATTATAATGTTACTAATACTATATTAGCTTCAAAGTTTTACGCCAGAGGAGTTAGGTTTTATACAGGGAGGGATGTTGCGGCAACCGCTATTCCCGGCCCTAACTTTTTCAGCCCTCATCCAATACCATTTTTAAATATTGACCATATGGTTTTGGAATTTTTTCGTAAACAGAAGGTTACTTATTGTATACTTAAGAAATCTTCTTTGGAGGATATTCAGAGGATAACCTACAATGGTAAGCTTAATTTTCAGGTATTAAAACTAATCGGTAAGGAATATATAGTCAAGGTTGAATAGAGGAGTAAGCCTTTAGGTTAGATATACTTCAATTAAATTTGATTCTTTTGTACTAAAAAGAAGGAATTCTTGGCGTTTAATTGTAAAAGATGTAAGCAATAAACCTTCCGCAACAATCTTATTATTAAAATTAATCCTAGAGATATGATATTCGCCAAAATCTTTGATTTTAGGATTAATAAATTTTACTTCAATTGTTTTCTGTGCAAAAAGAGTGCTAATCGAGATAGTTCCTTTAGGTTGAAACTGTTGGGCAATCAATTTTGGCTCAATTACTAAGTCGCCGTATTCGCCTCTTACACCAAAAACCTGAGTAAGCATTGTTAGGATAAACCAGCTGGCAGAGCCGGTTAAATAACTATACATTCCACGGCCTTGAGCATTAAAATATTCAGGGATACAAGGGTAAATTTTACTTCCAGTGGTATTTAAGCTCATCTTATAAATTGAGTTTATGACTTCGAATCCTTCCTTAGCAAATCTTTGGCTATAGAGCGCATAAGCAAACATAATTGCCATATGATTAAAGAATGCCCCGTTTTCCTTATCGCCGTAAATAAAAGAAAAAGCCCTGCCTAAATTTAGTTGCTCATTTTTAAAATCAGTATTCAGGTGAAAACCCCCATATTCCTTATTCTGTAAATATTTTTTAGCATTTTTAAAAAGCGCATCAATTTGTTGGGGTGTAGCTATACCACTCATTACAGGGAATGCTTGGCCGGTTAAAGTCATACGGGTTAGGTTATTTACTTTTCCTTCGAGTTTTTCTTTAGCGTTATTGTAGTAACCATTATAGAAGCCAATCTCTAGCCATTCGTTGTCTTGTATGTGGGTAAAAATCCAGGCAGCTTTCTTTTTCAAATCATCAATTAATTTATCTTTTGGTATTGATATCTTTTCTCCGGATAGCTGATCCTTAGTTGCGTAAAAATAATTTTCCAGAATTTTTTGTTTTGCGCCTATATCAGAATAATCTATTGGGCTAGGAGAGAAAGAATCGAGTAGTATAGTTAATTCTTTATGCACTTCTATATTTTCTTTTTTAAGGTGTTCTATGAGCGTAAAAATATTTTTTAGATTTTTAGCGTATAGCGCAGTAAAGGCAACACTTTCGCCGTATTCGGCTGCCATGTCTAGGCCGTCATTCCAGTCTGCATTTTCCAGGCGAATATGGTTATGCGGCCCAACATTAAAGAACTGCACGAGATTTTCGACCAGTATATGCTCTAATACACTCCCTTTATAGATTTCATTATTGGCAGTTTTAAGTTCATTTCCATAGGCAGGTGTCCATTTTGAGTCTCTTTGGCGAGCGCGGCAGCTAAGTGGATCTTTAAAATAAGGTATTTGTTCGGTTAGAATATCTATATCAGCACTCTGGTGTATGTAGAAAAGTGTAGTGATTAACGGCCAGATGCCATGGTCCATCCACACGCGGCTGATATTATTGCGGTCTGCGATAAATTCGCCGTATTTTTCACCGATAATTGTAGCGTTGGAGCCGTCAATACGCACACCCCTAAAATTATTGATTAATATCGATCTTGCCTGGAGAGGGTCTGTTAATATTAGAGACAGGCAATCTTGCCATAAGTCGCGCCAGCCGCGTCCGCCTCTACCATAATCAAAATCCGGCAGAAAGGAACAGCCGAAAATTTTTCTTAAAAAAGGCTGTATACTCACCCAGCGAAACCAGTTGTCAAAGATTTTGTCGGGGCTCTTGGGTTGGATTTTTGCCGATATCTTTTGCCAAAAGCTTTTTGTAGTTTCAAGAGATTCAATAACTTTATCTTTATCGTTAAACTTATTGAATATGGGCATAATCTTATCTTTATCGTCAACAATACCCATTAAGACAATATAAGAATAACTTTGTT
Organism: Candidatus Omnitrophota bacterium; assembly: GCA_043807505.1. Taxonomy (GTDB): domain Bacteria; phylum Omnitrophota; class Gorgyraeia; order Gygaellales; family Profunditerraquicolaceae; genus JAZDFW01. The sequence goes on along the minus strand of JAZDFW010000017.1, from coordinate 12,503 downwards.
TTGGCTTAAGCAATTTCTCCTGAAATTTTAGGCCGGCCATTGCTTCTTTACCTTGAATGTCGAATTTTTTATCCGGCATCCGGTTTTTAAAAACTGCCATAGGCGCTTCTAGGTCAGAATCCTCTCCGCAAAATTCCTCCTGAGCAGGATAAATGTATTGGGGGCAGTTGGAATTTTCATTAAGAGCAAAAACAAAATAAGAAGATTTGTTTTTCTTGTGGCCCGTTTCATTAAAGAGCAGGGTAGGAGTAACAATTACGCCGAACTTATCCAGTTTAATTCTGTTTAAAAGTGATGTAACATGGCGATGGTCGCGTAGATTATTGCTGGGCCTGGCATAAATAGGTATTGCAGCAGTTGGGGTAAATTTTATTGTTTTTGCAGAAATATTCGTGATATTTACCAGCATTATTTCTACAGGTTCATTGCTTGAAGGCACAAAAGAGGTTATTTCTGCTTTTAAGCCAATTAATTTATTTTCCCGTGTAGTTTTATGCCAGAGAAGCCCGGCTTCTAATTTAAATGTATCAAATTTTTGAATTCCAATGTCTTTGGATACACCGGTTGTTGACCAAATTTTTTGCGGGTTAATATAAATCCAGAAATTACGGGAAATTTTCGAATTACTTAGGTCTATACGCGAGACAGGTTCCATTAAGAAGGAATTATTTCCGGTTTTTATATCGCCATGCAGGGAAGGGGTAATACTGGACATAAATGGAGAGCTGTTGCAGAGGGGGAAATACAAGGTGTTTATTTTGTCTGCGTTATCTGAAACAAATGACCCTAAATCGTCAGTAAACTTCCAAAGCGGTTTTTTCATATGCACTCAAATTTAACACAGGCTCATTGTTTTTGCAAGCCTTTTTCGCGCGGTGGTCTTGTCTGTGTTTCTCGGGAACGCTCGCCCCGCCCCTGCGAGGCGGGGCTTCGCTCGGGGGAGGCTGCGTCGCTCTCCCGCAGCCGGGCCGTATATAAAAGCGTTTTTAAATTTAGGAGCCGGCTGCGGGAACCTTGCCCGCTCCTTGCCTCCACGTCCCTCGAAATCACAGACAAGACCACCCGCCAAAGAGGAATTTTCATAAAATGCCTCTGGCGGTTTTCGAGCGAATGTCGATTTTAGCCAATGGAGCTTGAGCATTTCGGGAATCCGAACGCGAAAGCATTCGGACGGCGAGGATGTCCGAGCCCGTCCTGGCGCGATAGCGCCGACGGGCGAGTTCCGCAGCCGCCGAAATGCGAAAGATCATTGGCGTGCCCCTAGATTGTCTCGAGTGGGGTAAAATCGGCCTTGAGCGAGAAAACCGTCAGAGGCATTACTATTGAATTGAAAAGTTTATATGTTATAATAGGCGCCATGTATAAAAAATTAAAGAAAAAATTTAAGGCAGTGATTTTTGATATGGATGGCGTAATTACTAATACTATGCCATATCACTTTGATGCGTGGCTGGAGATTTTTTCATCAGCAGGCGTTAAGGTTAATTGTTTTGATGTTTACGAAAGAGAGGGCCAACCCGGCTTAATCACAATTAGAGAAATATTTAAAAGAGAGAACAAGGGAATTTCTTTGAAAGAGGCAAGGCTACTTTTGGCGAAAAAAGAAAAATTATTTAAGCGTATTGTAAAGATTAAATTTGTTAAGGGCGCTCAGGCTTTCATTAAGAATTTAAAAAAACATAAGTTTCAACTTGGGCTTGTAACCGGTACCTCCCGGCATGAGGTAGAGAAAATATTACCAACTGCTTTGTTAAAAATCTTTAATGTGATTGTAACCGGAGACCAGGTAAAAAAAGGAAAGCCCGATCCGGAACCGTTTTTAGAGGCTTTATCTCAATTAGCGCTTAATCCTGGAGCAGTGATGGTGATTGAAAATGCGCCTTTCGGTATTCTTTCAGCAAAAAGAGCCGGCCTGTATTGCATTGCGCTTGAAACATCATTGCCGAAAAAATATTTACGCCAAGCGAACAGAATTTTTAAATCCTTCAAAGAATTAGAGAAAAATTTTTTTAATTTTTGATTTTTTCTAAAATTAAGCTATAATATGGGTATGGAAAATTTTTATAATAAAATTGAGGAGATCATTACTAAAGATAATCGCTATAAGGCGGATGCCTATGAATTCGTTATGCGTTCACTTTGGTTTACGCAGGCCAAATTAAAGAAGCAAAGCCATATCAGCGGAAGAGAGCTTTTGACAGGTATTAAAGATTTTATTCTAGAGCAATATGGCCCTATGGCAAAAACAGTTTTAAATTATTGGGGGATTAAAGCAACCCAAGATTTTGGTGAAATCGTCTTTAACATGGTTGATAATGGCCTCTTAAATAGGACCGAAGAAGATTCTAAGGATGATTTTAAAGATGTATATGATTTCGATGAAGTCTTTGAAATTTATAAAAACCGCACCTTTGAAAAACTTAGTATTCCGCCCAAAAGAAACAATTTGAATCAAAAATTAAAATTATCCGTTAAGAAATTTAGCGGTCTGCCTAAAGGTCCAAATAATAAAAACCTTAACTAAAAGCCAATGAAGCACCTAAGAGTTTATCTTTATTTTGCGACTAAGTGCCGTCAGGAATTTATTAATATTACCCCAGAGGTTCAAGTTGCTGTTAAAAAAAGCGGTATAAAAGAAGGATTGTGTTTAGTCAATGCAATGCATATTACCTCTAGTGTTTTTATTAATGACGACGAAGGCGGCCTACATGAAGATTTTAGTTTGTGGCTTGAAAAATTAGCACCGTACGGTAAGGAAAAATATAAGCATAATTTATCAGGCGAAGATAATGGCGACGCTCATTTAAAAAGGACGATTATGGGCAGGGAGGTAGTGATAGCCATTACAGGCGGCCAGCTTGATTTTGGGCCATGGGAACAGATTTTTTACGGTGAATTTGATGGAATGCGTAAAAAACGAGTTTTAATTAAGATTATCGGGGAATAAAGTGGAGATTAAAATTTAAGATTATGCGCCAAGATAATCAAATAAGATCAATCTTTTTCTTTAGCCAAACCGGCTGTCTCTTGCCCTTTTTTATTATTTTAAACCTGCTTTTTGGCTGGATTTTTCTAAGCCCCCTGCTTTGGTTTGGTATTGAATTACTCTTGATCTTGGTTTTTGCCATCAATTTATTGTTATTGGCAAAAAAAGTTACCAATCTTAAACCTAAGTATGACAAGGTGATAGATACGCAAGCCGAAGTCATAAATTCTTCCTGTAGCCGCCTGCCCGAAAGTAAAAAATAACCCATATTAAAAAAACTATTGACTAACAAAAAGCATTGTGTTATTTTACTTGCTTCAAATTAACTAAGGCTTGCAATGAGGTAGCAGGCAGAGAGGAAGTAGAATGTTTGGTTTTGATTTGTTATTGTTAGCACCGGTGGGTTCCATATTAGCTCTTTCGTTTGCTTTTTATCTTGCTTTGTTTATTTTGAGGCAGGACGAGGGTAATGATAAGATGCGCGAGATTGCTAATGCAGTAAGTGTTGGCGCAAAGGCTTATCTAAAAAGGCAATATCTGGGCGTATCCTTATTCTTTATTGTTGTTTTTTGTATTCTGTTATTCATGGCTTTTAAGAATTATTTGGTTATCTTTGTGCCGTTTGCGTTTTTAACCGGTGGTTTCTTTTCCGGCTTGTCCGGGTTCATCGGGATGACCATTGCCACTAAATCTTCAAACCGCACAGCGCAAGCAGCGCAAAAAAGCCTAAATTCGGGTTTACGTATCGCATTTTCAAGCGGCGCGGTTATGGGGCTGACTGTTGTTGGTTTGGGCCTTTTAGATTTAAGTGTCTGGTATTATTTCCTGAATTGGTATTATTCATTCCATCCCATACCTATGGGTACCGAAAAAATAGCGGCGATTACTTCAACCATGCTTTGTTTTGGGATGGGTGCTAGTTCTCAGGCGCTTTTTGCCAGAGTTGGCGGAGGTATTTTTACCAAGGCTGCTGATGTTGGCGCTGATTTGGTGGGGAAAGTTGAGGCAGGGATTCCTGAAGACGACCCGCGTAACCCCGCAGTTATCGCGGATAACGTTGGTGATAATGTGGGCGACGTTGCGGGTATGGGCGCTGATCTTTATGAATCTTATGTTGGTTCGATTGTTGCTACTTCTGCATTAGGTGTTGCTGCAGGCCTTGGCGTTGCCGGTGTAACTGTTCCTATGGTTATGGCAGCAGTTGGCGTTATTTCCTCGATTATTGGTACATTTTTTGTTAAAAGTAAAGAAGAGGCATCACAAAAAGTTTTATTAGCCGCATTAAGAAAAGGCGTGTTTGTAAGTTCTTTATTAGTAGCAATTATATCTTACTTTTTGATTAAAGCTACTTTGGGTATGGAGCATATCGGAGTTTATTGGGCGGTAATCGCAGGTTTAGTAGCAGGGGTGTTAATTGGTTTATCAACCGAATATTATACTTCAAGCGGTTTTAAGCCCACGCGTTTTATTGCCGAGCAATCTTTAACCGGCCCTGCAACAGTGATTATCGGAGGTATTGCTGTAGGCATGGCCTCAACAGCGATACCGGTAATTATTGTAGGTATTGCCATATTAATCAGCTATTTTGTATCCGGCGGCGCTGCTAATCCTAATGCCGGGCTTTATGGTATTTCAATTGCGGCAGTAGGGATGCTTTCAACATTAGGTATAACTTTAGCTACTGATGCGTACGGCCCGGTTGCGGATAATGCAGGGGGAAACGCAGAAATGGCACATTTACCTCCAGAGGTAAGAAAAAGAACCGATGCCTTGGATGCATTAGGCAATACTACAGCGGCAACCGGTAAAGGGTTTGCTATCGGCTCAGCAGCATTGACTGCTTTGGCGTTAATCGCGGCTTACCGCGATCAAATTGTTATATTAGGTAAAGAAATGAATTTAAGTTTAATGAATCCTAATGTTTTAGTGGGTTTGTTTATTGGCGCTATGCTGCCGTTTTTCTTTTGTTCAATGACTATGCGTGCCGTAGGCCGCGCGGCAGGGAAAATCGTCGTTGAAGTGCGCAGGCAGTTTAAAGAAATTGCAGGTATTATGGAAGGAAAAGCCAAGCCTGATTATGCAAAGTGTGTAATTATTGCTACAACTGCAGCACAAAAAGAAATGATCCTCCCGTCGCTTATGGCAATTATTGCTCCGATTGCAGTAGGAATTCTTGTGGGTATCGAGGCAGAGGCAGGGCTTTTGTGCGGTGCAACTGTTACCGGGTTTGTTCTGGCGATTATGATGGCAAATTCCGGCGGCGCCTGGGATAATGCCAAGAAATATATTGAAGAAGGCCACCACGGAGGCAAAGGTTCTTTAGCGCATAAAGCAGGCGTTGTAGGCGATACTGTGGGGGACCCTTTTAAAGATACATCAGGCCCCAGCTTAAATATACTGATTAAACTCATGTCTATGGTCTCCATCGTATTTGCTTCTTTTATGGTCAAAAACACACTGTTCAAATAACAATCTTAGAATGGTATAATAATTTTATGAGTGATTTAGAATTTGTCCTTAAATGTGTTAAAGGGGACAAGCCTGTTTGGGAGGAATTCGTAGATAAATATTCCCGGTTGATATTCAATTATATCAATTCTGTCTTAAAATCGAAAAACATCAATCTTTTTAATAAAGAAAACACCGATGATATTTTTCAGGAAATTTTTGTTTTGCTGCGAAAAGATAATTTTCGCAAATTAAGAAGTTTTAAAGCAAAAAACGAATGCAGCCTTGCTAGTTGGTTAAGGCAAGTAACAATTAATTATACAATAGACTACGTCCGAAATCTTAAACCGGCTATATCTTTAGAAGAAGATTCAGGCGATGAGCATTGCCTAAAAGACAGAATTGCCGATGGCCTGCCTTTGCCTTCCGATTATTTTTTTAACAAAGAAAAGCTGAAACACTTGACCGACTGTATTAAAAAAATGAGTAATGACGATAAGTATTTTCTTGAGTTATTTATCAACAGGGGCTTGTCTTTGGAAAAAATCAAAGGGGTATTGCGTGTTTCGCGGCCTGCCGTAGATATGCGTAAAGCAAGAATTATAGACAGGCTAAAAGAGTGTTTTAAATCAAAAGGTTTTGTAATCCCGGAGTGTTAGATTTCTGATTATTTTTCGTCTATTGTAAGTGGGTGGCTAAAATGGATAAAAAAGTTGAAAAATTAGTGAGAATAGTTTATAAAAGTTGGAAGTCTCAACAACCAAAAAGCAAACTTATTCATCCTGATGAAGAAACAATGGCTTGTTTTGTTGATGGTAAATTGCCGCAGCAAGAGGCCGAACAGATAAAACTTCATTTACTAAGTTGTGATCATTGCTCTCAAAATTTAGCAATTCAGGCTAATCTGGATTATTCCGAACAAGAATGCGTGCCTAAGAATTTATTGGATCAGGCAAAGAGCCTTGTAGAAAATTGTGATAGTTTGTCAGTTTTAGAAATAATCTTTAAGCTTAAAGTTGATTTATTGGAATTAATCAATACCACCGGAGATGTTTTAGTCGGCCAGGAATTTATGCCTTCACCGATATTGCGCAGCCGCAAGATAAAAAATTTCAGAGACGAGGTGATTATTTTAAAGGATTTTAAGGATATTAGATTAGAGGTAAAAATCGAGAATAAGCAGGGAGAATCTTTTAATGTAACCGTTATAGCAAAGGAAAAAGAGACGCAAAAGCTCATTAAGGACCTAAGGATAACGCTTGCCAAAGACGATTTAGAGCTTGAATCGTATCATACTGAAACCGGCAAAGTTATTTTTGAGAATATTCTATTAGGTAGATATTCCATTGGAATATCCAGAGCCGAGAATAAACTCGGCTGCGTCTTATTAGACATCAATAAGTAAGTTATGATTAAACCCGCCAATTCTTTGGTTTTAGAGATATCGAAAAGTAGCGAGATGCTTAAAATGAGCATCTTCGAGCAAAAGGATCTTGCTCAAACCATCAGATATTATAGCCAATTAACCATATCAAGCTGCGAATTAGATAAATTATGCAATGAAATAGTAGTAACATTGAATAGGACAAATAAACGGGGTGATTTAGACGCAAATTCATTCCGGAGTTTAGAAAAAACAGGCCAGTTGCTCTGGGATCATCTTTTTACAAAAACTGTAAAAGATAAATTAAAATCAACAACACTTAAAGATTTAGTTTTATCTCTAGATGAAGATTTAATCGGTATCCCTTGGGAACTTCTCTATGATGGAAAAGAATTCCTTTGCCTTAAGTTTAATTTAGGCAGGCTTATTAAGACCAAAGAACAATTTACGCCCGGCGAATACCGCAGCGCAAGCACCATGCCGAAGATGTTGATTTTGGCCAATCCGACAAACGATCTAAAATCCTCGTATTTAGAAGGCGTACAAATCAAAAATCAATTTGAACGTAAGAAGAGAGAAATCAGCATTGATTTTAAATCCACGCAGATCGATACTCTATACGTAAAAAAGAATCTGCGTGATTACGATATCGTGCATTTTGCCGGCCACTGCGAATATGACGCATTCGATAGCAAAAAAAGCGGCTGGCTATTAAGCGATGGCAGATTTAGCATACAAGATATCATTGCCCTCGGAGAAACCCTATCATTACCCAGTTTAGTTTTTTCAAATGCCTGTAATTCCGCTTCGCTGGCAGAAAAACCCATGGAAATAGATTATCAAGATAAAACTTATAACCTTGCTTCGGCATTTTTGTATTCCGGTGTAAGGCATTACATAGGCACGATACGTAAAATCGAAGATTCTATTAGTTTATTTTTTGCAAATGAATTCTATTCTAGGTTAGTTTCCGGAAAGTCAGTCGGTGAATGCTTGCGCCTGGCACGTTTGGGATCGATTAAGGAATATGGCATTAATTCTATAGCCTGGGCAAGTTATCTTCTCTATGGCGATACGAATTTTGTGATGTTTAAGCAAAAAATTCCGTCCGGCAAACTCGAGATTAAAAGAAAGGCCGTTTTTTTAAAAAAGTTTCTTGCTTTAGTTTCTTTAGCCGCATTTATTTTATCTGTTTTTATATCACTGTATATCTGGTTACCTACCATAAATCCCAGCACATATCTTTTATTTGCCAAAACTCAAGAGTTATTTAAAGAAGGCAGGAATCATGAAACAATCGAGGTTTGCGAAAAAATAATCAAAAAGGACCCTATGTTTTTAGCGGCCTATCCTTTAATCGGTGAGGCTTATAAACGTTTGGGCAAGAGAGAAGAGGCGATTAAATATTATTTTGATTACGCAATTTATAGCGAGAAAAAGCATGATAATAAGAGTTTAAATTCTGCTTATATTGAGATTGGCTGGCTCTATCAGTTAACCGGCCAGTACCCAAAGGCATTTGAGTTTTATAATAAAGCGATAGCCCTGGCAAAAGAGAATAAGGATGCCCTTAATGAAGCGGCAGGTTTAAGGAAATTGGCGGTTTGGTATATCGATAAGGAAAATTATAATCAGGCGCTTGAGCTATTGATGAAAAGCTCAGAAATTAACAGAGGCAAGGAATTTATCAAAGCGCACAGGTATAATCTTGCTTGCGATTATTTTGATATTGGGTTAGTTTTTGCCAATAAAGAAGATTTTAAAACCGCGCGAGAGTTTTACCAAAAGAGCCAGGCATTATTCAAAAAAATGAAGTTAAAAGAAGAATTAAGCGACTGTGATTTTAATTTGGGTGAAATGTATCTGTTTGAAAAACAATACAAGATAGCCTTGGATTTTTATCTTAAGGGCCTTAAAAAAGATCAGTTACAGGATAATAAACCAAATTTGGCCAGTGATTATGAGATGATCGGCGAATTATATTTGGAAATGGGTAATTTGGTTGAGGCGGAATTTTATTTTAAACAGTCGGTTACTTTGGCAGCTCAAATAAATGCGCCGCTTGAGTTGGCTTCTGCAAGTTATAATCTTGGCCTATTATATAAACAGAAACAAAACAAATTTAAGGCAAGAGAATATTTACGTAAAGCCCAGGAAATTTATAGCCTTATCGATACCCCAACTTACCAAAGGGTTAAACAAACCTCCTTAGAATAAATAGTAAAAAAAATCCCAACATTTCTGTTGGGATAATGAAGCCGCCGATAAAGTGTTGGGGGTGGCTTTTTATTACCACCTTACCCTTGGCAACTGGCTGCCATCTCCGGCTCTCACCGGCCTTAGGCCCTTTAGTTTTGCGTCCTGCCCTTTCGAGTAGTTTACCTTTATCGGCAATAAAAGTATAGCATAAGAATAGTTAATTTTCAAATTTAGCTGTTAGATTTTCTTATTTCTTTCGTCTATTGATGTAGGAGGTGGTTAAGATGAAGATATATGCAGTAGTTTTGGCAGCGGTAGGTTTACTGGTTTTAAATTTAGCAACCGGCGTCTTTGCTTCGGACCTGGCATGGGAGGATATAAGTAGGGGGAATTTAAACCTGAAAACAGTGCTGGTAGAAACCGATAACCCTCAAATTATTTATATCGGCTCAAGAGCCGGTATTTTTAAGAGTGAGGATGGCGGTGGGAGTTGGAGAAGTATTTTTTCGGCGAAAGGCACAAACAGAGGGGTAAACTTTTTGTTATTCGCTTCAGATAATAAGAATTCGTTGTATGCAGCAACCGGAAACGGTTTATATTTTAGCTCAAATCGGGGAAAAAACTGGAACAGGATATTCAAAGGAAAAAACTCATTTGAAAATGAATGCACAGGATTAGCCGTCTTGCCTTACGTAATTTACTTAGGCACAAAATCCGGCCTGTTCTTAAGTAAAGATAATGGACGCTCCTGGCATAAAGAGTCAGGCCTGCTCGGCAATAACCAAATATTAAATATTTTCTCTAATCTTAGAGAGCCAGATTATATTTATATCGCCAGTTTAGACGGTGTGTTTAAGACATCTGATGCCGGAAAAAGCTGGGAGAGGATTTTCATTGCGCATCCCGTGGAAAACACAGATGAGAATAATGAGGTAATAGAAGACCAGGATGAGCCAGGGCGGTTTTCAGGTATAAAATATGTAACTATTGACCCAAATAATCTAAATTGCCTTTACGCTGCAACCAGCAAGGGGGTTTATATAAGCCAGAATAAAGGCAGGTCCTGGGATTTGTTAACCGACTACGGCTTACTCAGCAAGGAGATTAAGTTTTTACTGATATCCTTAAAGTCAACTATTTATGCGGTTACAAAATCCGCTATCTTCGAGTATACAAACGAACGCTGGCATGAGCTATCATTAGGGCTGACGGCAGAGGATATTAGCTCTTTGGCAAAGGATAACCATGGTAATTTATACGCTGCCGCCAGCAACGGTTTATTCAAGGCAAATTTTAAGGATACCCCTGATACTAACAAAAATAGCATTCTTGAGTTTTACCATAAAGACGAACCTAAAATAAGCGAGGTTCAGAACACAGCGATTAAGTATGCAGAGGTTGAGCCGGAAAAGATAATCAAATGGAGGCAACAAGCGGCAAGAAAGGCATTACTTCCTCGAGTGAGCATTGGCATAGACAGGAATTCTACCGACCTTTGGCACTGGGAGGGTGGGTCAACTACCAAGACCGACGATGACATATTAAGGCGCGGCCATGACAGTATAGACTGGGATGTAACCCTAAGCTGGAATTTGGGCGAACTTATCTGGAATGATGACCAAACTTCCATTGATGTACGCAGTCGCCTTATGGTGCAACTGCGCGATGATATTCTGGATGAAGTGACAAAGCTATATTTTGAACGCCTGCGCGTTAAGATGGAATTAGATAATCTTTCCATAGAAGACAGGAAGAAGAGGCTTGAAAAAGAATTAAGGCTAGAAGAACTCACGGCTTCCCTTGATGCTTTGACCGGGGGATATTTTTCCAGAACCACCAATTAGAAAAAATTTTTCTCTTAAGGGAATTACGTACAAAAATAAGATTATCTTGAACTTTCTTAACCCAGGGATTATAATACAAATAATACACATCTAATAAATTTCCTGGATTTTCAGATTACGTGCTTATTTAAGAAAGGAGCAGCGGTATGCCTAGAGAAGACTTAAAAAAATTAATAGACAATATAGAGAAAGTAATCATAGGCAAGACAGAAGCGGTAAAACTGTTGGTTGCGGGCCTGTTGACCAATGGGCATATTTTAATTGAAGATGTGCCTGGCCTGGGTAAGACAATGCTTGCTTTGGCATTAGCCAAATCTATAAACGCAGATTTTAAAAGAATCCAGTTTACGCCTGACCTTATGCCTTCGGATGTTAGCGGCGGATTTGTCTATAGCCCTAAAACCGGAGACTTCGATTTTAAGAAAGGGCCGGTATTTACCAATATACTTTTAGCCGATGAGATTAACAGGACCACCCCGCGCACGCAATCTGCGCTCCTTGAATGTATGCAGGAATACAAGGTTTCTTTAGACGGGGTGACCTTTACTTTGCCCCGGCCTTTTATGGTCGTTGCTACTCAAAACCCCATAGAATATCAAGGGACATACCCCTTGCCAGAGGCGCAGATAGACAGGTTCTTAATGAAAATCAATATCGGTTATTTGCAAGCCGACGAAGAGGTAAAGGTCATTTCAGGACAGAAAATACAACATCCCATTGAAAGCCTAAAACCGGTTCTGGATTTAGAAAGTGTTTTACGGTTACAGGAGGAAGTAAAAAAAATAGAGGTATCTTCTAATGTTTTAGAATATATCGTAAAATTAGTTTCTTCCACCCGCAAAATAGAAGAAGTAAAATTGGGAGCCAGCCCCAGAGCTTCCATTTCGCTTATGAAGGCATCTTGTGCCTGGGCTCTCTTAGAGGGCCGTGATTATGTTATCCCCGATGATATAGTCAATTTGTCTCCCTGGATATTAAAACACAGGATAATATTACAGCCCAAGGCTTTGATAGCGGACAGAACCCCTGATTACATAATTTCCGAATTGCTTAAAAACACCCCCATCCCCTAAGATTAAATATGCTTAAGGCATTCCTCAAGAAGTGGTTTTTTCTCTTCCTGATAATCATATCCAATCTGATTATTGCCCTTAGGACAGGCAGAGAATTTTTTTATTTCTTTTTTTGGTTTTTGGCGTCTTTAGTTTTCGTCAGCATATTATGGGTGGCGTCAGGATACCTGTGCCTTAAAAAAATATATTTGGAAAGAAAGGTTACGGGCAAGATAGAAGAAGATGATACATTAAAGATAGAAGCAGTAATTAAGAATGCCAATCTTTTGCCTATATTTAATTTTGTTTTGCAAGATTACGTTTCCTCTGCAGTTCCTGGGGAAAGAAAAAAAAAGATTTTGTTAGAGCATTTCAAGGGAAGGTCTTCTCTAACCCTAAAATATAACTGCTTCTGCCCGCAGAGAGGAAAATATAAAATAGGCCCATTCTCTATTTATATTTTTGACTACTGGGGACTCTTCTTTTTGAAAAAGACTTATTTTGTATATTCCGAACTGTATGTATATCCAAAGACATTTAATATCCAAAAGTTACCTTCTCTGGTAAAAGGCATTGCGCCCTGGTTCGGG
>JAZDFW010000016.1:0-18372 GCA_043807505.1 Candidatus Omnitrophota bacterium | reverse complement strand
ACAATAAAGCGATAGCCCTGGCAAAAGAGAATAAGGATGTTCTTAATGAAGCAATAGGTTTAAGAAAATTGGCGGTTTGGTATATCGATAAAGAAAATTATAATCAGGCGCTTGAACTATTGATGAAAAGCTCAGAAATTAACAGAGGCAATGAATTTAGCAAGGCGCACAGGTATAATCTTGCTTGCGATTATTTTGATATCGGGCTAGTTTTTGCCAATAAAGAAGATTTTAAAACCGCAAGAGAGTTTTACCAAAAAAGCCAGGCATTATTTAAGCAAATGAAGTTAAAAGAAGAATTAAGCGATTGCTATTTTAATTTAGGTGAAATGTATCTATTTGAAAAACAATACAAGATGGCCTTGGATTGTTATCTTAATGGTTTAAAAATTGATCAGTTACAGAATAATAAACAAAATTTGGCCAGTGATTATACGATGATCGGCGAGTTATATTTGGAAATGGGTAATTTGACTAAGGCGGAATTTTATTTTAAACAATCGGTTACTTTGGCAGCTCAAATAGATGCACCGCTTGAGTTGGCCTCTGCAAGTTATGATCTTGGCCTATTATATAAACAGAAACAAGACAAAATTAAGGCAAAAGAATATTTCCGTAAAGCTCAGGAAATTTATAGCCATATTGATACCCCAGCCTACCAAAGAGTTAAACAAGCCCTTTTAGAATAAATAGTGTAAAAAAAATCCCAACATTTTCTGTTGGGAGAATGAAGCCGCCGATAAAGTGTCGGGGTGGCTTTTTATTACCACCTTACCTTTGGCAACTGGCTGCCATCTCCGGCTCTCACCGGCCTTAGGCCCTCTAGTTTTGTGTCCCACCATTTCGAGTAGTTTACCTTTATCGGCAATCAAAGTATAGCATAAAAATAGTTAATTTACAAATTTAGCTGTTAGATTTTCTGTTTTTCTACGTCTATTGATGTAGGAGGTGTAAGATGTCTAAAAATACGGTTGTTTTACTAATTTTTGTATTGCTAAGCTTATGTTTAGCAAGAGTTTCAACTGCTGGAGAGATTACTTGGGATTTAATAAGTAAAGATAATTTAAATTTTACGGTAGTGTTGGTCAATCCGCAGAGGCCTCAAATTATTTATGCCGGCTCAATTAATGCGGTTCTTAAATCTGAAGACGGCGGAGAAAGATGGAGGAATGTTTTATTTGTAAAGGGGCAGAATACGAAGGTTAATTATCTGTTTTTGACTAAGGGCGTAAACAGTTCACTTTACGCCGCGACAGGAAACGGACTTTTTAAGAGTAACGACGAGGGTGAAAATTGGACTAGGATTTTCAGAGGTAAGGATTATTTAGAGAACGAGTGTATGGCATTAATAGAGCATTCAAATTGTATTTATCTTGGTACCAAAAATGGCCTTTTCACAAGTAAGGATAATGGCTGTACTTGGCACAGGCAGAATGGTAATTTGGCAAATAGCCAGATATTCGTGATTACGTTAAGTTTGAAAGAGAATTCTTTGTTTGTTGCCTGTAGTGATGGAGTATTTAAAAGCATGAATTCAAACGAATCTTGGGAAAAAGTTTTTGTGGAAAACGGGCCCGAAAACCAGGAGGCTGTCGAAGAAATTAACGAAGACGATGATGATGTGGAGTGTGTTTCTAAAATTAAATATATGGCAATAGATGCTTTCAAGAATACAGTGTTTCTAGCGACTACAAAAGGAGTATATAGTAGTTTGGATAACGGCTCCAGCTGGAATCCATTAAGTTGCTTTGGTTTGCTTGAAAAAGAAATAAGATTTTTGTTAGTTTCTGCCGATTCGGTTCTTTATTGCCTGACCAAGAGCGGTGTGTATAGTTATAAACAGCAGAGATGGTATGAATTATCCGAGGGCTTATGTTCACAAAGTTTCAATTTCCTGGATTTAGACAAGCGGGGAGATTTATATGTCGCCTCTGAAAAAGGGTTGTTTAAGGCAAGGGTTATATCCGAAAATGCTGGTATTACTAAAGAAAATATAGTAGCATCTTATTATAAAAATGAGCCAAAAATTAATGAGCTTCGATTGGTAGCGACTAAGTATGCAGAAGTTGAACCGGAGAAGATTAAACGTTGGAGGAAGCAAGCGGCAGGAAGGGCATTTTTGCCTCGGGTGAGCGCTGGAATAAATCGCGATGCCGGCGACCTTTGGCATTGGGAATCAGGTTCATCTACGAAAGCAGGTGACGATGCTTTAATTAAAGGCCGAGATAGCCTTGATTGGGATGTAACCTTGAGCTGGGATTTAGGGGATATTATCTGGAGTGACGCGCAGACATCGATTGATGTGCGCTCGCGCCTTATGGTTCAGTTGAGGGAAGAGATATTAGATGAAGTTAATAAGATATATTTTGAACGGATCCGGCTAAAAATGGAGATTGACAACTTAAGCATTGAAGATAGAAAGAAAAGGTTTGAAAAAGAGCTAAAACTACAGGAGCTTACTGCTTCGCTTGATGCGCTTACAGGAGGCTATTTTTCAAAACAGATAAAGGAGAAGCTTTAAATAATTTACACTACATTTTTAATTTTATGCTATAATGTAGTGTAAAGGAGAAAAACTATGAGAGTATTACAGGGAATCCTATCTGAGAGTAAAGAGTACTACCTCCAGGCAAGAGACAAGATTAAGAAAAAACTAGCTAATCTGCCAAAAGGCAGCGTAAAAAAGAGGATGATAGCCGGCAAAAAATATTATTATCTCCAACAGAGAATCGGCAAGAAAGTAGTTCATAAATATTTAGGGAAGAGTAGGCCGGAAGAGGTCGTGAGTCAAATAAAAGAACGCAAGGCGCTGAACGTAGAATTAAGAAAGGTCAACGAGGCTTTGAGGATTATCAAGCGTTCAGAAGGCAGAAGGCATGGTTGACCTTATAGACAAAATTCTCGGAGTATTTGCCGATAACAATCTCTTTGAGAAGGGGTTGAATTGATCGGCAGCTGGTGCTTTAAATTATACCAAAAGCATCTTGGGGTAGATAATTTTCCTCTGCGCACCCCGGATATCGATTTCCTGATACCCACTCCTTTCCATGGTAAAGAGCATGCGAATTTTGTAAAACAATTAGAAGCCCTGGGTTTCGATGTAGACTTCAAAAGCGATGGTTCGCTATATCTGTGGAATGCGGAATTAAAGATCGAGTTTATTACTGCCGAAAAGGGGAAGGGTACTGATAAAGCTATTAAGGTTAACAAACTCGGTGTTAACGCTATTCCTTTAAGGCATGTTGGATTGCTCCTCGATAAGCCAATAATGATTACTGATAACGGGATGAAGATCCGGGTTCCGGCGCCCAGCCGTTTCTGTCTTCATAAGTTTATTATCGCCTCCCGGAGAAGGAAATTGGATAAAAGTTTAAAAGACCTGCAACAGGCAATTTATACCTCTACAATTGTCGATAAGAAAGAAATACAAGAATTATTCCGGAGTCTGCCGAAGAAGTGGCGTCAGGCTGTGTTAAGGATGTTGGATAAGGCTAAGGCTGAATTCCCATCGATGGGTGCAGAGATAGAGAAATTATCGCTTACACTACAAAATGTCCAGAAATAAAAAATGTAGTGTAAGTACTGCGAGGTGATTTCGGAGATTTTGAAGCGGATGAATGGCTGGATAGGATAGAAGGGTAATTATGTTTAAAGTTTTTCTACAACCTCTTGCAGCTATTATAATATTCGTAATTGGCATTTTTAAAGATAAGGTACATAAAAGATATCTTTGGCTGTTTGTACCAATTACCGATAGTGTTGTTAGGATAAAATATAAATGAAATCCGTAATCTATACCCCCCAGAGTAAGTAGTAAAGAGCAAGTAGACAAATATTCTTTGCCTGCCCAAGAGAAAATCCTTAAAGAGTGTATTGCCAAAGAAGGCCATGAATTTGTCGGCATGTACACCAATGCTGGTATCTCTGGCGAGGGGATTGTTAACCGGCCATATTACAGCGCGCTACTAAAGGCAGGTAAATAAAGGCTGAGAATGGTGAATGGGGAGGCCGGTCAGGACCATTTGGATATAGTTTCGATATAGAAAAGAACAAACAACTGGTTATTAATGAAAGAAAAGGTTTGAAAAAGAGCTAAAACTACAGGAGCTTACTGCTTCGCTTGACGCGCTTACAGGAGGCTATTTTTCAAAACATATCAATTCAAGCGAGTCTGATTCTTAAGAGTAGGATGATCAATACCATACATTAAATAAGATGTAATTTTGTCTTGACATAACATCACAAATAGCGTATACTTTAAGTAGGCTAAAGAGCCGGCATGAGAAAGAAAGCTATATACTACGAGGATGAAAGAAATAGCCGTCCAGTAGAAGAGTTTATAAATGATCTCGAGTCTAAGACAAAGGCCAAGGTTTTAGCAAGAATCGAGTTTTTGGAAGAACGCTGGCAGGAGCTAAGAAGGCCATATGTTGATACCCTTGAAGAAGGTCTATACGAACTTAGGGTTATTTTATCAGGGAATCAAGTAAGAGTGATTTATACCTATATGTTTAAAGATTATATTGTCCTATTACACGGTATTATAAAGAAGACAAAAGAAATTCCCCGGGATGATATGTTAAAAGCGAAAAATAGGATGAACGATTTTCAGATGCGTTATAAGGAAGGCAAAATTAAGTTACCTAGGTGGTTCTTATGAAAAGAAAAATAATAGTTCCCAAGACAGTAAGCCAGCATATTGAAGAAGAGTTCAGAAAAAACCCTAAGTTTAGAAAAGCCTACGATGAAGAAGTGGCAAGGCTACAGATAGGCTATAAGATCGCTCAGCTAAGGCGGATGAGGCATTTAAGCCAGGCAGAATTAGCAAAAAAAGTTAATACTAGTCAGCAAACCATCTCGCGCTTGGAAGATTTAAGAAATGCGCGTATTAATATCAAAACCCTTGCTCGGCTTGCCGCGGCCTTAAGAGCAAGACTAAGTATAGATTTTGTTCCCTGCGAACTTAGCATATAGTTGCAGGGGTTAAAATTTCTTGCCCCGCTGCAAATTTTATGGTAATCTAAAAAAACATCTACCATTATCAATAACCAATAGGGGACAGGTACAAGATTAAATTAGCACCAGGTGCTGTTAGATTTGCCCCTGTAGCTCATAAGGATAGAAAAGAAGAGGAAAGAAAAAATGCCCGTACTGCATTTAACCGCCGCTAATTTCAAAGATAATGTTTTGAATTCGGATTTACCGGTGTTAGTGGATTTTTGGGCCCCGTGGTGCGGGCCCTGTAAAATGATTTTGCCTGTAATTGAAGAACTTGCAAAAGAATTTGAAAAGAAAATTAAATTCGGCAAGATTAATATTGATGAAGATGCTAAAATTGCCACAACTTATGGGGTAATGTCCATTCCTACTTTGATATTTTTTAAAAAAGGTAAGCCTGTTAATCAGGCTGTTGGAGCCCTTGGTAAGGCTGAATTGAAAAAGAAGATAACAGAAATTATCTAAAAGAAAAGATTTTGGCATGAAAAAGATATTTATCGCTGCTACCAAACAGAATGACGGAAAGACTACTCTATCTTTGGGCTTAATCTGCAATTTTCAGCAGCGGTTTAAAAAAATCGGTTTTATAAAACCTATTGGCCAGCGGTATTTGGAAGAAGATGGCCAGAAGATCGATGAAGATTCATGGCTCATTGAAGAAGCCTGTGGGATAAAATGCGGGCTTAAGGATATGAGCCCGATTGCGGTTGAGCGTGGATTTACAGAAAAATACATTGCAAAGCCCGATAAAAATTTAATCAGCAATCAGATTAAAAAAGCATTTAAGCGTGTTTCTAAAAAGCAGGATCTAGTAATTATTGAAGGCACCGGACATGCAGGTGTTGGTTCGGTTTTTGATCACTCTAATGCTTATGTCGCAAAACTCTTGGGCTCTAAGGTTATCATTATTTCTTCCGGCGGAATCGGCAGGCCCATTGACGAGATCGTTTTAAATAAAGCGCTTTTTGACAAAATCGGCGTAAAAATTTTGGGTGTGATTATAAATAAAGTTTTGCCGAACAAGTTTGATAAAATAAATGAATTGGTCAGGAAGGGTTTGGCAAGACAAAAGATAAATGTCTTAGGCGTAATCCCCTACGACCCTTCGCTTTCCTATCCTACGATTAAACAAATTTTTGAGGAAACTGATTTTGAGATAATTTGCGGTAAAGAGTATCTTGAAAACCCCGCTTCAGTTGTTATTGTAGGCGCAATGCAGCCGAAGGATGCCATAAAATATATCGTTGATGACAGCCTTCTGATTACCCCCGGCGATAGAGAGGATATGATAATTACCGCTTTAAATTGTTATCGTGAAAAGGATAAAGAAAAACTAAGGATTTCGGGAATAGTTTTATCCGGGGAAAATTTGCCTGATAAACCTATTTTGGATTTATTGTCCAAGGTAAAAATTCCGGTATTATTTGCGAAATCAGATACCTATTCGGTAGCAGCGCAAGTTCATGATTTAACAATTAAAATCAGGCCGCGTGATACTGCTAAAATAAGCGCGGCAGTAAACTTAATTAAAAATTATGTAGATATGGATACAATTTTGAAAGGGATGTAAAATGGAGGTAATTGAGAAAATAAAACAAAGAGCAAAAGCGAATTTAAAAACCATTGCTTTGCCGGAATTCCAAGATCAGCGCATAATTGAGGCAGCTTCTATTATTGAAAAAGAAGGTATTGCTAAAGTTGTGCTTTTGACGGAAGATAAAATAGAACTACGCCTAAAAGAAAGATATATCGAGGAATTTTATGAATTACGTAAGGCCAAGGGCATAGATATGGATTCAGTAAGAAAAACTTTTCAGGATCCGCTTTATTATGCTGCAATGATGACTCGCGATGGCAAGGTTGATGGTTTTGTTGCCGGCGCTTCCCATACCTCTGCCGAAGTCATGCGCGCAGCAATTTATTGTTTAGGAATCGATAAACGCATCTCGATTGCCTGTAGTTGTTTTATTATGGTAGTGCCAAATTCTCCTTATGGCGATAACGGTACTTTTATTTTTGCTGATTGTGGCGTAATTCCCGATCCGAATCCGCGTCAATTGGCCTGTATATCAATAGCTTCGGCAGAATTGGCAAATAAAGTTTTAAATATGTCACCGCGCGTCGCTTTATTAAGCTATTCTACAAAAGGTTCAGCTGAAGGAAAATCTATCAACAAAGTGGGAGAGGCCTTAAGGATACTTAAAGAGACAGCCCCGGATTTAATCGCAGACGGTGAGTTCCAGGTAGATACAGCGATTGTCCCTGAGGTAGCCAAAATAAAATATCCTGATAGCAGGGTAGGAGGAAAGGCCAATATATTGGTTTTCCCAAGCTTAGAAGCGGGAAATATTGGTTATAAGCTTACTCAGCGGTTAGCCAAGGCGCGCGCATTAGGCCCGTTACTCTTAGGGTTGAATAAACCGTGCAGTGATTTATCGCGTGGTTGCGTAGTTGAAGATGTAGTGGATTGTGTTGCGGTAACAGCAATAAGGGCGCAATGAAAATATTAGTTATAAATAGCGGTAGTTCTTCAATAAAATATAAACTTTTCTTGATGCCTAACAGTCGTATAATCGAACAAGGCATAATTGAGCATATCGGAGAAAAAGGCTCTTCTGTTCGCGATCACTACACGGGCCTGAAATTAATTTTAAAAAAAATTAAACAGGTTGATGTAATAGGGCATCGTGTTGTACACGGAGCGGAAGAATTTAAGAATCCCGTCTTAATTGATAATCACGTAATTACAAAAATCAGGCAATGTTGCGCTTTGGCGCCTTTGCATAATCCGGCAAACCTGACCGGAATTTTAGCCTGTAAAAAATTATTACCCGGAGTAAAACAAGTGGCAATATTTGATACGGCTTTTCATCAAACTTTGCCTGAATATGCGTATATCTACGGCCTTGCGTATCGATATTATAAAAAATTCGGTGTCAGAAAATACGGTTTTCATGGCACAAGCCATCAATACGTGGCTCATGAGGCAGCGCGCCTATTGAAGAAACCACTGAATAAGCTAAAAATAATTACCTGTCATTTAGGTAATGGCTGTAGTATTACCGCGGTAAATAAAGGCAAATCCATTGATACCAGTATGGGCTTTACGCCTTTAGAAGGATTGGTTATGGGTACGCGCTGCGGCGACATTGACCCGGCATTAGTTACTTACATTATGCGTAAAGAGAAACTTGGTATTCCTGAGGTTGAAGAAATCTTAAATAAGTCAAGCGGGCTGCGCGGAATTTCCGGGATTAGCAATGATATGCGCATCTTGGAACAAAAGGCAAGCAGCGGAAATAAAAGGGCAAAATTAGCCGTGGATATTTTTGTGTACCGTATAAAGAAATATATCGGTTCATATGTTGCGGTTATGTCAGGTTGTGATTGTTTAGTTTTTACTGCCGGGATTGGTGAGCATCAGAAGAGGACCAGAGAGCGAATTCTAGCAGGGTTATTTTCATATTTAAAAAAAGCGCCGAAAATTTTAGTTGTTCCGACTAATGAAGAATTGATGATTGCGCGCCAGGCTTATAAAGTGATAAAGGAGATATAATGCTGCGAACAATTTTAAAATCGAAAATCCACAGAGCTTTTGTTACCCAGGCCAATCTTTATTATAAGGGAAGCATTACTATTGACGCAAAGTTAATGGAGGCGGCAGATATATTGCCGCATGAAAAAGTCGAGGTTTTTAACTTAAACAACGGCCACCGGCTTGAGACATACGCGATTAAAGGAAGGGCAGGCTCAGGTGTAGTTTGTTTAAACGGGCCGGCTGCCCGCGGCGCATGTAAGGGAGACCAGGTAATAATCGCCTCTTATGCTTTGGCTGAAGATAAAGAAGCAAAAGCATTAAAGCCAAAAATAGTTACAGTCGATGAAAGAAACAGAATTAAAGCTTAGAAGATTTGGTGATCCTGCTTTAACAGGCGGCGTTAGGCTGGTGAAGGAAGTAACTCAAGGCCACCGTAAAATCTTAAGCCTGATGGCGCAACTTATGTATGAAACTTCAGGAATAGGCCTTGCGTCCGTGCAAGTCGGAATCAACGAAGCATTGATTGTGGTTGATGCAGGCACGGGCCTTTATAAATTAATTAATCCTAAAATTACAAAACAAGAGGGCGGACAAGCAATAGAAGAGGGATGCCTTAGCGTTCCTGGTTTAGCTGTTAAAGTAAAACGGGCAAAAAAAGTCGTGGTTGAGGCGCTCGACGAATTTGGTAAGCCTGTTAGAATAGTAGCTGAAGATTTATTGGCTTGTGTTTTTCAGCATGAAATAGATCATTTAAATGGCCTATTGATTGTTGATCATTCTCCCGATAAAGAAAAGATAAAGAAAAACCTCCAAGAGAAACCTCTAAGAGAAAATGATTAATCGCCTGCCTGCTTGGTTTAAACAAGAAATTCCCGATGAAACAATTTTTGAAAAATTAGAGTTTATTCGTCAAGCTAAGCTGAATTCAGTTTGTAAAAGCGCGCATTGCCCAAATATCAGCTACTGCTTTAAGAGTAAAAAAATCACCTTTATGATTTTAGGGGATATTTGTACCAGGCATTGCCGTTTTTGCGCAGTGGAAAAAAATAAAAGAAGTTTTTTGCCGGTTGACAAAGAAGAGCCGGCCAGGATTGCTGGCTTAGTTAAAAAGTGGGGGCTTAATTATGTTGTGCTTACGTCTGTGACAAGGGACGACCTTTCTGACGGTGGTGCGTCAATTTTTGCTAGGACAATAGAACTAATCCGCCGGTTAAAAAAAAATATAAAAATAGAAGTATTGCTTCCGGATTTCCAAGGGGAAATATCCAGCCTTAAAACTGTGATTAATGCGGCTGTGGATGTAGTTAGTCATAATCTTGAAACTGTAAGATGCCTCTATAAAGATTTAAGGATAGATGCAAGTTACGATGTTTCTTTAGCATTGTTGGCAAATGCAAAGATTATAAAGCCTGGCTTGATTACTAAGTCTTCGCTCATGCTTGGTTTCGGCGAAACAAAAGATGAAATTAAAGGCGCGATGGAAGATTTAAGAAGCGTAAATTGCGATATCTTAACTCTTGGCCAATATCTGGCGCCTAGTGAAAAACATTATCCGGTAAAAGAATTTATTACACCAGTTGGGTTTGCTGTTTATCAAGACATGGGTGTTTCTTTGGGTTTTAAGGCCGTATTATCCGGGCCAAAGGTTCGTAGTTCCTATAATGCCGAGGAGCTTTATTCTAAACTGAGGTAGGTATGCATGATTTAATTATTATTGGCGCAGGGCCAGCAGGTTTAACTGCCGGCCTTTATGCCGGAAGATTCAAGCTAAAGGCCATGATTTTAGAAAAAATCAGTATCGGGGGCCAAATTATTAGCTCTCCATGGATTGATAATTATCCCGGTTTTCCCGGAGGTTTGTCCACGCAGGATTTAATTGAGAGATTAAAGCTTCAGGTGGATAGTGTGGGTGTCGCAATTGAAATGGAGGAGGCACTCCAGATAATCCCGATTAGTGAATCAAAAATTCCTTTATATAAAGTTAAGGCCCACGATAAAACCTACGAAACAAAAACTATAATTATTGCCTCTGGCGCCCAGCCAAAAAGATTGGGCGTTGAGGGAGAAAATAAATTAATTGGCCGCGGGGTTTCTTATTGCGGGACATGTGATGCGCCACTTTTTAAAAATAAAGAAGTCGTAGTTATCGGAGGCGGAGACCGGGCAGTTGAAGAGGCGATATTTTTAACAAGCTATGCCAGTAAAGTTACTATTGTTCATCGCCGTCAAGAATTCAGGGCATCGAAGACCTTGGAAGAAAAAGTTAAAGCCAACCCTAAGATACATTTTATTCTCGATAGTGCAGCCGAGGAAATTACCGGAGAGATTGTCGTCGATTCAGTGAAAATAAGGAATTGTAAGACTGATGCTATAACACGGTTATCTTGTCAGGGTGTATTTATATTTGTGGGCATTAAACCCAATACCGAATTTCTAAAAAATCTCTTGAATACAAACAATCACGGCTTTATAATTACTGACCAAACATTAAAGACTTCGCGCGACGGCATTTATGCCTGTGGTGATTGCCTGGAGAAAAGTTTATACCAAGTAGTTAATGCCTGCAGCGACGGAGCAGTAGCAGTTGATTCAGCGCATAAATATTTATTGTTGTTAAAAGGATAAAATGGTTAAGCCTGGCACAACGAACAAAAAATTAAAAGATTGGGTTAATAAAATGGCCAGGCTTTGTCAACCTGATGAGGTTGTTTGGATAGACGGCTCTTTGGCACAAAAAGAACAATTAGAAATTGAATCAGTAGCTAGCGGAGAATTGATTGAGCTTAATCAGGAAAAACTTCCCGGTTGTTTCTTGCATCGCACTGACCCTAATGATGTTGCCCGCACCGAACACTTAACTTTTATTTGTACAAAGAAAAAACATGACGCAGGCCCTACCAATAATTGGATGTCGCCTTTGACTGCTTACAGAAAAGCATATGCAATCTTTAAGGGTTCTATGCGCGGCAGGACAATGTATATAATCCCATTTTCTATGGGCCCTGTTGGTTCGCCTTTTAGTAAAATCGGAGTAGAATTAACTGATTCTCGTTATGTCGTTCTCAATATGCTAATTATGACAAGAGTCGGGGAAACTGTTTTAAGGCAGCTGGAAAAAGAAGATAATTTTACAAAATGCCTGCATTCTAAGGCAGAGCTAGATATAAACAAAAGATTGATATTGCATTTTCCTGAAGATAATACAATTTGGAGCGTTGGTTCCGGTTACGGAGGCAATGTTCTTCTTGGAAAAAAATGCCTTTCATTACGCATTGCCAGTTTTATTGCCAGAAAAGAACATTGGCTGGCAGAGCATATGTTGATAATGGGAGTAGAAGAGCCTAATGGCCACATTAAATATATTGCCGCGGCGTTTCCCAGTGCCTGCGGAAAAACTAACCTTGCCATGTTATTGCCGCCGGAAGGGCTTAAGAAAAAGGGTTATAGGATTTGGACAGTCGGCGATGATATTGCCTGGATGCGTATTGATTCTGACGGCCAACTTTGGGCAATAAATCCGGAAATGGGCTTCTTTGGAGTTGCGCCCGGGACAAATTCCAGCAGTAACCCGAATATGGTTGAGACAATTAAGAAAAATACTATATTTACCAATGTTCTTTTAAAACGTGATGGAACAGTCTGGTGGGAGGGTGCGGATGCAGATGTGCCCTCTGAAGGAATTGATTGGCAGGGCCGCCAGTGGAAACCCGGGATGAAAGATACGCAAGGAAAACCCGTGTTAGGCGCTCACCCAAATGCCCGCTTTACTACTCCTATTACCAATTGCCCCACCGCTTCATTTAGGTTAGAGCAGCATCATGGAGTTCCTATCTTGGCTATTATTTTCGGAGGACGTCGTCAACATATTGCGCCTTTGGTTTATGAAGGATTCAGTTGGCCGCATGGGGTTTTCATGGGTGCTGTTATGGCTTCGGAGCGGACTGCGGCACAAGTAGGCAAATTAGGCGAAGTCAGGCGTGATCCTATGGCAATGCTTCCTTTCTGCGGCTACAATATGGCAGAGTATTTCCAGCATTGGTTGAATATGGGTAAAAAAATGGCCAAACCGCCAAAAATTTTCCATATAAATTGGTTTAGGATGGACGAGAAAGGAAAATTTTTATGGCCGGGATTTAGGGAAAATTTAAGGATTTTGGAATGGATACTGGATCGTTGTGATAATAAAATATACGCGGTAAAAACCCCTATTGGTAATGTACCCCAGCCTCAAGATATAGATATGACGGGCCTTGATTTAGCCCAAGGTATTTTAGAGAAACTCCTGGAAGTGCGCCGGGAAGACTGGGTGCATGAGCTCAAAGGCATAAAAGAATTCTTTCGGCAATTCAAGAGAGGCCTTCCTGAGGAGTTATGGCAGGAATATGACGCTTTAGAAGCGCGCCTGAAAGCAAAATGACAGAAAAAATCATTTTAAAAACAGATTTTCCCGACTTAAAACTTTTCCGCCGAGGCAAGGTAAGGGATGTCTATGATTTGGGAGATAAACTGTTGATTGTTTCAACCGACAGAATCTCTTGCTTTGATGTGGTTCTCCCGGATGGAATTCCTCATAAAGGCAAAATCCTTACCGGGCTTTCTTGTTTTTGGTTTGATTTTATTAAAGATGTTACTATCCATCACTTGATTTCAGCCGATGTAGCAAATTACCCCGCGCAATTACAAAAATATAAAGATCAGCTGGCCGGCCGCTCGATGCTTGTTATGAAAACAAAATCTCTTCCTGTTGAATGTATTGTTAGAGGGTACCTTTGCGGTTCCGGTTGGAAAGAATATAACCAAAAGCAGTCTGTTTGCGGGATTAAGCTGCCCCAGGGTTTATTAGAGTCGGATAAATTACCACAGATAATATTTACTCCCTCAACTAAAGCTGACACAGGGCATGATTTAAACGTAACTTTAAAATATATAGAAGGTTTAATTGGCCAAGACACGACAGAAAAATTAAAGAGTTTAAGTATCGCGATTTATAAATTAGCCAGCGGCTACGCGCTTAACCGTGGGATAATCATTGCAGATACCAAATTTGAATTCGGCGTACTTAATAATAAAATTATCCTTATCGATGAAGTGCTTACCCCTGATTCTTCCCGTTTTTGGCCTGTTGATCAATATGAAAGGGGTAAGGCTGTCCCAAGTTTTGACAAACAATTTGTCCGCGATTACCTGGAGACTTTAAATTGGGACAAAACACCTCCGGCGCCAAATTTACCGGATGAAATTATCGAAAAAACAACCCAAAAATACGTTGAGGCATACAAAAGGTTAAGCGGCCATGAATTTTAAAAAAATATTCTCTATATTTTTAAGGGTCGGCATAAGCCTTGTTTTGTTGGTCCTTTTATTCAAGTTAAACAAAATTAATTTTTATGATTTGATAAGTGATATAAAAAGCGCGGATAAATTACTTTTGACGATAGCCGGCTGCATTTTTTTTATTACCTATATTTTATGTTTCTTACGTTGGCAGATGTTGCTTAAGGCGGCAGGTATTGCTATACCTCTAAAGAGGATGATTATTTCGTTTTCCGGAGGTATTTTTTTTAGCATTTTTCTTCCTTCAACGATAGGCGGCGATGTAGTCAGAACTGCTGACTTAGCAGTACACACAAAAAAAACAAAAGAAGTTTTTGCTACGGTTTTCTTAGATAGGATAAGCGGTTTTGTAGGGCTGGTAATTGTGATTTTACCGGCGTTTTTATTCGGTGGAAAACTAATTCAAGATAAAGTTGTTATGTTATCTGTGGGTATTATCGTTATTTTGTTAACCTTAATCTTGTTAGTTTTATTTAATAAATTTATCTATTTAAAGATTACCGGATTTCTGAACTCGCCCGGTTCGAGAAAAATAAAAGAGTCAATTAAAGATCTGCATTATGAGATCCATATTTTTCGCCATCGCAAAAAAGTGATTGTTTATAATCTGATTTTATCTTTCTTGGTCCAGGTTATTTCCCCTATAAGTGTTTATTTTATTGCACTTTCATTGGGTGTTAAAGTCAATATTATTTATTTTTATATTTTTATGCCCATAATCGGAGCTATTACCTTACTTCCTATATCGATAGGCGGATTAGGCTTAAGAGAAAGTTCGTTTGTTCTTTATTTTGCTAAAGTAGGAGTTGTGAAGCAATTAGCCGTGGCAATTTCGCTCCTATCATTTACCTTCATATTAATTTTCGGAGCGCTTGGAGGCCTTATATATGTCTCTACAATACGTCATCGACGGCTACAACATAATAAACCATCCGCTGTTTGAACGATCCCACAAGCAAAGCGGGCAACCTGCATTAAATATCATTTCTTTTATTAGGCAGAAGAGATTAACCGGCAGCCTAAAAAATAAAATAATTTTAGTCTTTGATGGTTTCCCTCAAACTTCAAGCAATAATTGTGATTACGGGGAAGTTAGCGTTATATTTTCCCGCAAAATCAGTGCCGATGAAAAAATAAAAAAAATAGTTGAGGAATCGCTTAATCGAAAAAATATTATTGTGGTTTCTAATGATAGGGAAATCAAATGCGCGGTAAATTCTCTAGGCGCTTGTAGTATGCAAATAGAGGCGTTTGTCAATAAAAAAGAAAAAAATCACAAGCCTGCTAAGAAGGAATCATTGAAAGATGAGTTAAATTACAGCCAGAAGCACGATATTAATGAGGAGTTGGAGAAAGTCTGGTTGAAAAAATAGAAAATCCTTGACATAAGTCGATGCTTATGATAAAGTTATACAAATAACATCAAGAAAAAATAACAAAAGGAGGGCTGAATATGAGTACTTGGCAATGGGTGTTGTTGGATCCAGGCAAGGCAGTACTGACCCAGATAGGGCAGTTTTTAATTAATGTGCTTCTTGTGATTCTTATTCTGATAATCGGATGGTTAATTTCTAAAGTTTTCAAAGCACTCGTCACAAGGTTGTTAAAAATGGTGAGAATTGATGATCTGTCTGATCGTATTGAACTTGCTGCCCTATTGACGAAGGGTGGAATAAAGTATTCTCTTTCTGAATTATTAGGAATAGTTGCTTATTGGCTGGGGCTTTTAGTGACGATGGTAGTTGCCGTAAATGCTATTGGCTTGACCATTGCCGCTGATTTATTGAATAAGGTTATCCTCTATGTACCAAATATCATCGCCGCGATATTTATATTGATCTTAGGTTTGTTTGTGGCAAAACTATTAAATAGTATTGTTTTGACTGCGGCAAATAACGCCGGCCTCTCACAAGCAAATATTTTAAGCAAAATCGTTGAGATAGTTATAATGGTTTTTGCTATCGCGATTGCTTTGGAGCAGCTGCAGATTGGCGCCAGGATCATTGAATTAACTATTACCGTAATATTAGCATCGCTTGGTTTAGGAGCTGCTTTGGCATTTGGTTTAGGATGTAGAGAGCTTGCCGGTAAAGCAACTGCTGAGTTTTTTGACAAACTAAAGAAGAAATAACACTTTCTTTTAGGTTCTTAAAGCAATAAAAGCCCGTGTTCCACTTCGTATGTGGGGCACGGGTTTTTTGTCGCAGGAGTAGGATGAATAAAAAAATACTTATCTTAGGTAAAGGTTTTATCGGGAAACGCCTAAGTTCTGGGTTAGATTGTATTATTTCTGACAAAAAGATTTATTCTTTTGCTGATGCCGAAGGAGAAATCAAAAAATATAACCCGCAAATCATTATAAATTGCATAGGCCGTACCGGCAGAAATATGGACGAATGCAAGCTCGATATAGATAAGTCATTATTTGCTAATTCATTTATTCCTGTAATCCTGGCCGAGGCTGCCTTAAGAAATAAAATAAAACTGATTCATATTAGCAGTGGGTGTATTTTTAATTATAATTATGCAAAAGATAAACCCATAAACGAAAAGAAAATACCGGATTTTTTCGATTTGTTCTATTCAAGGAGTAAAATTTATTCCGAAAGAGCGCTAGAAGCATCCTCGAATAGATTTAATTATTTAATATTGAGAATAAGACTTCCCTTGGATAATCGACCGCATGCGAAAAATCTTTTGGATAAATTAATCCGATACAAGAAAGTTTTAAGCTCGCCAAATTCAGTTACCTATTTACCTGATTTTATAAAAGCGTTGAAACACCTGATTAATATCGACGCTAAAGGCATTTTTAACGTAGTAAATAAAGGTGGTTTAGTTTATAATGATCTTTTAAAAGAGTATAAAAGGCATATGCCGGATTTTGAATATAAAATGGTAAAGCCTGAAGAATTAGGGATAGTGAGGGCAAAGTTAATTTTATCTACCAAAAAATTGGAAGAGGCCGGATTTAAGGTAAGGCCTGTAAAAGATATTTTGGCTGAATGTGTAAAAAGTTATCTTCGGTATACTTAACTGTTTCCATCTTAAACCCAAAAAATGCACGCTTCGCAGACATTTTTTGCCCGTAGGGCCGCAAGGTTAAATCTCGTTAGAGATTTAACCTGTTCTGCGGGGTAAACCCAAATTTCACCCGTATTCTTTTCTTACGGATAATTCGACGATAGCAGGTTTCTATTGAAAAATTTGGGTTAAAGCAGAAACAGGGAAGGCTTTATTGTTTAAATTCGCGAAGTGAATTTAGTGAAAGGTGACAGGATGAAAAGAATATCTTTGGTACAGGCTAAAGCAGGTAGTAAATGTAAGATTATTGAGATTTTGGGAGGTTCAAACTTACAAAACAGGCTGATGAATATGGGTGTGTTTAGAGGCAAGGAAGTTACCAAACTTAGCCATCTTGGCTTAAGGGGCCCGGTAGTCATTAAGTCAGGAAGAAGCATTTTAGCCTTAGGACATGGTGTGGCGGCTAAAGTGATAGTGGAGCCGGTATGATAAAGAAGATTTATTTGCTTGGTAATCCAAATGTTGGCAAGAGTGTAGTTTTTTCGCGCC
Source organism: Candidatus Omnitrophota bacterium (assembly GCA_043807505.1). Lineage (GTDB taxonomy): Bacteria > Omnitrophota > Gorgyraeia > Gygaellales > Profunditerraquicolaceae > JAZDFW01. The sequence goes on along the minus strand of JAZDFW010000016.1, from coordinate 929 downwards.
TTACCGGCGTACAGGTAATGTCTTCAAATTATCCAGGCACAACAGTGGAGATCAGCAAGGGCTGCCTGAAATTAGGGGAAGGTAAAATTGATGTTGTTGATCTGCCGGGAATTTATTCTTTAGAGTCAACTTCTCGAGCAGAAGAAGTAGCTGTGTCTTTATTAAAAGAATGCCCCAAAAGCGAGATCGCGGTAATTAATATTCTTGATTCGACCAATTTAGAGAGAAATCTTCTTCTTACTTTACAGCTCATAGAGGAAGGATATCCGGTGATTGTTTGTTTAAATATGTGTGATGATGCCAGCCATAGGGGAGTCCATATCGATATTAAGAAGCTGGAGGAGATTTTACATATTCCAGTAATCTCAACCTGTGCGGTAACCGGAGCGGGTATAAAATTACTAATCGAGAGGATAACGGAGGTGGCGCCAATTTTAAGAGGAAAGCTTCCTCATGAAGAGCGCTGGAAGGAAATAGGCCGGATCATTGAGCAAGTCCAACATTTAGAACATCGCCATCATAGTTTTAGGGAGGCGTTGGAAGATGCTTCTGTGAGGCCGTTAACCGGCTTGATAATGGCCTCAGGAGTTATTTACGCCTCATTTAAAATTGTGCGTTTTGTGGGCGAGTTCATAATTAATAAGATAACTGATCCAATATTTATTAATCTCTATCAACCTGTATTGGAAAAATTAATCCTTTATTGGCAAGAAAAAGGTTTTTGGTTTCATTTGCTCATAGGCGACTTAATTAATGGCAAGATCGATTTCAAGCAGTCTCTGGGTGTATTGACCACAGCTCCTTATATTGAATTCGGAATGGTGTTGCCGTATGTTATATCTTTCTATTTTATCTTAAGTCTTTTAGAAGACATAGGGTACTTACCGCGTCTGGCGATATTAATGGATAATGTTCTTCACCGGTTGGGC
>JAZDFW010000015.1:0-5974 GCA_043807505.1 Candidatus Omnitrophota bacterium | reverse complement strand
GAGAAAAGCAACAAAAATATTAAAAGACAAATAACCGATCTTACATTAAATATTGTGAATAGGTGTAATTTAGGCTGCCGCTATTGTTGGAATCAGGGAGGTAGTTATGGTTCCAGCGCCTCCGGTAATAAGAAAATGCCTTGTCGGGTTTCTTATAAAGCAATAGATTTATTAGTAAGAGAATCAAGGGGTTTTAATGATTTAGTAGTAGATTTTTATGGCGGAGAGCCGTTTTTAAATTTTGAGCTTATGAAACAAACCATTGAATACTGTAAAAAAATTAAACAGGGAAAGAAAATTAATTTCCGTTTTTTGCTTGCGACGAACGGTACCTTGTTAGATAAACAAAAGGGAGAGTTTTTGATTGAAAACGAAGTAGACGTAGCTGTAAGCCTTGATGGGCCCAAAAAAATACAAGATATGCAGCGTCCTTTTTTAGACGGAAAAGGTTCATACGATGTGGTAATGGACAATATAAAATCGCTTAAGCCGGATTACCGCAAGCAGATAGTTGGCCGGGCTACCTTTACTCCTTATTCAACGAATGTAGTTAAAACTTTTAATTTTTTACGCAGCCTGGGTTTTGACCGTATTGAAGTCTGCGAAAGCGAGAAGGCCGGATATGGCCTGGAATCAAAAAATAGGTTTTTCTTCTCCGGCATAAAAGGCATAAACCTGCTTAAATCCATTTATAATAAATTGGCCATGTTTTATACTCAAGAAGTAATTAAGGGAAATCTGACCTACGAGAATACTTATTTCAACCGTTTCTTTAAACAGCTAAGCAGGTTATATCATATTCAGTCAATCGTGGGAACTTGTTCTGCGGGCTATAGCCTTATGGCCGTTGATATGGACGGAAGCATATATCCCTGTACCGCATTTGTAGGCATCCCCCGTTTTAAAATAGGAACGGTGGATACCGGGATAAGCGATAGTAAACTGCAAAATTTTTTGAATACGAAAATTTATGGCAGTGAGGTATGTAGTAAATGTTGGGCAAGGAGAATCTGTAAAGGATGTGGTTCGTGTTATAACTTAAACTATTTTACAAACAAGAATTTAGGCCAGCCGGATAATTATTATTGCGAATTGTTTCGCTATAAGACTAAACTTATGATTGCGATGATTTCCAAGATAGCCCAAAATAATCCTCGTGTTTTAGATAAGGTACTTATTCCCCAATACTATGTAACAAGAGGGAGAAAGAAACAAAGTGCGAATTAAAAAAATACTCTTAGTCAGGCCTCCTCGATACCTCTGGCCTTTTATAAATGAATCTGATAATTTTCTCCTGCCTTTAGGCTTGCCTTGTATAGCCGCTGCTATAAGGGAAAAACTTCCTCAGGCCGATGTAAAAATAATAGATTGCCCTCCGCTTAAAATTGGATGGGATAGCTTAAAGAACATTCTTTTGCAAGAGAAACCGGATATGGTAGGAGCAGGTGAAGAAGCTTTATACCATCATGAAGCAATCAGGTTATTTAAATTAGCCAAGGAAATGATCCCCGGGGTTATTACTGTTGCCGGCGGGCATTTTTTTTCTTGGATGGTAGAACGTAGTTTGACTAATTCTTTACTGGATATTGTTGTTAGGTTCGAAGGAGAAGAGACTATAGTTGAGTTAATTAAGGCTCTCAATAATAAAGAAGACTTATCTATGGTTAAAGGGATTGCTTACAAGAACAACGGAAAAATTATAAAAAATCCCTTACGCCCTATGGTTGAAAATTTAGATGATTTGCCGCTGCCCGCGTATGACCTTATGCCTATGGGAAAATATTCACCTTTCGGATACCTTTGGCCGCAAAGCGCCACGCTTGAACACTCGCGCGGATGTATAGATAAATGTAGTTTTTGTTCTCTTTGGACCTTTTGGGGCAAACATTCAAGGACAGATATAGAAAAAGGAGAACTAGAGGTAATGCCTAAATATAGAACTAAAAGCGTAGACAGGATGCTGGAGGAAGTTGACATTGTTTATAAGAAATATAATAGGCGCTATATTATCTGGGCTGATCCCACTTTTAATATGGATGCGAAATGGTCAAATGAATTTTGTGATGGGCTTTTAAAGCGAAATTATAAGGATTTATATTGGTGGGCATTCTTAAGGGCTGACTTCGCCTTAAGGGATGAGCGTTTAGGGATTTTGGAGAAAATGGTTAAGGCTGGATTAGTGCATCCTTTGATTGGCATAGAAAGGGGTTGCACAGAAGATCTTAGAGAACTTAGAAAGTCTGTTTATACACGCGACTTAGTAAAGGAAGTATTTTTGATTTTTAAGAAAAAGTATCCCCAGGTATTTAGGCAAGGCACATTTGTTACCTGCCTGCCTCACGATACAAAAGAAACGATGTTTGACCTGGTAAAATATGCAGTGGAAATAGATATAGATTATCCTGCTTTTCATCCGGTTGCTCCTGTGCCGGGAACGTATCTTTACCAAGAAGCGAAGGAACAAAACCTCTTAGAGGAAAAAGATTTCTCCAAATACGACTGGGCTACTCCCATAATGCATTCTAATACCGGTTTGTCTGGAAATGATTTTGCCAACTTAAATTTAGAGTTGAACAAACGCTATGTTTTATATCGTCCACATTGGCTAATAAGGGGCCTATTTTCTCCTTATAAACACAAAAGAGGACTCTATTGGTGGTTCTTTATGAATACCCTGCGAATGATGTTATTGGAAATGAAAGATACTATTCTTGGCAAAAAAAAGTATGAGGGTTTTACCGGTTTTATGCGTTTAAAGAAGCCAAAGTGGTATGATAATTAACAAAAATTTGAGTCAATCTATAAAATCCTAAAAGAGGCAGGATTTTGTTAATTTTAGAGTTTTTTCTTGAAGCGTTCCGATTTAATGTTGCATAGTGTCGCAGCGAGTTCTTTGTTCTTTGAGAGTAAGAAGCTATAGTCAATGATGATAAGCGATGCGACTGCCTGCTTGCATTCACCAATGGTCTGTAGTGGCTCATTGAGAATCTTGGATAAGCAGCCATTCTGTTTAATCCTAAAGGATAGGTCTTCCTATACCTATTGAGGAAGGGCCTAATCCAATGTCCCTGTCTGCCGGCAGGTAGGTTTGAATTTGTTCCTGACGGTGTACTTGATACTGGTCAACCTGTATATAAAAAAAGATGCAGAATAACGAATAAGGGACATATTAATGAAGATGGTAAGTATTATTTGCCCATTTCATAATGAAGAAGATAATCTAGAGGAGTTAGTCGAAAGGACTATAAGGACTTTAACTAATTTTTATAATATGAATGAAGTAGAATTAATTATGGTAGATGACGGTAGCACCGATAGCAGCAGTGTTGTTATGGGCAAATTGTTAAAAAGATACAATAGTATAAAGTTAATAACTCACGGACAGAAAATTGGACAGGCTGCTGCTTTAAGCTCTGGTTTTAATTCTGCTGCCGGAGACATAATTATTACTATGGATTCAGATTTACAGGTTTTTCCGGAAGATTTACCTATTTTTTTAAATAAGATGAAAGAAGGTTATGATGTTGTAAACGGCATCAGGCTAGATAGAGAAGAATTGTTATTTTTAAAACTATCTTCTAAATTATTCAGCTTTTTCATAAGTATCTTTTTAAGAACTCCTATTAAGGATGCCGCTAGTAATTTTACCGCAATTAAAAAGGAATTTATCAAGAACCTTAAGTTAGTTATGAATGATCATCGCTACATTGTCCCTATAGTTAAGAAGCGAGGTGCAGTTAGAATTGCAGAGGTTAAAGTTCGGCATATTAAGAGACGTAAGGGAAAATCAAAATATAGGTTATCAAAAGTCATATTGGCGGTTCCAGAATTTTTCTCATTTTACTTAAGGTTTAAAAGGGGATACTACGGATTAAACTAAAAAATGAATACGGTATTGATTACAGGAGGAGCTGGTTTTATAGGTGGATATTTAAAACAGGGCATTTTGAATGCAGGGGATAGGGTTATTATTTTTGATAATTTTATGGCAAGATTGCCTGTTCTCTCCGATCTCTATGATCGTTATGGCCAAGATAAATTATTTAATAATAATTCTAAGAATATCATCGTAAAAGGAGATATTAGGGATGGTTGTTTGCTGAAAGATGTCATTTTGAAATACCAGCCTGATTTTATTGTACATCTTGCTGCCGTATCTGATCCTAATGTTGCTTTGCGGTTGCCCGAGGAATGTCAGAGTATTAATGTGGAAGGATTAAATAATGTATTTATCGCGATGAAAAATGTGCCCAAGATCAGGAGATTTATTTTTGTTTCTTCAAGCTATGTCTATGGCGATTTTGAATATGAACCAGTAGATGAACTTCATCCATTAAACCCTCAACATATATACGGAAAAACTAAATTAGAGGGTGAGAAGATGACGGTCAGTTTTTGCGCAGAAAATAATATTGATTATACAATAATTAGGCCTACGGCTGTCTATGGAGTTGGAAGCAGCTTAGAGAGAGTTTGTTGTAAGATGATAATCGATGCATTAACTAAGAAAGAATTAATAATCCATAATGGGGGAGATCAAAGGCTTGATTTTACGTATATAGATGATTTGATCCAGGGATTTTCAAAAATTTTATATAATAACAATGCTAAGAACCAGATATTTAATCTGTCTAGGGGCAGGGCTAGGAGCATAGGCGAGTTAGCAGGGCTGATTAGGAGAAACATTCCCCAAGTTAAAATTATAAACCAGAACCAAGAGTTTAAAAAACCACTAAGAGGCGCTTTAGATATCTCGAAAGCCCGCAATATGTTGGGTTTTAAGCCGTCTATAGATATAGAAGTAGGAATCCCTATTTTAATTAAGGGTTTAATAAAAATAAAGGATGAGCATGATTTATTTATCCCGTCCATCAATTAATTATCGGGAGATAGACTCGGTAAGCAAGGTTCTTAATTCCGGGTGGTTATCTAGCGGTAAGAAAGTCAAAGAGCTTGAAAATAGATTTGCTAAATACATCGGAGTTAAATATGCTGTTTCTCTTAATTCCTGCGCTTCGGCATTGCAGTTAGCTATACAGGTTCAGGGAATAAAGGGAGAGATTATACTTCCTAGCTTTACCTTTGCGGCATCGGCAAATGCGGTAATCAATTCTGGTTGTTTGCCCCGTTTTGTAGATATTGAGTATGAATCCTGCAATATGGATTATCGAAAGGTTGAAGCGTTGATTAATAAACAAACCGTGGCGATAATGCCGGTACATTATGCCGGACAATCTTGTAATATGGATAAGATATCTGCCATAGCCAGGAAACATAATTTAATACTTATCGAAGACTCGGCAGAAGCTATTGGGGCTAAGTTTAAAGGTAGACAAACAGGTTCTTTTGGCATTGGATGTTTCTCTTTTTTTTCTACTAAAAATATTACCTGCGGAGAAGGAGGCATGGTAACGACGAATAGCAGGTATATCAGGGATAAGGTTTTAGCTTATTCTTCGCACGGAATCGAAAGAACATCATCTTCAAAAGGAAATCCAAGCTGGCTTAGAGAGGCAAAGTATCCAGGATATAACTACAGGATGGCTAATGTATTAGCAGCTATAGCAGTTACCCAGCTTTCTAAAATAGAGATTATGAATAATCAAAGGCGCGAGCTGGCCCGGTATCTTAGCAAAAATTTAAAGGAATGCCGGGAATTGGACTTGCCTTTTGAAGATTCGCGATGTTACCATGTCTATCAAATGTATACGATTAAGTTAAAGCCTGATAATAGGATAAAAAGGGATTTATTTGTTGATTATCTTAGAAAAAAAGGAATCGAGGCGAGCGTCCATTTTTATCCGCCTCTGCATAAGCAGAAATTATACCAAGGCTATCTATACCCTCAGGATCACCTTCCCGTTACCGAAAAGGTTTCTGCCAGCATTGTTACTTTGCCCCTATATCCTAAACTTTTAAAAAGAGATTTAAATTACGTAATCGCAAAAATAAAAAAGGCCTTGACAAAAAGTAG
>JAZDFW010000014.1:0-26383 GCA_043807505.1 Candidatus Omnitrophota bacterium | reverse complement strand
GAGTATGTTTTGGAACTTGGCGTTGAGGCAATTGAACCAAAATGGGGCCAGGGAGCAAAAGATATAGGAGGAGAAGTAAAATTGCCTTCTATTGAAAGAGCGCTTGAATTAAAGAAAAGAGGCTATATTGTTTACCCTGATCCAGAAGACCCGGTAACCAAGAAAGCCTATGAAGAAGGAGCGATTAAGGAATTTGAACGGCATTCAAGGCTCGGCATGGTCGAAGAAGAGGCATTTTATAAAGAAGTAGAAAGATTAAGAAAACTCGGCTTTAAATATGTCACTTTAAAAACCGGCGCTTATCGGCCAGCTGATTTGGCCAGGGCGGTCAAATATGCATCTGTTGCTAAAATTGATCTTTTAACAGTTGATGGCGCAAGCGGCGGGACAGGGATGAGCCCGTGGAGAATGATGAATGAATGGGGTATTCCCACAGTTGAGTTAGAATGTTTACTTTATCAAATGCTAAAGAAGCTTGATAGTAAGGGTAAATATATCCCGCCGGTTGCTATGGCAGGCGGTTTTGCCTTAGAGGACCATATTTTTAAAGGAATTGCCTTGGCCGCGCCCTACATAAAAGCAATTTGTATGGGAAGAGCGACATTTGCCGCTGCAATGTCTGCAAAGACAGTCGGCAATCTTATTAAAGCAGGTAAGGTGCCGGCAGAATATAAGCAATACGGTGATACTGTTGAGCAAATTTTTGTTGCCGCGGAAACCCTGAAAGCAAAATATGGTAAAGATTTTAAGGATATTCCGGTTGGCGCTATCGGAATGTATACTTATTACGACCGCTTAGCAACTGGTCTTAAACAATTGATGGCCGGCGAGAGAAAATTCGCTTTAAAACATGTCACAAGAGAAGATATTACAGCTTTAACCAGAGAAGCTGCGGATATTTCCGGCATTCCCTATGTGATGGATTGCGACAAAGAAGAGATTAATCGAATCTTGGGGTAGGAGGTGGTTTATGGAAAAGAAAGGTTTATGTATCAGCTGTATCAATGATAAGGGGTGTACCTTTCCGAGGAGTTTTCCTGTTTTGCAGTGTGAAGAATTTAGCGACTACGACCCCAGAGCAGCAACAATTAAGAAGAAAACAGCGAAAGATATTGAAAAAAGAAATAAAAAAGGACAATTAGAAGAAACTTGCGTTGAGTAATTTTTAGCCAAGAAGACAGAGATGTCTTCTTAGGAGATTTGTGTATTAAGGACAGAGGCGTCTTTTGGCGCAGCAGGCGACACACCGGCCTATCCTTTAAGGCCGGGTGTAGCAGCTGGTAGGGTGTCAAGAGGCGCCTCTTTTGCCGTAGAAAACGGCACACCGGCCCCTGCCTGCCGGCAGGCAGGTATCCTTTAAGGCCGGGTGTAAGCTTAGGTTTCAAATGATGAAAGAAATAAAACAGGAAAATTTACGCATAGCTTTGGCCCAAATTAACCTTACTGTAGGCGACTTAAAAGGCAATTCCCAAAAAATAGCCGAATATATCCAAAAAGCAGGGCAGTTGGGGGTTAGTATAATTTCCTTTCCGGAATTAACAATTACCGGCTATCCGCCGGAAGATTTGCTGCATAAACCTAAATTTATTTCGGATAATCTTATGGCCCTCAAAGAACTCGTTGCCTCAATTGGTAAAATCATTGCGATAATCGGCTTTGTAGATAAAGAAAAAGACAATCTTTATAATGCAGCAGCAGTAATTTATAATGGCAAGGTTTATGGCATATACCGAAAAATGTTTCTGCCTAATTACGGTGTTTTTGATGAATTCCGTTATTTTAAGGCAGGTAAAGACCCGATTATCTTTAAAATTGGAAAGATATCTTTTGGAGTGAATATCTGCGAAGATATTTGGCATAGTGATGGCCCGGCAAAAATACAGGCAAAATTAGGCGCGAGCCTTATCTTTAATATCAATGCTTCGCCATACCATATGGGAAAAATTAAAGAAAGAGAAACAATGGTGAGAAACCATGCTAGCTCAAATCAAGTAATTATTGCTTATACTAATTTAGTAGGCGGACAGGATGAATTAGTTTTTGACGGCCAAAGCATGGCTGTAGATACGCAAGGTAAAATAATTGCCTGTGCCGAAAGTTTTAAAGAGGATTTATTGGTGTTAGATTTAGAAATTCCCGGATCTTCTGCCGGGAAGTCAAAAAAAATTATTACTATTACAAAAAACTCTTTCCTAAAAGAGAGGGAACTTTTAACAAAAAAACAAATTGAGCCCAAAGATATTATTGACGAAGTTTATCAGGCGTTGCTTTTAGGCTTGCATGACTATGTTAGCAAAAATGGCTTTAAAAGAGTAGCAATCGGTTTAAGCGGAGGAATTGATTCAGCGTTAGTCGCAGCTTTAGCAGTAGATGCTTTAGGAAAAGAGAATGTAGTTGGAGTATTTATGCCTTCGCGTTATTCTTCCTGTGAATCTGAAACTGACGCAACAGAACTAGCTAAAAATTTGGGTATAGAGTTCTTAAGCGTTTCTATCGAGCAGATATATAAGATGTACTTAATGGTATTACAGCCGCGTTTTGCAAATGCAGCAAAAAATATTGCCGAAGAAAATATTCAGGCACGCATCAGAGGCAATGTGCTTATGGCGCTTTCGAATAAATTCGCATGGTTAGTTTTAACCACAGGTAATAAATCAGAAATGAGCACAGGATATGCCACTTTATATGGAGATATGGCCGGAGGTTTTGCGGTAATTAAAGATGTACCGAAAATTTTAGTTTATAAATTAGCGCAATACAGGAATTCTCTCGAGGCTGTAATACCGAATAGGATTTTGACAAAAGAACCGACAGCTGAACTTAAGCCTAACCAGAAAGATTCCGATACGCTGCCACCCTATGAAATATTAGACCAAATTTTAAAGGTTTATATAGAAGAAGACAAAGATTTAGAGCAAATTATTGCTTTGGGGTTTGATAAAGATACAGTAATTAAAGTTTTAAGTTTAGTGGATAAGAGTGAATATAAGCGCCGGCAGTCTCCGCCGGGGATTAAAATCACTCCCAAGGCTTTTGGCAGGGATAGAAGAATGCCGATCACCAACATGTATAGAGGTTAATTAGACAATAAAACAGATAGTTATATCCTGCAAGGTTGCTATTTTCATCCGGTGTAATCATATCAGTTAGATATAGATTTTTAAAAAGGAGGGATAGCGATGATTAACACAGGTGATACTGCGTGGGTTTTGATTTCATCGGCGCTGGTATTGTTAATGACGCCGGCTTTGGCATTTTTCTACGGAGGCATGGTGCGCAAGAAAAATATGCTTTCTGTTTTGATGCAATGTTTTATTATTATGTGTGTTTTGAGTTTACAATGGGTGCTTTACGGCTATAGCCTCTCATTTCATCCGGGCAGCGCCTTCTGGGGTGGCTTTAAATGGTTAGGCTTAAATGGAGTAGGGCTAGAGCCATATTCTGATTATGCGGCTACGATTCCGCATCAATTGTTTATGATTTATCAGGCAATGTTTGCCATTATTACTCCGGCTTTAATCATCGGTGCATTTGCCGAAAGGATGAAATTTTCCGCATTTATTATGTTTACAATTTTATGGGCAACCTTTGTTTATGACCCGTTAGCTCATTGGGTTTGGGGAATAGGCGGTTGGTTAAGAAATTTAGGGGCGCTTGATTTTGCCGGTGGGACAGTTGTGCATATTAATGCCGGTATTGCAGCTTTAGTGACGGCAATTGTAATCGGCAGGCGTAAGAATCTTGATTCAAATATTCCAGCTCCGCATAATCTTCCTTTCGTGGTCTTAGGCACAGGGTTGCTGTGGTTTGGCTGGTTTGGTTTTAATGCGGGAAGCGCATTAGCAGCCAATGGGTTAGCAGTAAATGCTTTTGTTGTAACTAACACTGCCGCAGCAGCTGCGGGTTTGAGTTGGGCAATTATAGAGTGGATGCGCAATGGTAAACCCACTATGTTTGGTGTTGCTTCAGGGGCAGTCGCAGGTTTAGTTGCGATTACTCCTGCCGCAGGATTTGTCAGTGTTATCCCTGCGATAATTATCGGGATTTCGGCAAGCATTTTTTGTTTTGTCGCTGTAAGCATAATTAAGCCAATGTTAGGCTATGATGATTCTCTGGATGCGTTTGGCATCCATTGCGTAGGAGGTATCTGGGGCGCCTTGGCTACCGGATTATTTGCTTCTAAAGCAGTTAACCCGGCAGGCGCAGACGGGCTGTTTTTTGGTAACCCTAAGCAATTTTTGATTCAGTTGGTAGCAGTTTTAGTGACGATAGGTTATACTTTTATAGTCACTTTCGTAATCTATAAATTAGTCGATCTATTCATCGGTGTACGGGTAAGCGAAAAAGAAGAACTGATGGGCCTTGATTTAACGCAGCATCGGGAGAGGGCATATACGGTATTGGAGTAAAGTTTTATCCCGCTTCGTAACCGCGGCAAAATTATCAAAGAGAATTTTGCCGCACTCCGCGGGATTTCGCTAGATAAAAAATTATTGTGCTCAAGGAGGTGCTCATGAAATTGATTATCGCAATAATCCAGCCATATAAACTGGAGGAAGTAAAAGAAGAACTCTACAAAACGGAAATTAATCTAATTACTGTAAGCGAAGTCTTAGGCCATGGCCGTCAAATGGGGGTAGCTGAAGTCTACCGCGGCCATAAGGAAACCGGAAATCTCCTGAGAAAAATACGTCTTGAAATTGCCGTAAATGAAGATTTTGTTGAACCGGCAATTAAAGCAATTATCAAAGGTGCTAAAACCGGAGAAACCGGCGACGGAAAGATTTTTGTGCTTAATTTAGAAGAATGTGTGCGTATCCGTACTGGAGAACGCGGCAACACCGCGATAGGATAATGACCGATGCGTATTTACCTAAAAAACAGGGGCTTTATGACCCGGCCTTTGAGCATGATGCTTGCGGGGTGGGGTTTGTTTGCCAAATTAAAGGCAAGGCGTCTTACGAAGTAATTAAGCAGGGTTTGGAAATTTTAAGAAGGCTCTCTCATCGCGGGGCAACCGGAGCTGATACACAAACCGGAGACGGTGCGGGGCTTCTTATTCAGATTCCGCATGAATTCTTAAACAAAGCCTGTATAAAAGAAAAAATAAATTTACCCGCAAAAGGCAGCTACGGCACGGGTTTAGTTTTTTTACCACAAGATAAATCAGAACAGCAATTTTGCAAAGAGGTTTTTTCCCGAGTGATTGAAGAAGAAGGGCAAGCGCTTTTAGGCTGGCGGCCTGTGCCGGTGGAGATTTCCAGTATCGGAAAAACTGCACGCGAATCTACTCCGGTATTCGCGCAGGTTTTTATCGGGAAGAACAGTGTAGTGCCCGCCAAAAGACATGGCGGATCAGCCCTTGACGGGCTGAACTTTGAAAGAAAACTTTATCTGATTAGAAAGAAAATAGAAAACGTGGTGAGAAAAAAAACAATTTGTTATATTACCAATATCTCCAGCCGCACCCTTTCTTATAAGGGCTTGCTCATGCCCGAACAATTAGAGAAGTTTTTCCTTGATTTTAACGACGCAGATTTAAAAAGTGCAATTTGCCTGGTACATTCACGTTATAGCACAAATACCTTTCCCACATGGGATTTATCCCAGCCGTTTAGATTCTTAGCACATAACGGCGAAATAAATACCTTAAGAGGCAATATTAATTGGATGCGCGCAAGAGAAGGTTTATTGAAAAGTAATTTATTCGGTCAAAAGCTTAAAAAGTTGCTGCCGATAATTGTTCCGGATGGAAGCGATTCCTCCAGTCTTGATAATGTTTTTGAACTTTTAACCCTCTCCGGAAGGCCCCTTGCGCACGCAATGATGATGTTAGTACCTGTTGCCTGGGAAAAGGATACGTCTTTAAATAAAAAAGTTAAGGATTTCTATAAATACCATTCTTGCTTAATGGAGCCTTGGGATGGCCCTGCAGCTATTGCTTTTACCGATGGCCACTCTGTAGGCGCAGTTTTAGATAGAAATGGGTTGCGGCCAGCCAGATATATCGTTACAAAAAATGATTACGCCATAATGGCTTCTGAGGTTGGAGTTTTAGATATTGCGCCTTCAAATATCATTACTTGTGGAAGATTGGAACCGGGAAAGATATTTTTCATTGATACTATAGCTGGACGCATTGTTAGTGATAAAGAAATAAAAACAACCATCGCCGGACAACAAGATTATGGCACTTGGCTTAAAAAATATATGCTGGAATTAAAAACTCTTCCTTCTTTTAAAGAGAAAGAAGAAATAGAAAAAGAGACCCTGGAATTATTAAAGGCTTTTGGCTATACGCGCGAGGACATCAAGGTGATTATAAAACCAATGGCAGAATTTGCCCAGGAGCCCATTGGCTCTATGGGTAATGATACGCCGCATGCTATTTTGTCGAAAAGGCCGCAATTGCTTTATAACTATTTTAAGCAATTATTTGCACAGGTCACCAATCCTGCGATTGACCCAATCCGTGAAGAAATAGTCATGAGCCTGGTTAGTCTTATCGGGCCGGAACGTAATCTTCTTGAGGAGACCCCTCAACACTGCCACAAGTTGAGAATAGAACACCCTATTCTCACTAATGACGAATTAGGCAAAATTAAAGGGATTAAAAAAAATAGTTTTAAAACCAAAGCTGTCTCTTTACTTTTTCCCGTCGAAGGCGGGTCAGCAAAGAATTTCATGGGTGCACTGGATAGGATATGTAAAGAAACAGCTCAGGCAGTAAAAGACGGTTATACCTTTGTTATTTTAAGCGACAGAGGCGTAGATAAAGATTATGCGGCTCTGCCTTGTCTTTTAGCTGTCGGATGTTTGCACCATTATCTTGTAAAAAATTCCTTACGTAAGCAAGTCGGAATAATTTTGGAAACCGCTGAACCCAGGGAAGTGCACCATTTTGCACTGCTTTTTGGTTATGGGGCGGATTGTATTAATCCGTATCTGGCCTTTAGTGCAATAGAATATTTACTAGAAGAAGAAAAACTTAATTTAGATTTAACGAAAGCTGCGCAGCATTATATTAAAGCAGTCGAGAAAGGGATCTTAAAGATTCTTTCTAAAATGGGAATTTCTACTTTACAAAGTTATCGGGGCGCGCAAATATTCGAGGCCTTGGGTTTAGACGAAGAAGTAATCGAACGTTGTTTTTATGGTACTGTATCCAGAATCTCTGGCGCAGGATTTACGGTTATCAGAGAAGAGACTTTGCTCAGGCATAAAGCAGCCTATTCGCAAGAAGCAGCTTCTGTGTCAATTCTTTCGACAGGCGGTGTATATCAATGGAAAAAAGACGGCGAATTTCATTTATGGAATCCAGAGAGCATCACTAGCCTCCAGCAGGCAGTTTGGAAAAACGATTTTTCTAAATATCAGGAGTTTGCTCAATTAATTAATGAGCAACAGAATCAGCCTGTGACTTTGCGTAGTTTGTTTAAATTCAATTTTACGGCTAAACCGATCGCGCTTAATGAAGTAGAACCCATAGAGAGCATTGTTAAGCGTTTTGCCACAGGTGCGATGAGTTTTGGATCGATTAGTAAAGCCGCGCATGAGACGATTGCCATTGCGATGAATAGAATTGGCGGCCGTTCCAATAGCGGTGAAGGAGGAGAGGATCCGGCAAGATTCATTGCTTTAACTAATGGTGATTGTGCGCGTAGCGGGGTAAAACAAGTTGCCTCAGGCAGGTTTGGCGTAACCACAAATTATTTGATTAATGCCGATGAATTGCAAATAAAAATCTCTCAAGGTGCTAAACCCGGAGAAGGCGGACAGCTGCCTGGCCACAAGGTAAGCGCGATTATCGCTAAAACACGCTATACCACTCCAGGAGTTACTTTAATTTCTCCTCCTCCGCATCACGACATCTATTCTATTGAAGATTTAGCGCAATTGATTTTTGACTTAAAAAACACCAATCCTTATGCTCGGATCAGTGTAAAGTTAGTTTCCGAAGCCGGGGTAGGGACTGTCGCAGCCGGAGTCGCTAAAGGGCACGCAGATAAGATTTTAATTTCCGGCGGTGACGGCGGAACCGGTGCTTCTCCTGCAAGTTCCATAAAACATGCGGGTTTACCCTGGGAGTTGGGTTTATCAGAGACCCACCAAACCTTAGTTTTAAATAATCTAAGAGGCAGAGTCCGGCTGCAGACAGACGGCCAGATGCGCACCGGTAGAGATGTTGCCATTGCCGCACTTTTAGGGGCAGAAGAATTTGGTTTTGCCAGCGTTGTTTTGGTTACTTTAGGATGTGTTATGTTGCGGCATTGTCATTTAAATAATTGTTCCGTCGGTATTGCTACACAAGAGGAAGTTCTATGCCAAAGATTTCTAGGACGGCCGGAATATATTATTAACTATTTTTATTTTGTTGCCGAAGAATTACGCCGGATTATGGCTAGCTTAGGAATTAAATCCGTAGATGAGATGATTGGTAGGACTGAATTTCTGAAAGTAAATAAAGAGATTCTGCCTTGGAAGGCAAAAAACATTGATTTTACAAAAATCTTCTATAAACCGCTCGTCGCAAATAATGTGCCAAAACATTATATTGCGGCTAAAAATAATTATCTTCAGCAGGTTTTAGATACGAAGCTCATTGAATTAGCAAAAGATGCTTTAGAAAAAAAGCAGCCTACAAAGATAAAATTAATAATTTGTAATACTGACCGCGCAACTGGTGCAATGTTAAGCGGAAAGGTTTGTAAGGCCTATGGTGAAGAAGGCCTGCCGCAAGATACCTTGCATTGTAAATTCAAAGGTATTGCCGGACAAAGTTTCGGTGCTTTTCTGGCCAAAGGAATTACTTTTGAATTAGAGGGTATGGCTAATGATTATGTTGGAAAAGGTATATCCGGAGGCAAGATCATTATTTATCCCGATAGAAAAACAGATTACCAGCGGCAGAATAATGTCATTATCGGAAATACTGCTTTTTACGGCGCAATTTCCGGGGAAGCATATATCAGCGGAGTAGCAGGGGAACGTTTCTGTATCAGGAATTCCGGATTATATGCGGTAGTAGAGGGCGTAGGTGATCATGCCTGTGAATATATGACAGGTGGCAGAGTGGTAATATTAGGGGCAACAGGCAGGAATTTTGCTGCCGGGATGTCCGGAGGAATTGCCTATGTTTTTGATCCAGGGACTACTTTTAAATCTCGGTGCAATTTAGATATGGTTGAGTTGCAAACTGTATCTAGTGAAGATCAGGCAGAGATTTATAATTTAGTTTCGCTCCATTATAAATATACCAAAAGCCCGATAGCAAAAGATATCCTTGCTTGTTTTGGCTATAAGGGGAAAAAATTTGTAAAAGTTATGCCTTTAGAATATAAACGTATTTTAACGGGTAAGCAACTGGTTAAAAGATTAGAATTGACTTAAGGTGTCTGATGGGTGATAGTCAAGGCTTTTTGAAGATTAAGCGCAAGGACAGTGAATATCGTCCGGTTTGCGAACGCATTAAAGATTATTGCGAAGTAGGGATTCTTCGTAAAACAAGATATTCACAGGAACAGGCTTCCCGTTGTATGGATTGCGGCACGCCATTTTGCCACTGGGGGTGCCCGCTAAGTAATTATATTCCCGAATGGAATGATCTGGTTTTTGCAGGGCTCTGGGAGAAGGCATTTCAATTACTTGCTGCAACCAATAATTTCCCTGAGATTACCGCTAGGCTATGCCCTGCGCTTTGTGAATATGCCTGTGTTTTGGGGATTAATGACGAACCAATAACTATTAAAGAAAACGAATTAGCGATTATTGAATATGCTTTCAAAATAGGCTGGATTTTACCGCAACTGCCTAAGAAACGCAATGATAAGAAAGTCGCTGTAATCGGTTCCGGGCCGGCAGGATTAGCCTGCGCAGACGAATTGAATAAAAAAGGATACAAGGTTACGGTTTTCGAAAAAGATGTATTACCCGGCGGAATTTTACGTTATGGGATTCCGGATTTTAAGCTGGAAAAATGGATCCTAGGCCGCCGCCTCGCAATTTTAGAGAAAGAAGGGATTAAGTTTATCTCGGGCGTATATGTTGGCGTAGACATAGGTATCCTTGAACTAAAGAAAAATTTTTCTGCTGTTTGTTTAGCCATTGGCTCGCGTGTACCGAGAGATTTAAAGATAGAAGGCAGACAGCTAGGAGGAATCAATTTTGCCATGGATTATTTAATCCAATCTAATAAAATTGTTGCAGGGGCAAAGATTCCTTTTAACAAACTAATCGATGCAAGAAATAAACGCGTAGTGATTATCGGCGGAGGAGATACGGGTGCCGACTGTTTAGGCTTGGCACATCGCCAAGGCGCAAGCTGTGTAATGCAAATAGAGCTCTTGGCGCAGCCGCCTAGTTGTCGGATAGAAGATTTTCCTTGGCCAAAATATCCGCTGCTTTTAAAACAATCTAGCAGTCATCAGGAGGGCGGAGAAAGGGATTGGGCGGTTTTGACCAAAAGATTTAGCGGTCAGAATGGAATAGTAGAAAAGCTTGATTGCGTACGTGTTGAATTCTCTAAAAAAGACCCGAAAGGTTGTCTTGTTATGCAAGAAATTCCCGGTTCAGAATTTAGTGTTAAGGCAGATTTAGTTATCTTGGCATTAGGTTTTATGCATCCGGAAAAACAAGGGTTGATTGAGAGTCTAAATTTAGAATTAGATTCGCGCGGTTGTGTTAAGACCGATGACTTGTTTATGACAAGCGCTAAAGGTATATTTTCCGCGGGGGATATGCATAGAGGTCAGTCTTTGGTAGTTTGGGCAATTGATGAAGGAAGAAAAGCAGCCGGCTGTATTGACCAATTTCTGAATGCTTAAGCAGGGGGGAGAAAACAGGTTGATAACTTATGAATTTGTGCTATATTTATACCTGTAGTTCAAAGCAGAACTATTTTTTTAAAACAAAGGCGTTTAGAGGCCGAACTATCGGCGCTAAACGCCTTTATGTTAATAGAGAGGAATTATGGCGAAGTATATTTTTATTACGGGTGGTGTAATTTCAAGCTTAGGTAAGGGCATTACCTCTGCTTCGATTGCCAAGATTCTGGAATCGCGAGGATTAAAAGTAACCTTGATGAAACTGGATCCTTATATCAATGTGGATCCGGGGACAATGAATCCTTATCAGCACGGAGAAGTTTATGTTACTGAAGATGGAGCAGAAACTGATTTAGACCTTGGCCATTATGAAAGGTTTACTAATTCAAAAATTACTAAATTTAATAATGCCACTACCGGCCAGGTTTATAACGCCGTAATTTCCAAGGAAAGACGGGGGGAATATTTAGGTAAAACTATTCAGGTAATTCCGCATATTACAAACGAGATAAAAGAGAGAATCAAAAAAGTTAGTGAGGTTTCAGCCGCGGACATTATTTTTGTAGAAATCGGCGGTACCGTAGGCGACATCGAAAGCCTTCCGTTTTTAGAAGCTGCCCGGCAATTTAGATCAGATGTCGGAGCGAATAACGTACTTTACATTCATCTTACCCTTATTCCATATATAAAAGTTGCCGGAGAAATCAAAACAAAACCTACGCAGCATAGCGTCGGGACGTTGCGTGAGATAGGGATTCAGCCCGATATCTTAATCTGCCGCACGGAGAAGGCATTATCGGATGAGGTAAGAGAAAAAATTTCTCTCTTTTGTAATATTAAAAAAGAAGCGGTAATCGAAGCAAAAGACGTAGACTCTATTTATCAGCTGCCGCTGGTTTTTAAAGACCAGATTTTGGATGAAATAATTTTAAGCCATTTTAACCTGGTTTATAAAGCATCAGATTTAAAAGATTGGGAGAACAATGTTGTTAAAAAAGCAATCGATCCGAAATATAAAGTAAAAATCGCCTTTGTAGGTAAATACATCGGGTTACTTGATGCATACAAGTCAGTTTATGAAGCATTGCTGCATGCGGGAATAGCCAATGATGTTAGAGTAGAAATTGAAAGAATTGATTCTGAGCGTATTGAGAAAGAAGGGGTAGCAAGACTTTTTAATGGCGTCTCGGGCGTACTTGTACCGGGTGGTTTTGGATATCGGGGGATTGAAGGTAAGATTCAAGTAATTAATTTTGCCCGGGAACATAAGATTCCCTTTTTAGGGTTATGTTTAGGTATGCAATGTGCGGTAATTGAGTTTGCCCGCTATGCCTGCGGTTTAAAAGAAGCCAATTCCACGGAGTTCAAACCAAAAACAAAATATCCGGTGATTAGCTTATTAGTAGAACAAAAGAAAATTAAAGATTTTGGCGGAACAATGCGTTTAGGGGCGTATCTTTGCAAGATCAGGAAAAATACATTAGCATTTAAAGCATACAGGAAGCAAGTGATTTTTGAGCGTCACCGTCACAGGTATGAATTCAACAATAAATACAAAAAAATATTAGAGAGAAAAGGTATGAAATTTTGCGGAATACATCCCAAAAAAAATCTAGTTGAAATAATTGAGCTTAAAAACCATCCTTTTTTTGTTGGTGTGCAGTTTCATCCGGAGTTTAAATCCAAGCCTGATAAAGCGCATCCTTTGTTCAGGGAGTTTATTAAAGCGGCAATAGAGACGCAAAATCTAAAAAAGTAATATGAAGGCGATTTTAGCTTTAGAAGACGGGAAAATTTTCCAAGGTGAATCTTTCGGTGCCGCTGGCCAAAAAGAAGCAGAGGTGGTTTTTAATACCAGCATGAGCGGCTATCAGGAAATTATTACCGACCCGTCTTATAAGGGGCAGATTGTTACAATGACTTATCCGTTAGTCGGCAATTATGGCATTAATCCGCAAGATTCGGAATCACGCCAGCCTTTTTTGGAAGGTTTTATCGTTAAAGAATACAGTAAAATCGCCAGTAATTGGCGTGCTAAAGAATCTTTAGGTGATTATCTTAAAGCAAATAATATCCTAGGCATGGAAGGCATAGATACACGTGCGCTTACCCTGCACATAAGAGAAGCCGGAGCAATGAAAGCAGTTTTGTCGACGGTAAATTTTGACGAACAAGAATTAATTGAAAAAGCAAAAAAGTCTTCCGGACTGCTCGGAGTAGATTTGGTGAAGGAAGTTACCTGTAAGAAAAAATATACCTGGCCGCATTCCGGAAGTAATAAATATCGGGTGGTGGTTTTGGATTGCGGGGTAAAATATAATATTTTAAAGAAACTTTTAGAAAATAATTGCGTAGTTATAGTGGTGCCTGCGGCAACTTCTGTTAGAGAAATCGAAAAATTACGCCCAGACGGCATTTTGTTATCTAACGGCCCGGGAGACCCGGCAGCAGTAAGTTATGTAGTTGAAACAACAAACGCATTAGTCGGGAAATTTCCTATTTTCGGTATTTGCCTTGGGCATCAGATCTTGGGTTTAGCCTTAGGTGGTAAAACTTATAAATTAAAATTTGGCCATCACGGGGCAAACCATCCGGTGAAAGATTTAAAAAGCGGGAAAGTTTATATCACAGCGCAGAATCACGGCTTCTGTGTGGATATGGATTCCTTGAATAAAAAAGAAATCGAAATTACCCATATTAATTTGAATGACCAGACCTTAGAAGGGATACGGCACAAAAAACTGCCTATATTTTCCGTGCAATTTCACCCTGAGGCGTCTCCTGGCCCGCATGAAGCAGAATATTTATTTGGAATGTTTACGGAGTTGATGAGTAAAAAATAAAAACATAACTGCTGATAGCTGATAAGATGCCAAAACGAACCGACATTAAAAAGATTTTGATTATTGGCTCGGGCCCAATTGTCATTGGCCAAGCCTGTGAGTTTGATTATTCCGGGACCCAGGCCTGTAAGGTTTTAAAACAGGATGGGTTTACGGTAGTTTTAGTTAATTCAAATCCCGCGACTATTATGACTGACCCGCAATTAGCCGATAGTACCTATATTGAGCCGATTACCACAGAAATAATAGAAAAAATTATTGCTAAAGAGCGGCCGGATGCCCTTTTGCCGACGTTAGGAGGCCAAACCGCTTTAAACGTCAGCGTAGATTTGGCAAGAAAAGGAATTTTAAAGAAATATAAAGTAGAAACAATCGGGGCAAGTATTTTGGCAATTAAAAAAGGCGAAGATAGGCAATTATTTAAAAAAGCAATGCAAAAAATAGGCTTGGATTTACCCAAAAGTGACAAAGCGTATAATTTAAAAGAGGCATTGGAGGTGGTTGAAAAAATAGGCTTTCCGGCGGTAATCAGGCCAAGTTTTACTTTAGGCGGAACAGGTGCAGGCATTGCCTATAATTTTGAAGAATTTAAAGAATTAGCAAAACATGGCCTTGAATCGAGCATGATCGGTGAAATCCTTATCGAAGAATCAATAATCGGCTGGAAGGAATTTGAGTTAGAAGTGATGCGGGATTTAAAAGATAATGTAGTGATTATTTGTTCTATAGAAAATTTTGATCCAATGGGAGTGCATACCGGGGATAGCATTACGGTTGCGCCAATACAAACTCTAACGGATAGGGAATACCAGAAAATGCGGGATGGGGCAATTGCCTGTATTAGAGAGATTGGTGTTGAGACCGGTGGTTCAAATATTCAATTCGCCATTAACCCTAAAACCGGGCGCATGGTGATTATTGAGATGAATCCACGCGTATCCAGAAGCTCTGCTTTAGCCTCTAAAGCCACGGGTTTTCCGATTGCTAAAATTGCGGCAAAACTTGCCGTAGGTTACACCTTGGATGAAATACGTAATGATATTACTAAAGAAACCCCGGCGTGTTTTGAACCGGTTCTAGATTATTGTGTCGTAAAAATTCCCCGTTTTACTTTTGAAAAGTTTCCGCAGGCAGATGCAACCTTAACTATTTCTATGAAGTCAGTGGGAGAAGTAATGGCTATCGGTAGAACTTTTAAAGAAGCGATTCAGAAAGCGCTGCGTTCGCTGGAGATAAAACTTAGCGGGTTGGATGACTTAAAATATAATCCTAGCGACGATGAATTAAAAAGGAATTTAAGGGTTCCCAATGCCTTAAGAATTCTTTATATTAAAGATGCCATTAAAAAGGGGTATACTAATGATGAGCTTTTTGGTTTAACCTATATTGATCCGTGGTTTTTAGAAAATATCCGTGAGATTGTGGTATTGGAAAGTAGAATAAAATCGGAACTGGAATTAAATAATGATCAGAAAAACACCGATTTATTGAAACAAGCTAAAGAATACGGTTTTTCCGACGTCCAGATTAGCCGTTTATTGAACAAAACCGAAGAACAAATAAGACACTGGCGGAAAGAGTTGGGGATAAAGCCGGATTATAAACTTGTTGATACCTGTGCTGCTGAATTTAGGGCTTATACCCCGTATTATTATTCAACTTATGAATAGAGTGTCATCCCGCCAAAAAGCGGCGGGGTCTCACTAAATAAAAACATAAGGTGTTACTCCGGCTCGTAAGCAGTATTAAAATTTTGGGTTCCAAAATTTTAATACACTCGTCGGAGTTTCGCTAAACCAAAACTTAAAGTGCTCAATGTGCGGAATATTTGGGGTTTATCCACATAAAGATGCAGCGCGCCTGACCTATCTAGGCCTATATGCATTGCAGCACCGCGGTGAAGAAGCTAGCGGCATCATTACTCGTAATGGCGGCAATAAAATACATTTACATAAAGCCCAAGGTTTAGTTAATGATGTGTTTGATGAAAAGACTATGCGTTCCCTACGGGGAGATTTAGCAGTCGGCCATGTACGTTACTCTACTACCGGCAGCAGCAATGTAAAAAATACCCAACCTTTTTATGTGCGTTCAAAAATCGGCCATATTGCTATTGCGCATAACGGCAATCTTACCAATACAACCGAGTTACGCCGGCAGTTAGAAAGCAAAGGGGCTTTATTTCAGACGACAATGGACTCGGAGATTATCGCCCATCTTTTAGCGCACAGCCAAAGCCGAAATATTCAGGAAGCTATTCTGTGGTCGCTTTCTCAATTGCAAGGCGCGTATTCTTTGATTTTAATGGTCGATGATGTATTACTTGGAGCGCGGGATACCTTTGGTTGGCGTCCGCTCTGTTTAGGTAAATTAGACGGCGCATATATTTTAGCCAGTGAAACCTGCGCTTTAGATTTAATCGGTGCCGAATATGTAAGGGATATTGAGCCCGGAGAAATTGTTTTTATTCACAAAGATAGAATAGAATCTCTGAAGCCTTGTCCAAAAACTCCCCATGCCTTTTGTATTTTTGAATACATTTATTTTTCCCGCCCGGACAGCAATATTTTTGAGAATAATGTATACATGGTGCGTAAAAAACTTGGGATCCAATTAGCAAATGAATTTCCAGCTAAAGCAGATTTAGTTATGCCGATTCCTGATTCAGGCACATATGCGGCTTTGGGATTTGCACAAGCCTCAGGCATTCCTTTTGAATTCGGGATGATCCGCAATCATTATGTCGGCAGGACATTTATTCAACCTAGCCAAGATTTACGCGATTTTCGGGTAAGGATTAAACTCAACCCGCTCAGAGAAGTATTGAGAGAAAAAAAAGTCGCTATAATTGAGGATTCTATTGTCCGGGGCACTACCAGCAAAATGCGCGTGAAAACTTTACGGCAGGCTGGAGCAAAAGAAGTGCATATGCGCGTAAGTTGTCCGCCGCTTAGATTCCCCTGTTTCTATGGAATAGATTTTCCTACCAAAAAAGAACTCGTAGCTTCTAAGCATGAGATTGCCTGGGTTCGGGATTTTATTGGTGCGGATAGTTTAGAGTATTTAAGCTTGGAGGGAATGTTGAAATCCATGCCTTTACCCAAAGAATCTTTTTGTACCGCTTGTTTTACCGGAAAATACCCGGTAACTCCAACTTGCCGCTTGTCGAAAACAATCCTAGAAAGATAAAAATACCTTTTGTAAAACCCCTGTTTTTTTGGTATCATACCTTGTAAAATAAACAATTAACCCAAATTTTGCACGTCTTCGGCAGGCAAAATTTGGGATACCCCGCTAAGCCGGTCAAATTCTCGTCGAATTTGACCGAGCGGCCTCTCGCTTCGGCTCGAGGCGGATTTTTCTATCGAAAAATCCGGGATTATCTACGTTTTCCTCCTCTAGCACCACCGCCGCCTCTCGGAGCTGCTGCTGGTGGCCTACTGCCTCCACCGCCCATTCCTTTTCCTACACCTGGAGGATTGGCTGGACTTCTTCCCGGAGGATTATAACCTGCAGGATTGCTTGGGCCTTTACCTGGTGGATTGTATCCCGGAGGATTAGCTGGACTCTTTCCTGGAGGATTATATCCCGGAGGATTACCCGGACCTTTGCCTGGAGGATTATATCCCGGAGGATTTACTGGGCCTGCTCCCGGCGGGTTGTATCCTGGAGGATTGCCTGGGCCTTTACCTGGAGGATTGTAACCAGGAGGATTTGCTGAACCTGCACCTGGAGGATTGTAACCAGGCGGATTACCCGCTCCAACGCCTGGTGGATTATAGCCAGGTGGATTCACAGGGCCTGCTCCCGGCGGGTTGTATCCCGGGGGATTGCCTGGGCCTTTGCCTGGTGGATTGTAACCTGGTGGATTTACAGGGCCTACTCCTGGTGGATTATAGCCAGGTGGATTTACAGGACCTGTTTCTGTTGTACTAGCTGTACTAGTTGTGCTAGTTATACTTTCGGTTTGACTTGGTGACGAATAACTTTCCTGCTGTCCCTCTTGTGCACCCTGTCTAAGCTCTTGTCTTGATTCCCGACTTGACTGACGAAGAGCCTGCATGTCCTGTTGTTTCTCTTGCATATTTTCTTGACGCTTTGCTTTTAGTTCTTGTCTAAGACTGTTAGCAGTTGTCTGATCTCCTGCCTGCATTGCCTGACGTATTTGTTCTTTTAGCTGTTTCTCTTCTGCACGAGCCGCTGCAGCATGATCTTTAATAGCTTGTTTCTCTGAAGTCAATTGCATTTGCTGGCCTTCGGAAGAAGCCTCCTCTTGTGCAAATACTTGAAAACCCGCAAACCCGACAAACAAAGCAAGAATAATAAAAACAAACAACAACTTCCTCATCTGCTACCTCCTTTTAAGTGAATTCATCCTATCACAAAGAAAAACTCAATTCAATATTTTTTTTAAAAAGGACTATGCTCCTTTATGATGCCGAGCGCTACTGTTGCTTCGTTAATTTTTTCTTTTGCATTTTTTACGCCTGGATACCCGGGATTGATTGCTATTGCCTTTTGAAAGGCTTTAATTGCATTTAAGTAATCACCGATCCCCAGATATGCATTAGCTAAATTATAATATGGCTCCTCATAATTTTCCTTTAATGTAATTGCCTGTTTGCAGAGCATGATTGCCTTTTTGTATTCGCCATTATCAACGCAAGCTTTACAAAAGTTGTTACAAGCTTTTGGATTATCATTAGCGTTTTGCCAGGTATATTTAAAAAGGCTCATTTCGTTTTTCCAATAATTATTCTGTTTTATTGTTAAATATGAATAAAAAATTAGTATAAGAATTAAAAAATCACCCAGACACCATATGCCTTTTCTTTTGTGTAAAGCGACTAATCCCTGCGCTAAAATAATAAAAAAACCTATTGAAGCTAAATAAACCCAGTGTTCTGCCATATAATAACTTAAAGGATAAAGATTAGAATTTGGCAGCAATGCCAAGAAGAACCAGAAAATAGAAAATGCGAATAAAATGTTATTTTTTCTTTTTATAAAAGCATAAATTAATAGTAATAATGTAACTACAAAACCTAAGATTACCTGTAAAGCGTAAAAAAAGAATAATTTATTGCCATATTCCATATGTAAATTAAACGGCAATAGCAATAACCGAAGGTATTCTGTTATGGCAACAAAAAATCCGGGAATTCTTTGCAAAAGCGTAGTTCGCGGTAAATTTTGGGCAAAAGGAAATTTTAAAATTGTTAATCTTAAAATTAAATAAAATCCGCTGATGCCCAATAAGGAGAGTAAATTTTTAGCCTGAATCTTTTTACAAAACAAAAAGCTATACAACACTAATAATATCGGAGTAATTAACCCATATTCTTTAGAAAACAGAGCTAAAATATAAGCGGATAGCATGAAGATATACAGTTTTTTACTCTTTACGTTATCCTGTTTTATATAAAAAATAAGGCATAGCAATATAAACAGCCCTGCAAGTAAATCTGCCCGGCCTGCTATATAAGCTACTGCTTCGCTATGTAAAGGATGGACGACGAATAATAACCCGGCGATAAAAGAAAGCAAAGTACTGCTAAAAAGAATATTAGCTAGCCAATAAACACTAAGAGCAACTAAAATATGCAGGATGATACTAGTTAAATGATACCCTCTTGGCTTTAAACCATAGAGAGAATAATCCAACATATAGCTAACTATTTGCAAAGGTCGGTAAAAATTGGTTTTCACCGCACTGCCTGCGCCGGCATCTTCTCTAAAAACTTTTGGGATATTCTGCCAGCTTTTTATTGAAAGGTTACTTTTCACCAAAAAATGATCATCCCAAACAAAATCTCCGTTCAGAGAATTTGCATATACAATAAATCCCAAAGCTGATATCAAAACAACACAGATTAATAAATTTAAGTTTTTATTCACTTATCGCAAACTCAACATTGACTACCGCATTGACCTTTTTGTCTAATGAAGATGTATCATTACTGCCCCAATCAGAAACATCATAAGAATTAACAGGGGTAATTTGGAATACACCCATTTTAGCTGAACGAATACTGCCGATTTTATTTCCAGCTGCACTTGCCATTTGCTCTGCGCGCTTTTTAGCGTTCTCGGTTGCTTCTTTAAGCATTTCCAGTTTTAGCTCGGGTAATTTAGTGTAGAAATACTCCGGAGCCAGTGAAATTACCTCCAGCCCCTGCTCGATAAGCTCTGTAGCCTTGGTTGAAACTTCTGTTACTTTTGCGATATCAGAGGACCTCACTTCTATCTGTTGATAAAGCCGGTATGCTTCTATTTCGTTTGTCTGGTTTCCTTTATCGTTATTTTTATAAAGAGTCTCGGTGCCTACAGGAGAAATAATTATCTCTGATTCTTTGATGCCGTTGGCAACTAAATAATCTATTACTGTTCTATAGTCAACTTTCAAAAGATTAAAAGCCTCAATCATCTTAGGCGATCTTTTAGAAAAAGAAAGCCTCCAAGTCATATAATCCGAGACAATATTTTTTTCTGCAGAGCCTGTGACACGGATAACCTCGCTTGAGAATTTCTTGATTCGAAGCAAGCCTTTAGACAAAATAACAGTAGAGACAATTGTTGCTATCACAAAACAAATCCCCAGAATGATTATCTGGGTACTTCTAAGAAATTTAATACCTTCCATCTTTTCCTCCTTTATTCAACTCCGCAACAGCGGCATTTATGCACTGAATTCACCGAAACAGAACATTCGCTGAAGAAACTCTGCCCGCTACCGATAGAAACACCCATACAAGCTTTATTCATTTTAGCGCAAAAATCATCCCCTGTTTCTCCAACAGGCCGGTTATCGTAAGTAACACATTTAAAGTCCGGCCATTTGCTACGGCAATCTTCTCCAATGCAAATACTCTCTGCTTTTATTTGCTCTTGAGCTTGCGTATTCTGTTTAACATTAACTTTATTTTTAGCTTTTTCTTCACTATTCATGTTGCTTTTTTCGTCCATATAACTCTGGCAATGAGCGTAAGTTGGAATAAATACAAAGATGACTATGATAATACTTATGATTCTTGCAACTACTAAATCAACTGGTAATTTTTCTTCCACAATAACCTCCGTTTTTAATTTCGCCGCGTGCCGCCTCAACGCCCTGCTGCCATAAGATATCCTCTTGCTCTTTCTGCCAATTTATAACGGGAAACAATATCCCAAAATGATTTGCTGTGGTTCGGCTCAATTAAATGCGCCATTTCATGGATTAAAACATAATCCCTGACCCAATCCGGCATAAGGCCAACTCTGTGGGATATACGTATATCAGCGCTGCGAAAATTGCAGCAGCCAAACTTACTATCCTGGCCTGTCGCATATTCAATGGAATTAATTTTCAATTTATCCGCGAAATATTTCTCGTTTATCCCGGCAGCTATACGGGCCAGGGGAACTTTTCTGTCTAGCTCTTCTTTAATTTTCTTTTTCTGGAATTTAAATTTAAAGTCAACAATAAATTTTTCTAAGCGCGCTTCTGAAAGTAATGCGGGAGCACTAACTATCAAGATATCATCATCCATACGCGCACTTACCGTGCGCTTTCTTCTTTTGCTCCGGATAATTTTTACTTCCATTATTTTATTTACCTCATTATTTTTTAAAAACCCGAGGTGTCCTCAAGTTTCTGAAAAAGATTATTCTTGTATCTGTCTTATTTTAAAAGAGTTCCGTACAGCGTCTACGGTTGCTTTACAGGAATCTCTTTTTTTAATACGCCGCTTATACTACAATAGCCCTCGACAGAAATCACATCACCATCTTTAGCATCAGGAATAAGATAGCTAATCGTTTGGCTCTCATTATTATCCTGCCTTGAAATAGTATGTTCAATAATTTCTTTGCCATTTAAGCCCAGATCAACTTTTTTTATATAGTGATTTATGGGGTTGCTCGTATTGTGCACAATAACCGCTTGAAGTATTTTTGTCATCGGATCAAAGGTAATCTTTATGTCTGATGGCGGATGCGCATAAGCTATTGAAAGAGTGGTCAAAAATACAAAAAAAACTAGAAATACCAAAATTCTTTTCATGTTAAGCCCCTTTCTTTGGTAATAATTTATTAAAGAGTGAAACTGTGAAATTCATCGCTAACAGGCTAAAAAGTTCAACGTCAAATTTGGCTCCAAGTTCAGATAAGACAAAAATAACACCGGCAACACAAGCGCCAAAGATAAACTTTCCCATTGGTTTTATAGGCGAAGTCAGAGGCTCAATCAACATAATAAAAATAAAGAAATAGCTCAAATATCCAAAGATATGCCAGAGAGCAGCCTTCTGAAGCATTGCCTGAATACCAAATGACGCTAAGGCAACAACAGCATAACCGATAAGTATTTCTATCTTTCTAATTTTATGCCCAAAATAAAACCCAAAAGGTAAGAGTATATACCAAATATAGGTCCCCTGCCATTGGGTAGAAACGCCAAAAATAATAAGGGTCAAAAATATACCGAAGGCTGCGGGATTAAAAATATGTTTTTTCTGTAAACGGATTAAATACTTAGAAAGAATAGCCAATAATGACGCTAATGCGAATCTCCACCACGCCTCATCGCTAGAAAGCACATAACCTACAATTAACCCTGTAATAATAGAGCTTTCAGTTATCTGAAGGGTTTTTGTTTTAAAGTACAGGATAACTGACTCTATTACTAAAGCGGAAATAACAGCGATAGCTATCGCAAATAAAAATGCGCCATCCTTATTTTTAAGCGATAAAAAAATGGCAAAACAGATTAAAAAAAGGATTAATTGGGTTTTTATAGATTTAAACTTTATCATATGAAGATCTATTCTCACTATCTATTATGCACTGCCAACCATATTGTCTTCTCTTGAGGGAGCGTCCACTCTACGCGATGAGAAGTATGCGCAGGGATTAAAACATAATCCCCTATCTTTAATTTAATCAGGCGACTATCGTTACGGAATCTTAACTTACCTGCTCCTTTTAATATAATCACCCATTCATCATGCGCCTCTTTAAGCCATTTTCCTTTCTCAGTAACCTGTCCACGAGAAATAATCCGCTCGATTTTAAGCTTTTTATTTACCGCAAGCGTCTCAAGCATCTCTTTATCTTTTATATTGGAAATTTTAGAATAAATATTCCCTCGTTTTAATTTTCCCATATTTTCAAAGAGTTCCGTACAGCGTCTAAGATTTCAAGAACCATTATCGGTCTTTATTTTAGGTAGAAATTTCTCTAAAAGCAATACAAAATCCTTAAAACATGACTGCATGTCTTCTTGAATCATTTCTTTTTCAACTGGGCTGGACAACCCCTTATTAATCTCGCCGTAATCTGAACCAGTGTTAAGAGCAGCGGGAAGAATAGCAGTCCGGGTATAATAAAGATAATATGTGCTAACATCTAAAGGACGGCCGGTTGCAGTAATTAATACTTTGCCCTTCTCTGCTTTGAGAATGACCGAATTATCTTGTGAATTCAGAGTAACTTTGAAAATATTTTGGATATTTTTCTTTTGCACGAAGTATCCAACCAATTGCGTAGCAGCTGCGCCAGAAGTATAAATACTTATCCATTCATTGGCTTTTATTAAATATGAACTATCCGAAATTTTCTCTATCTCATATATCCCACGTTTACCTCCACGTTTGTTGACTTTCATAATCGCATCGGAAATGGTTTTTGAATCGTATCCGTTCAACTCAACAGTGTCGGCTGATACCTCTCGTCCGTATTTTAAAGGAATTTTCATGACGTCGACTGTGGCGCAGCCGCTAAACAAAAAAGCAACCAATACAACCATCATCAAGAATCTACTTCTTATTTCTAAATTAGCCATAGGTCAATCCTCCCTATAAAAAAACTAGTAATTATTTCTATTTATTAAAATCTCGAAGCGTCCCTTAGTTTCTGAGAAAGATTATTCTTGTATCTGTCTTATTTTAAAAGAGTTCCATACAGCGTCTATGGTTATTATTTGGTTTTCTTATACAATCCAATAAGCTCGGCTTGCCCTAATATGTGCCCTTCCATTGCTTTTTCTAATTCCTGCTTGACTATGCCTTCAGTTAAATTCAGTATTTTATCGAGAGCATACATCTTAAAGAAATAGCGGTGCGTTCCCGAAGGCGGACATGGCCCACCATAGTCTTTACTACCGGCATTGTTACGCCCCTGTTTTCCTGGAATACTATTTTCTTCTATGCGATTAACAAGCGGAATATCAAATATAACCCAATGAACCCACGTCCCCATAGGAGCATCAGGGTCGTCAATGATTAGAGCTAAACTTTTCGCCTCTTTCGGTATATCCTCAATAATTAAAGCTGGGCTTACATCCTCTCCTTGGCAAGTAAACTTCTCGGGGATAAATCCATTGTTCTCAAACTCTGGGCTTAATATTTTCATACCTACACCTCTCTCTTCTGCATTGCCAATTCCTACGGCTACTGGCATAAAAACTAACAACAGGATAAAAATCATTCTACCAGCCATAGAAAATACTGCTCCTACAAACTTTTCACCTCACCGACCATCTTATTTCTAAAAAGGTAAATCATTGTAATGCCAACAATTAAAAAAATACTATATGTTATAAAGATAGGCATTAAAAGATTAATTTGAAAACGAAGAATTTTTATGAATGTTTCTAAATTAAAGCTTACTACAATTAATCCTCCAACGATATAAGCACCTAAGCCTAGGATAACTATTAATTGCTTTTTATTCATTTCTTCTTAAAGGTCTTTAATTTTTCTCTATACATCTGCTTTCTTTCTCTCAATACCCTTGATATATCTTTCTGTCTTCTCGTGATTCGTTCTCTTGGCATTGCCTAAACCACTCCTTCTACCTCAATTGCGTCCTATTTTTTTAATTATACCACCGAAATTTTAAAAGCAACAAAAATAAAAAAGGGACAGTCCCCTACGGGGATGGTCCCTTTGTATGTGCTGCCCAGACTCTTCGCTTACGCTCAAAGTCGGCACTAATATATAAATAAAGTGCCGAGGAAGGGATAAGGAATTTGTTTTGTTATAAGTTGTTGTCTTATTAAACATTTAGAATAACCTCAAACCTGGCTTTGCGCCTTTAAGGAGCCATTATCTTCGGGCTTAGTCCCGAGAAAAATTGTTTTCTTATAGACATCAGCGATATAATCTGGTGCCAAGTGCTTGTATCTTTCAATCATATCTTTTTCTTTCCATCCGCCGATTGCCTGAACCACATCTGACGGGCATCCCTTCATAATAGAATGCGCAGTCCAAGTATGCCTAAAGCTATGTAACTTTCCTGGCTTAATGCCGGCTTTCCTGCATAACTTTTTTAATTTCTGCCGTATGGCATCATTAGAAAACGGCTTACCCCTTGAATTAACAAACACAAAATCGTCATCTCGACCGTCATTGCGGGCCCCGAAAGGCCGAAGCAATCTCAAATCCTTCAAAATCGGCAGTAATTCCGGATGAATAGGAATAGCCCTTGGCCTATCGGTCTTTGGTTTAAACCCCTCTTTGTGCCGTATAAGTATAATCCCTTTGTCAAAATCAATATCTTTCTTCCTAAGAGACATCAATTCTCTCTTGCGCATACCTGTATAATAATAAGCCGCGAATATTGCATACCAATTTATCCTTGTTTTATCGCTTTTGGCTATTTCAAAAATTTTCCGAATCTCCTCTTCAGTAAACCAACGCTCTTCTTTATATGGCTCTTGCAATCTCTTAACTTTCGATAAAGGATTATAATTAAGATAATCTTTTTCCATTAAACGTTTGAATAAGTTGCTTAACATATCTAATTCAAAATTGACCGTCCTTTCCTTTTTGCCTTTAATATTTTTGCGGTATTCTTTGAATTCCTCAAAGTGTTTTTGCGCTAATTCATCCATATATTCTAAAGCCAGAAATTTATCTTTGAGAAATTCTGCGAAATTATTCATAATTTCTTCATACCGAGCCACGGTATTCTTATTGCTTAATTCTGTCTTTTTTTGCTCCAGCCAAGCTTGTATGCCTTGGACGACAGTAATCCTGTAAGAAAATACCTGCCTCTTAAGGCCAGCATACATTCTGTTAAATTCAGGCAGATTCCTTTTTACTTCATCATGCGTTATGCCTAACTTATAATATTCCCTTTTTTGGGTACGAGGATTAGTATAACGGATCTCAAAGAACTTGCCTCGCTTAACAACGCTCTTAAGGTTAAATTGCCTTAAACGATAGGTCATATTAATTTAATATCAGCAACTCCTCTGTTTTCCCATTTCTCAAGCTCATTCTCTTTAAAACGTAAACCGCCTCTTTTAAGGTATGGGATTAAATTTTTTGAAGTCCACTGGTAAAGCGTATTCTTTTTAATGCTGTACCTCTGGCAAACTTCTTCCGGTGTTAATAACCTTTCCATCTCCGCCTCCTATTTCATTATTATTAGATAATCAACTTCAACTATTTCCTCTTCCTTTATGGCCTTCTGGAAATCCTTTAGCTCTCTAATAATTACACTAATAGCTCTGGCATATCTAATTTTTTCCCATCCTGCCAGCCGGTCTCTTTCAAAAGAAATCTTTATCATTTCAACCACCTCCTTAATATCGTATGTAATTACATATGTAATACAACAGGACAAAAAAATTTACCAGCTAATTCCTAATGCCTTTATTTCTCTTATCATTCTATCTTGTTTAGGTACGCTCATTCCTAACTCCCACCGGGCAACTGTGGTAGTAGTAGT
>JAZDFW010000013.1:0-12431 GCA_043807505.1 Candidatus Omnitrophota bacterium | reverse complement strand
AACTAACTTATGTTCTATAGCCCACATATCCGTTTTAGCTGTAGCGTTAGCAGCGGTCAAATCCGGAAATAAACATAAATTACGCTTCATTAAATCATTCTTTGCTATTTAAAAGAGCGAGTTTCGTGACAGCCTATTTTTGGATAATGTTTTTTTGGATGAAAATCTTCGGAGATAGCGTATTTGCGGTTAGATTTTTTTCTGTTATTTTAGGCGTATTGTCAATTCCCTTAGCTTATAAACTCACCCGGCATCTTTTTAATGAAAATGCCGCCGTGTTTTCAGCATGGTTTGTAGCTATTTTAGCTTTTACAATAAGATTTTCTCAGGAGGCGCGCGCATATAGCCTTATTCTTGGTTTAAGCTTAGCGGCATGGATATTACTTTTAAGATTTGAAAAATTCGGCAAGAAACTTGATCTTTTTTGCTTTGTTTTTTTAAACAGCCTAGGCCTTTATACCCATTATTTCTATATTTTTATTGTTTTTGCGCAATTTATTTATTTTACAATCACGTATAGAAAAGAAAAAAATATACTGGATAAATTTTATCTTGGTTTCTTGAGTTCGTTATTGCTTTTTTCGCCTTGGGCAATTATAGTTATTCAAAGAGGTTATAATTTTCATTTGGCAGAATGGATATTTGGATACCCGAATTTATGGAATAGAATATATTATTTCTTTAGCGTCCCGGGCCAATACATCTTGATGTTTGGCGCGCCTCTAAATTTATCGATACGCCTAGTAGTATTGGTAGTATCGGCTTTTTTATTTTATTTTTGCCTTTCTGCATTTAGAAGCGCTTTTAAGAAATTTTCCAAGCAGTCTTTGTTTAGTTTATGCATGTTTTTAGTGCCTTTATTAGGCATGTTTTTCATAGACATAATTCAGCAAGGTGTTTTGCTTGGCCAAGAGCGTTTTTGGATGTTTCCTCTTATAGGATTTATTCCGATTGCTGGTTTTGCTTTAAGCCATTATTTTTCTAGAAAAAGGATGGTAACATGTTTTGTGATTTCGTCTATGATTGTTTTTTCATTAAGAATCGGCAATTTACAATTTGGCCCTGCCCCTAAATATATTTCTCTTTTGATAAATAAAGAATCGCACAATAAAGCATCCGCAGTTGTGGTATATAATACAAGGAATGTCGTGTTATCAGGAGCATATTATTTAAATGACAACATATATTTGGCGCCGGTAAAAGACCGGGCAGAGTTTAAAAAAGCAATTGAATTATTGGATAATTATGCCGATAATGTATTTCTTGAGCGTCAATTCCATAGGTTCGATACTGTTTTATCTGACCAACCATTTTTAGGAATTAAGGATATAGGGACAAAGTTTAAATTTGCGGGTTTTTTTTACAAAGATGAGGTAAGTATATCTAAATATATAAAATGCGGATTATAAGCGGGAAATATAAAGGTAAGGCAATATTTATGCCTAAAGGGATTAGGCCTACACAAAACAAGGTCAGAAAGGCCGTATTCGATATCTTGGGCGACATCGAAGGAATATCATTTCTAGAATTATTTGCGGGAACAGGCGCAGTTGGCTTTGAGGCAAAATCACGGGGAGTCAAAGAGTTGGTTTTAGTAGAAAATAACCGGGAATGCATTCAAGCGATAAAAAAAAGCCTGGCAGCTCTAAAATTATTTGATTGCAGTTTACTTACGTTAGAAGCAGAAAAGTGCCTGGAAATTTTAAAAAAGCATCAAAAGAGCTTTGATGTGATATTTCTTGATCCCCCATATTGTAAAGATATGGTAAAAAAAATCTTGCAAACAATAGGTGCTTGTGATATATTAGCCAACAATGGTTTACTAGTGGTGCAGCATTATAAAAAAGATGATCTCCCTGACACTCAGGGAGGTTTAATTTTATGTAAGCACTCCCACTACGGCGATACCGAACTTACTTTTTATAGAAGAAAAAACCTTTAACCCAAAATACATATAATTATGTGTCAAAAGGCAATATATCCTGGTAGTTTTGATCCGGTTACCTACGGCCACATAGACCTTATAAAAAGGGCATTGGAAATATTCGGTGAACTTGTTGTGGCAGTTGCGCATAATCCTTACAAAAAGCCGCTTTTTAACGTTAAAGATAGGGTAGAAATGCTTAAAAAAGCCACCGCTGATTTAGAAGGAGTAACAGTAGTGGATTTTGATGGCTTGGTAGTAGATTATGCGCAAAAGCAGAAGGCAAAAGTTTTAATCCGCGGGTTAAGGATGCTTTCCGATTTTGAATATGAATTTCAGATGGCATTAACTAACCGGAAGTTAAATAGCGATGTTGAGACGATCTTTTTAATGCCGCAGGAATCTTATAGTTATATTTCTTCAAAGCTTTTAAAAGAAGCTAGTTCTTTAGGCGCGGATTTATCTTGTTTTATGCCGGATTATGTAGAAACGGCATTGAAAAAAAAATTAGGTAAATTTAAGAAAAAGTAAATTCGCTGTATGAAAGTATATATTAATCAGATAGCTGGCGATGGCCTGCATTTAGAAGAATCTGTTGAAGCCAAAATTTTAGACGTAGAAACTGACGAGGTTAAATTTAACGGCCCAATAAAAATCAAAGCTGATATTTCTAAAATTACAAACGCAGTTACAGCCGATGTCGGAATAGATGTTTTAATGCGATTATGTTGCAGCCGTTGCCTTGAGAAAATAGAGTTTAATTTCATAAAAAAGCTTAAACTTAATTATCAAGCTGATAAAACAGTTCAAGTAATAGATTTAAATCCGGATATAAGGGAAGAGATAATTTTGGATTATCCGATTAAGCCCTTATGTAAACCCGGATGCAGGGGAATATGCCCTAAATGCGGCAATAATTTAAACGAAGGAGGTTGTTCCTGTGGCTCTACCCAAAAAAAGGCATTCTAAGGCGCGCGGTAAAAGGCGCCGTACGCATTGGAAATTAGCAAAAACTAATCTAAGTAATTGTCCTCAGTGTAAAGAACCAAAATTATCTCATAAGGTTTGTAAGGTTTGCGGCTATTATGAAGACAAACAGGTTTTGGAAATTAAAATAAAAGAAAAGAAAAAGAAAAGCTAATAAATTAACTTAATTAGCTTACTTGACCATGAAAATAATTGTTGATGCTATGGGCGGCGATCATGCGCCCGATGTAGTAATTCAAGGCGCGGTATCCGCGGTTAAAGAATATAAAAAGGACGTTGTCCTTGTCGGCGATGAAGCCAAGATTAAAGCCCTCCTTAATAAAGCCAGATATTTTGGCGATCAGATTTCTGTTTTTCCCGCACAGGAAGTAATAGGTATGCAGGAGTCGCCTGCCATAAG
The DNA here is from genome assembly GCA_043807505.1 of Candidatus Omnitrophota bacterium. GTDB lineage: Bacteria > Omnitrophota > Gorgyraeia > Gygaellales > Profunditerraquicolaceae > JAZDFW01. The sequence goes on along the minus strand of JAZDFW010000013.1, from coordinate 9,120 downwards.
TGTACGCAGGAAAAGAAATTCCTCTATTGTGATTGGTTTGAATTTAGTTAAAGAAGGCCTTGGCGATGCCTTCTTTAGCGCAGGTAATACCGGCGCTGTAGTCTGCGCGGCGACTTTGGGATTAGGATTATTGCCGGGTATAGAGCGGCCGGGAATCGCGATAGTAACGCCTACCTTAAAAGGCATATCTTTAATTGTGGATGTTGGCGCTAATATAGATCCTAAGCCGCTGCATTTATTGCAGTATGCGATTATGGCCAGAGCCTATATTGAAAATATTTTTAATATACCTAATCCCAGCGTAGGGTTGCTTAATATCGGAGAAGAAGAAACAAAAGGTACGGAGTTTTTAAAAGAAACATACGATTTACTTTCCAACCATCCCATTAACTTCATCGGTAATGTAGAAGGCAAAGCTATGTTTTCCGGAAAATGCGATATAATCATCTGCGATGGTTTCGTCGGCAATATTGCCTTAAAGGTTACAGAAGGGACAGCTGAAGCAATACAGGTATTTTTAAAGCGCCATCTCTTAAAAAGTAATCTCTTGGGAAAATTAGGTTTAGTTTTATTAAAACCAACTTTTTCTAAGTTTAAAAAGGAACTGGATTATTCTGAATATGGCGGAGCGCCTTTATTAGGCGTCAATGGTGTTGTGATGATCGGCCACGGCCGTTCAAATGTTAAAGCAATTAAAAATGCTATTCGTTCAGCTGGCGAAGAAGTTGAGCGCCATGTTAATGAAAAAATATTACTGGCAGTAGGCCCCGCACAAGCAACCAAATCTTAAAAAAGTGAGTTGATAAATGAAGAAAGTTGGCATAATTGGCGTAGGTGAATATTTGCCTCGCAAGGTGTTAACTAACGCTGAGTTAGAAAAAATGGTTGCTACTTCCGATGAGTGGATTACTACGCGCACAGGCATAAAAGAGAGAAGGGTGGCCGCAAGAAACGAAGCCAGCTCGGACTTGGCGATAAAAGCAGCAAGGTGCGCTTTAGAGAGCGCAAAATTTAATCCTGAGAATTTAGATTTAATTATAGTTGCTACGATTACCCCTGATATGCAATTTCCTTCCACTGCTTGTATTGTGCAGAATGCACTTTCTGCTAAACGGGCAATTTGTTTTGATGTTGGCGGCGCCTGTGCCGGTTTTGTCTATGCTATGGTAGTCGCAAAACAATTTATCTTAACAGGCACCTGTAAGAACGCTTTAATTATTGGGGCAGAAAAACTTTCTTCTATAACTGATTGGGAAGATAGGAATACTTGTGTTTTATTTGGCGATGGCGCAGGAGCTGCGGTGTTATCAGAAGTTAAATCTGGCGGCATAATTTCAGAATATTTAGGAGGAGATGGTTCTATGTATGATATTTTGATGGTGCCCGCCGGTGGTTCAAGGATGCCTGCCACAAAGGAAACTGTAGAGAATAGGCTTCATTTCATAAAAATGCGCGGAAATGAATTATTTAAATTAGCGGTAAAGGCAATGCATAATGCGGCTTGCGTGGTAATCGACCGTGCCGGTTTAAAAGCCGAAGATATTGATTTAGTTATTCCACATCAGGCAAATGTACGGATTATTATGGCTGTAGCTAAAAAATTAGGTTTATCAGAAGGCAAGATTTATCTTAATATAGAGAAATATGGTAATATATCTTCAGCATCTACTGCCATAGCTTTATGTGAGGCGGTAAAAGAAGGTAGGATTAAAAAAGGCGGTATCGTTCTTTTAGATGCATTTGGAGCGGGGCTTGTCTGGGGCGCCTGTGTGGTGAAATGGTAGGATTTATTTTTACCGGACAAGGCAGTCAATATGCAGGCATGGGAAAGGATTTATATGAAACCTTTCCTGAAAGCAGGGCTGTATTTGATAAAGCCGATGAAGTCTTGGGGCTTGGCCTAAAAAGGCTTTGTTTTGAGGGGCCGGCGGATAAACTTAAAACAACCAGCATTTCTCAACCTGCGATTGTAACGGTAAGTATTGCTGCTTTTGAAGCATTTAAGGCCAGGCATAATATCAAACCCAAATTTGCTGCTGGTTTAAGTTTAGGAGAATATACAGCTTTAATCGCCGCGGGCAGCCTTTCTTTTGAAGATGGCCTTAAGCTAATAAGAAAAAGAGGCGAAATAATGGAGGATGCAGCAAGTAAATGCCCAGGTAAAATGGCAGCAGTGTTGGGCCTTGCTTTAGGCAATATTAAAGAAATCTGCGCTAGCGCAAAAGCCGAAATAGCCAATATTAATTCGCCCGGACAGGTAGTTATTTCAGGTGGGATAGAAGCAGTTGAGCGGGCAATGGATTTATGCATAGAGGCTGGGGCAAAGCAGGTAGTTGCCTTAGAAGTAAGCGGGGGTTTTCATTCAACGCTAATGTTGGAAGCTTCAGTTGAATTAAAGGTTGTGTTGGATACTGTGGGTTTTACTGCGCCGAATATTCCGGTAATCGCAAACTTTACAGCAAAATCAGAGGTTAGTATTCCAGAAGTTAAAGAAAATTTAACAAATCAAATGTATTCTTCTGTTAGATGGGAAGAGTCAATGAGATTTATGCTTTCAGAAGGCTTGGTTAAATTTTTTGAGTTTGGCCCGGGTAAAGTTTTGAAAGGCCTGATGCGTCAGATAGATTCAAGCGCGCAAGTTATAAATATAGAGAAGAAAGACGATATTCTTAGTTTTTCGGGGAATTAATCGGGGGATTTAGATATGAAATTCAAAGATAAGGTTGCTTTAATCACCGGCAGCGCACAGGGAATCGGCAGAGAAATTGCTTTAAGTTTTGCCTCTGAAGGCGCGGATGTAGTAATTAGTGATATCAATCTGGAAAAGGCCGCGCAAACTGCTAAAGAAATAGAAGCTTTGGGCAGAAGATCTCTTGTCCTGGAATTAAATGTTACAGATTTTGTACAGGTAGAAGCCGCAATAAATAAAATTCTTGACAAATTTACAAAGGTTGATATATTAGTTAACAACGCTGGAATCACTAAGGACAACCTGATGCTCAGGATGTCTGATGGGGACTGGGATGCGGTAATCAATGTGAATCTTAAGGGTACGTTTAACTGTACTAAAGCCGTATCCAAGGTAATGATAAAGCAGCGAAGTGGCAAGATTGTAAATATCGCATCGATCATTGGCATAATTGGTAACGCCGGCCAGGCTAATTATTCTGCCAGTAAGGCAGGAATAATTGCTCTTACAAAAACAACTGCAAAGGAACTTGCCAGCCGTAATATAAATGTTAATGCGGTTGCTCCTGGTTTCATTCAGACTGATATGACAGCTAAGCTTTCTGAAGAAGTAAAGCAGAAGATGCTTGCTGTGATTCCAATGAATAAATTGGGAGTTCCTCAAGATGTGGCAAATGCTTGTGTCTTTTTGGCATCGGAGGAAGCGGGGTATATCACCGGCCAAACAATTGTAGTTGATGGCGGGATGGTTATGGTTTAAATCAATAAAGACGACAAAGGAGGAAAAAGAATGGCGGTACAAGATAAGGTTAAATCTATAATAGCAGAACAACTCGGTGTAAAACCAGAAGAAGTTACTGCTGAGGCGTCATTTGTCGATGATCTTGGTGCAGACTCTTTAGATACCGTTGAACTCGTTATGGCCCTTGAGGAAGAGTTTGGCATTGAAATTCCTGATGAGGATGCTGAAAAGATTACTACTGTCGGAGATGCAATTAAATATATCGAAGAAAAATCAACCACCAAATAACCCCCTGGTGAATTCTAATTAATTTATAGAATTTATTTACCCCGCTTTTCAATCTGGCGGGGTAAATTTTAAGCAAGGTTAAATATTTCAATTTAAAATGACAAAAATTAGGGTTGTAGTTACAGGACTAGGGGTTATTTCGCCGCTCGGAAATGATATAGCTTCTTTTTGGCAGGCAATGAAAGATGGCAAGAGCGGAATAGGGATGCTCTCGAATTTTGATGCAAGTAGTTTTGATTCACGCATCGCCGGAGAAGTGAAAATATTCGAGCCTTCCTTATACGGCATATCAATGAAAGATACAAAACGCATGGATAGATTTGTACAATTTGCTGTTGCCAGCACAAAACAGGCGTTACTTGATTCAGGAATTGATTTAGGAAAAACAGATCTTAATCGAATAGGAGTCGTTGTTGGTTCGGGTATCGGTGGTTTAGACATCATCGAAAAAGAACATAATGTTTTTTTACAAAAAGGCGCAGCAAGGTTATCGCCTTTTCTTATTCCAATGTTGATAGTTAATCAAGCCGCAGGCCAGGTTGGGATTACTTTCGGCCTTAAAGGGCCTAATACATGCGTAGCTACTGCTTGTGCTTCAGGATCCCATGCAATCGGGGATGCTTTTAGAATTTTGGAACGCGGTGATGCGGATGTAATGGTTGCTGGTGGCACAGAAAGCTGCATTGTTCCTACGGGCGTAGGAGGTTTTTGTGCTTTAAAGGCGCTTTCCACAAGAAACAATGAACCGCAAAAAGCATCGCGTCCGTTTGAAAGAGATAGGGACGGCTTTATTATGGCCGAAGGTTGTGGTATAGTGGTCCTTGAAACTTTAGAACATGCAAAGAAGAGAAATGCGCATATTTATGCTGAAATGTCCGGTTACGGTTCGTCTTGTGATGCATATCACATAACTGCTCCTGATCCTGATGGTGATGGCGCAGCCAGGGCAATGACATTAGCATTAAAAGATGCCAAGCTGAATAACGGACAGGTAAATTATATTAACGCCCATGGAACATCAACAAAACTAAACGATAAAATCGAAACTCTGGCAATAAAGAGGGCCTTGGGTAATCATGCAAAAGAGGTAATGGTTTCTTCTACAAAGTCAATGACGGGCCACTTATTAGGGGCGGCTGGAGGTGTAGAATTCATCGTCTGTTGTTTATCAATTAAGGATAGCGTTGTTCCTCCTACGATAAATTATGATCATCCTGATCCTGAATGTGACCTCGATTATGTGCCTAATACCGCACGTTGTGCAAAAGTAGATGTCTGCATGTCTAATTCTTTAGGCTTTGGCGGCCATAATGCTACCCTCGTAGTAAAGAAGTTTAAAGGATAATATCAGCTATCAGCTTAAAAAGATGCCTTACACAATCTCAGAAAAAATATTATTAGCACATACTCGCAAGAAAGACATTGCCCCGGGAGAATTTATCGAGGTTAATGTAGATATCGCCTTGGGTAATGATATTACAGCGCCCATTGCTATACAAGAGTTTAAAAAGATAGGCGTTAAAAAAGTTTTCGATAATAAAAAAATTGTTTTAGTCCCGGATCATTTTGCTCCAGCCAAAGATTTAAAAAGTGCAAACCAATGTAAAATTTTAGCCGATTTTGCTAAAGAACAGAAGATTAAGAATTATTTCGAAGTAGGCTGTATGGGTATTGAGCATGTGCTATTACCGGAGATGGGCCTGGTTTTGCCCGGCGATCTAGTAATTGGGGCTGATTCTCATACCTGTACTTACGGTGCATTAGGCGCCTATGCTACAGGTGTTGGTTCTACGGATTTAGCGCGAACATTTGTGGATGGTAAATGTTGGTTTAAAGTTCCTGCCAGTATCAAATTTATTTATAAAGGAAAGCTCAATAAATGGGTAACAGGCAAAGACCTTATTTTATATACCATAGGCAATATCGGCGTAGACGGGGCATTATGTAAATCGATGGAATTTAGCGGCCCTGTAATAAAAAAATTGGGTATGGATGATAGATTCTCAATGTCTAATATGGCAATTGAAGCAGGGGGCAGTTCAGGTATTATTGAGCCGGATGAGATTACGCTAAAATATGTATTAGGGAAAGCTAAGCGTAAATATAAAGTATATAGAAGCGATAAAGATGCTGTATATGAAAAAATCTATGAATATGATGTTTCTGGATTACAGCCTCTTGTTGCATGCCCTCATTTACCAAGCAATGTGAAATCAGCCGATCAGTTAAAAGATATCGTTATAGATCAGGTAGTTATCGGTTCTTGTACAAATGGCAGGATTTCCGATTTAAGAGTTGCTGCTAAAATTCTAAAAGGTAAAAAGATCAAAATGGGCTTACGTTTAATTATAATTCCGGCAACACAAAAAATTTACCTTCAGGCGGTCAAGGAAGGATTAGCCGAGATTTTCATTAAAGCAGGCGGCATATTTTCTACCCCTACCTGCGGGCCGTGCCTGGGCGGGCATATGGGAATTTTGACTGAAGGCGAAAAGTGCCTGGCTACTACGAACCGTAATTTTATCGGCAGGATGGGCCACGTAAAATCTGAAGTTTATTTATCTAATCCCGCGGTTGCCGCGGCTAGCGCCATTAGAGGAAAAATTACGCATCCAGCTTTGATAAAATGATTATAAAAGGTAAAGTTCATAAATTTGGCGATAATATAAATACCGACGATATTATTTCCGCAAAATATCTGGTGTCCACTGACGAAAAAGAATTAGGGATCCATTGTATGGAAACCATAGCGGGAGATTTCATAAAAAAAATATCTAAGGGGGATATCATTATAGCAGGTTCAAATTTTGGCTGCGGTTCTTCCCGGGAACACGCGCCTTTGGCGATTAAAGGAAGCGGTATTGGCGCGGTTTTAGCAAAGAGCTTTGCCGGTATCTTTTTTAGGAACGCTATAAATATCGGTTTACCTTTTTTGGAGTTTGATAATATAGATGAGCTATCAGACGGTGATTTGGTAGAAATTGATTTATCAACCGGTATAATAAAAAATTTAAGTAACAAACGTAATTATGAAACGCAGCCTTTTCCGGAATTTTTACAGCAGATTGTGGAGAGCGGCGGCCTAATGAATTATATTAAACATAAGGTGCTTAAAACTATAAATTGATATCCCTTGCCTAATGCCCTTCGCAATAGGATGCGAAGGCCTACCCCTTTTGGGTAAGCGCTTGTTAATTTTAGGCTTCGCCATAAAATTAACTACGCAGGCTGCGGGATTTCGCTAAATAAAAAATTAGAGGTGCTCAAGGTGCTCAATGTATAAAATTGCAGTTATACCCGGGGATGGAACCGGCCCAGAAGTGGTCCGCGAAGGCCTAAAAGTTTTAAAGGTTTCAAGTGTTAAATATAACTTTAAATATGAAACTAAGATTTTTGATTTCAGCGGAGAGCGTTATCTTAAAACTAAAAAGACGGTGGAAAATGAGGATATTGAAGAGTTAAAAAAATATCATACTATTTTTTTAGGGGCAGTTGGCCATCCTGATGTTAAACCCGGGATTTTGGAAACCGAGGTTCTTCTAAAATTAAGATTTTCTCTGGATCAGTATATTAATTTACGGCCGGTAAAACTCTACAATGCTGATTTCTGCCCCTTAAAAGATAAAAGCCCTAAAGATATTGATTTTGTGGTAGTACGTGAGAACTCCGAAGGTTTATATAAAGGAATGGGTGAATTTCAAAATAAAGGTACGCCTCAAGAGGTAGCAATACAGATTTCCTATAATACCAGAAAAGGCGTGGAGCGTTGCCTGCGTTATGCTTTTGAATATACCAGAAAGCGCAATAAACAAAAAAAACTTACGTTGTGCGGGAAAACCAATGTTTTGACTTATGCCTGGGATTTATGGGAAAGGATTTTTAAGGAATTAGCCGGAGAGTATCCGGATATCAAGACTGATTATGCCCATGTTGATGCTACAACAATGTGGTTTGTAAAGAATCCCGAATGGTTTGACGTGATTGTTACTGATAATATGTTCGGAGATATTATTACGGATTTGGGCGCTATGATTCAAGGTGGGATGGGAATTGCCGCGGGAGGAAACATTAATCCTAAAGGCGTATCTATGTTTGAGCCGATTGGCGGAAGCGCGCCAAAATATACCGGTAAAAATGTGATTAACCCGTTAGCTGCGATTTGTGCGGTAGGGATGATGTTAGAGAATTTAGGCGAAATAAAAGCAGGCAAGGCAGTTGAGGATGCGGCTATTGAGGTAGTTTCTAAGAAACTAAAAAGCTTGGCAGCAGGTAAAATGGGTTACACTACGACGGAAGTCGGAGATTTAGTTGTAAAGGAAATCAAATGAAAAAATATAATGTTGCGGTAGTTGGTGTAGGGGCAGTAGGGATAGAAATGTTACGTGTTTTAAGGCAGCGTAACTTCCCTGTTGGGGAATTGCGTGTTTTTGCGCGCTCTGTCAGAGATATAGAAGTTGATGGGCAGAAGTATTCAGTAGAAGCAATTTCTCCAGATGGTTTTAATGGCATTGACATTGCTTTATTTGCCGGGACTGAAGGAGAAAAGGGCGCTAGCCTAACTTATGCCCCTGAGGCAGTAAAAAGAGGTGTAGTGGTAATTGATAATGGGGCAGATTTTCGCATGGACGAAAAAGTTCCATTAGTGGTTCCTGAAGTAAATGCCAAGGATGTATTAAAACATAAAGGCATAATCGCGAATCCTAATTGTTCTACAATACAAATGGTAGTTGCTCTTTGGCCGATTTATAAAAAAGTCGGTATTAAGAGAATTATCGCTACTACCCTACAAGCCTCTTCCGGTGCCGGCCGGGACGCAGTTGAGCAGTTGAAAGAAGAAATTACTTTAATTTTTGCCGGAGGATTTAATAATTTAAATGCAGACGTAAAGAATAAATTTTTGCCTCAGCAACTCGCTTTTAACGTCTTCCCCCAAATCGGCGGCTTTGTTGAAGATGACTATACAAGTGAAGAATGGAAATTAGTCAAGGAAACCCATAAGATTATGCACGATGATAAAATAAAAATTTCCGCGACCACTGTCAGGGTGCCTGTAAGGACCGGCCATTCTGAATCGGTTTATATTGAAACTAGAAAACCCATTACACCCCAAAAGATAAAAGAACTTCTTTGTAAGTCACCTGGGATAATTGTTATAGATGACCCAAAGAAGAATCTCTATCCAATGCCAAAGGATGTAGAGGGCAAAGATGAGACTTTTATCGGCCGGATCCGCCGCGACTGTTTTGTAAAAAACGGTTTTTGGCTTTGGGTTGTAGCTGATAATTTGCGTAAAGGCGCTGCTACTAATGCCGTACAAATTGCTGAATGCGTAATATCAAGCTCGAAATAGAATATAACGGAAAAAATTACTGCGGTTGGCAAGCCCAAAATCATTCAAGTCG
>JAZDFW010000012.1:0-15270 GCA_043807505.1 Candidatus Omnitrophota bacterium | reverse complement strand
GGATGGGCTCGACGAAGCTTTCTTTAAGGATCGCGGAAACTGGTTTATAAGCTATGCCGATTCTGATCTCGATCTCTCTGGAACCAGGACCTCCTGATATATGCCGAACGCCCGGGTGAATACAAGAAACTTCATTCCGCCAAAGGCGGAATTCAGAACCTTCCTTATGAAGTTTCAGTGGTTAGGAAAGTGTTTTATACTTTCCTATACCGTTAAAAATTCTCTTCCTGCTTATTAATCTCCGCCTGAGGGAAGAATAGTCTGGTCACGGCTAGTGGTAATATCGCTGGCAGCGGTCCTAGCGACAACTCCACCTTCTGCTACGTTTTCCTTATTAGTCATACTCTGTGTCGTGTTTGACTGAGAAGTAAGGTAATACGGCTCATATTGGCTGGAGCTAAAAGTAAGCTGATCTCCTTGCGCGCCAACTTCCCCGCCGGAACCGGTATGGTCCACGACGTCCTTGACGCGGCCCTGCAGGCCTCTTCTTACATAAATCTGCATTGCCATAGCAGCCCCTACCACCAAAGCAATCAAAATCGCGTATTCCGCGGTGGTTTGCGCTTTACTTTTTCTTAGTTTAGCAAACATATTATTCACCTCCTTATGGTTTAGATGTGCCTCCGCTAAAATTTATTTTCTCTACTCCGCTTTGCATTTCGCTGGTAGCATGGTCTAGAGCATTTTGTACTCTTGGTTTCAGAAAAGTTGTAGCCGCAAAAATTATTCCCGCTACGATAGCAGTTATAATAATCACGTATTCCAGTGTTGATTGGCCTTTCTTCATCTTACACCTCCTTAAGAGTTTTTGTTTTTCAAATAAAAAACCGAGTTACCATTTTTCTAGAAATTCGGCTTTCGGTAACCCGGCTGGCGCTCTCGCTTGATACTCGGAGTTTAAAAATTTACAGATGCCTTTTTGGCGAGCATCGTCCCGTGGCTTTGCGTATCCATTGCCGCCTCCCGGCAATGGAATTGCTATTTTCGCTGCCGCCTTCAAATTGCAATCAAAATATAACATTAATAATACTAGGAATCAAGATTATTTCTCCCTATAAAGAAACCGCTTTCAGCAGCCAAACCAGTATTTCTTCCCGTCGATAGACGCAATCTCTCTTTCGTTGAGCCTACAGCAGACATATTTAAGGTCATTTAACAAAGCGTACCCTGCGGGAGGCTTGAATAAAACGGAATAATAGCCCTTTTCTTGTTTTAATAAAACAGGTAGATTATAAAATTGCTCTTTTGTCGTCGAGAAATCATTATTTTCGTAACCAAAGGGCAAAAAGTTAGATTTTACAAATAAATCAAGCGCCTTAAGATAATTATTAAAAAAGCTATTTATATCTGCTGCCGGCTCTTTAAGCAAGGCAATGCTATCTGCGGCAAATTGAGGTTGTGTAGTGACAGTATAGGTAAAAAGCTCAATTTTTCGGCTATAATCCTGAAACCCTTCTTCAAGGTTGGGCCAATAACTCAAGTAAGTATTACAAAGCCGATCTAAAGTAATCATTTCTGCGGGAAAGTTGCTTAAAATTACTAATCTTGTTTTCTCGCCTAAATTGGTTTTTAAAGCATATCCCCTTAATACCACAACTCCTTTATCTACATCAGGCTGCGTTAATTCAATCTCAATTTCGGCAACAAAGAATTCTGTTTTTAATGGTTCAAAATAAAATGGATGGAACTCCTTGATTGCATTAACCTTACGATATTGGACAAATTGCCATGGCCAAAGTCCAAAAATAAAATGACTCTTTTTCATTTGTTCTGGCTTTATAACATTTAACTCTTCAAACTGGTTACCGTAAATTGAAAACGAAGAAATGCTTCTAGCTCCTGGTGAATCGAGGCTCAAGATAAAATCAAAAAACTCACTTGTTGGCACATCATATCCAGGCGCCATAGAAAAAACAAAAGGCCTGTCTTCTTGAAAACACTTTTTAATGTAAGTCTTTATATTGCTTACGGTTGTGGAAAAACCATTCGGGATGTGCTGGGTTGACCATACAGAATGCAGTTGACCGTCAAGGTATAAATCGGTGTTGTCTGCCAGTAACACTTTTACCCCGCGTACATTAAAAAATAAAGCTGGGATAGTGCGGGAAATATCTGACAGTAATGCTGTAAGTTGCTGTAACTCATTAAGATATGATAAAATATCCTCGGTGGTGACTTTTTTAGAGATTAATGGCCATAAGGGGGATTTGGAGTTAAATTTTACCTCATCCGGCATATCAAATAGTAATGAATATAACAAAATTTCGGTCTTAACAAAAAGATCAGGTGTGAAAATTCTCACCCTTGATCTAATAATTTCATTGATTCGTGAAATACCGCCTATTAATAAATCTGCTGCTTTTAGTAAAATTGCGCCGGTAGTTTGTGTTTCTAAAACTATCTCTGTTTTAATTTCAGTTATTGGCTCTATCACGGGTTCAGGGATTGGCTCTGGCTCTGGAGGCGGTTCAGGAGCTGGAGTTTCTTTAACTTGCTCTGGCACAAAAGGTTCTGGTTGAGCTGGCTCAACTGGTAATTCAGGCTGAGTAGGCGCAGGTAACTCTATTTTTGTTTCTGGTTGAGCTATCTGAATTAACTTCTCAGTCGGTTCTAAAGTTGGCAAGGCAATTTGTAATTTAAGCGATGGCCGTCGACGCTTCTTTGGCCTTCTGCCAACTGGCATGCTTAAACCAGATTCTTTAAATATTGCATTAATAGTTGATTTGGAAATTTTGTTTTTGAATTGTTCTTCAATTAATTGCGTAACTTTTCTGCAGCTTAAGCTAGGATTTTCTTTCTTTTTTTCTAAAATGAAAGCCTTGATTTCTGGTTTTAATTTATAGACAGTACCCATATGATACCTCGATTTAACATCTTGGTCATTTTGGACATTTCTATTCGTCTAATTAAATATACCACATAATCCCAAATTTTGCAATAGCAAAATTTGCCCCGAAGGGGTTGCACAACAAAATCCAACGAGGATTTTGTTGGTTTCGCAAGGTAATCCCGGGTTTTGCACGCACTATTTTGTGCAGTCGCAAAATTTAGGATACCCCACAAAGCCGGCCAAATTCTCGTCGAATTTGACCGTGCGGCCCCTCGCTATACCTAAAGGTAGGCTACGCACTCGCTCGGGGCGGATTTTTCTAATGCAAAATCCGGGATAATTTTGACATTGTCAATCCCTCTGTTTGGACATTCTGTTTGGACATTCATTAAGGCTATAATTAGGGACGTCTTCAGAGCCAATCGGAAGTCGTTATTTCTGCCAATCGGGAGGGTGTCCCCATTAAGGAAAAAAGGTAACCTACCTTATTTTGTTAAGCATTTACCAGACATGCAAATAAAAGAGTATAAATTTTATGAAGTTTTTAGTCTCGAAAGAAAAAATTTTCAACAGCACCACTGCAAAACCACTGCAAAAATGAATTGACAAATTGGATATTTATGGTAATAATACTTACCAATTGGTAAGTATAGTTTCCGATGCAAGGAGGCAGAATTGTTATTAGACAGTCCACTCGACAATATCTTTGGGCAGTATTCAAAGGTAAAAATACTGCGATTTCTGGTTAAAAGCCAAGCCCAGTTAAATGGCAGAGAGATTGCTAAAAATGTTGATTTATCGCACGTAAAAGTCCACACCGCCTTAAAGGATTTAACTAAACAGGGTGTAGTGAATATGCATTCTGTGGGCAGCTCCCTAGTTTACTGGCTTAATGAAGAGCATGTTTTAGTTAAAGAAATTATCCGTCCGGCGTTTGAAAAAGAGGAGGGCGTATTTGGGCATATTGTCCAGATTATCGTAAAAGAAATTAAACCGCCGCGACCTTTAAGCGTTATTTTATTCGGTAGCTTTGCTAAAGGTGGTGCTTCATCAGATAGTGATATAGATATTGTTATTATCTATCCGCGCTCAAAGAGCAAACCGCTTATTTCAGAAGAATTATCCGAAGCGGGGAAAAAAGTGACATTGCTTTTTGGAAACCAGCTGGCAAGTACAGCACTCTCGATAAATGAATTCCAGAATAAATTAAAAAAGAATGACGCCTTTATCAATGAAATTGTCCGTACCGGTAAAGTTATCTACGGTAAAAATATATCGGAATTAGCCAATTTATGACAAAAGATATTAGAACCAGCCATGTTCCAAAATCAGATTATACAAACTACCTCAAAAAAGCAGAAGAGTTTCTCTCAAGTGCGCAAGACAGCCTTATAAAAGAGAAATGGAATGCGGCCGGATTAAACGCCATACATGCCGGCATATCTTCGGCAGATGCATTATTAGTTGCTCTTCATGGGATAAAGAGCACAAGCCCCAAACACGATGATATACTTAAGCTTCTTAGCAGCTTGGTGAAACATAAGGTGCTTGAAGAAAATATCAGCCATTTACGTAGCTTAATCTCAATGAAAAGTATCGTTGAATACGGCCAAAGGTTGATTACCCAAACTGAAGCTGTTGGTCTATCCAAACATTCAGAAAGATTCCTTGCATGGGTGAAAAATATATTACCTAAAGGCCAACAAGGGGCATAGATGGTGAAACGAAGAAATTCATATAAAAGGAACTAATATTCTTGTTCACATCTAGCTCTATGCGACAAACAGCTTGGGCGGGCTGGTATTCCGCATTGGGCAACAGAAAGCTATCAGAGAAATACATCCCAGAAAAAGATTAAAAGAAATTATTAATAACTTCTTCAAAACCATTAAAGCTGAGATTAAAAAATCGAAAGTATTTCCTATTCATAGAGAATTAAACTCCAAAGATGGAGTTTAATCTAATAATATGTGTCCGCAAGACAACTCTCAAGAACGCCACGAAATTTTACAAAATATCCTCAGAGATTGGTGTATTATCTGCACCACCCGGTACCGGTAAAACAGTCCTTGCGATTTATGCCATTGCCAAGCGTAGAACAAACACTCTTGTACTGGTTCACCGCAAGCCCCTTATGGAACAATGGCGCAAGCAACTATCTAATTTCTTAGGGCTGGATCTTGAGAAAATTGGCCAGATTGGCGGTGGAAAAGACAAGGCTACGGGCATATTGGACGTTGCTATGATACAAAGTCTTGGAGATAAAGGCAGTGTAGATGATCGTGTGGCTGATTATGGATTTGTGGTAGTTGATGAGTGCCACCACATTGGCGCAGTATCGTTTGAGCGGGTAATGATGGAGGTAAAAGCCAAATTTGTTTTGGGTCTTACCGCAACTCCTTACCGTAGAGACGGCCAGCAGCCGATTATTCATATGCAATGCGGCCCGATTATTCATCAAATAAAACATCAGGAGATAACCCAAGATATCCCAAATTGTTTCATACTGCCAAGGATAACCGCATTTGATTACGAATGGAATGATAGGTCGAATATTTATGACCTCTGGCCAAAACTTCTATCTGATGAAATTCGTAACGAAATGATTATTGATGATGTAAAAAGAGCGGCAGCCGAAGGAAGATTCCCGCTTATCCTTACTGAACGCAAAGAGCACCTTGCAATCTTGGAGAAGGATTTGACGACCCAAGGATAGATACGCTTTTTATAGCTATGCCGATAGCATTTAAGGGTAAAGTCATTCAATACGCTGGGCGCTTGCATCGTAAGCATCATACCAAAACTGACATCTGTATATACGATTATGTTGACCAGAAAATATCAGTACTATCCGCTATGTATAAAAAAAGGCTAAGAGCTTATAAAACAATGGGATATGAGATTAAGGAAGAGGTATTTGTTCTTTAGTTCGAACCTGCACTCAAGGGTGGCCATAAAGTTTGAAGACATATTTTTAATGGAGACACCCTCCCGATTGGCACCAAGGACAGCACCAAAGACGTCCTTTGATTGGCAGCGAAGACGTCCCTAATTAAATTAATTCGAGGGTGTCGGTTTGTTCTGTTAGATTGGCCTGAATTGTACCGGCAGGTAACTCAATAGCAAAAGAGGAAGAAAAATATATTCCACTGAGGCAAAAAGGCTTTAAACCAGGTATAGTTTTTACTACTTTGTTATCTTTGTTGACAAATACTACATCAATGGGAAAACGCATAAAAAAAGTATGAATGGAATTACATGGCTTTAAAACGATTGCTTGCCCGGATTTTAATTCTTTTTTTCCCAAAAGCCCGCGCATCCGGGAAAAAAGAGTATCGGCAACTTGCACATCTTGGGCTAAAATTGTGTTTTTTGTTTTGTTAATTAATCTCATTATGGGGTTTTAAAGATACTTTCGGAAAGAGTAATGCCGCGTAATTTAAAATCACCGAAGAAAGCCGGGACATGGCCAGTAGGTATAAAATCGCCAAGAACTTTCCCATCGCCTGAGAGGCCTATTTGTTTAAAAATAAAAATGTCCTTAAGGCCGATGTGCATCTCGTCGAGCATCCCAGTCAATTCGGAAACCTGCACTATTTTTCTTGAGCCATCGGGAAGCCTGGTAGTATGAACGATAACATTAACGGCAGAGGCAATCATTTCTCTAATTGCGCGCACCGGCAGCTCTGCACCGGACATAAGTATCATTGAATCCATTCTTGAAATTACATCGCGCGTTGAATTGGCGTGTATCGTAGTCATTGAGCCGTCGTGGCCTGTATTCATTGCTTGAAGCATATCTAAGGTTTCAGCGCCGCGGCATTCGCCGATAATTATTCTGTCCGGGCGCATCCTAAGAGTATTCCTAAATAAATCTCTTATCGTAATCCCGCCTTTTCCCTCGATATTAGGAGAACGCGACTCAAGCCTAACCCAGTGATCCTGATGCAATTTTAATTCAGCAGCATCTTCAATAGTAACTATTCTTTCATTATCCGGAATAAAAGCGGACAATACATTCAAAATGGTAGTTTTACCGCTGCCGGTCCCTCCGGAGACTATAATATTCTTCCTGGACAAAACGCATGCCTTGATAAATGCTGCCATCGGCTCACTTAAGGTATTTATCTGGATAAGTTCTTCTGTTTTATACCTTTCCTTGCGGAATTTTCGTATGGTTAATGTCGGGCCGGTTAAAGAAAGCGGCGGGATAATCGCGTTAACGCGCGAACCGTCAGGAAGACGGGCATCCACCATAGGTACGCTTTCATCTATGCGCCTGCCGATAGGCGCAATAATACGTTCAATTATTGTTTTTACCTGTTCATTAGAAATAAATTTCTTAGCGGTTGACTCTAACTTACCGTTACGTTCGACATATATTTCGTCTTTATTATTAACCATAATATCGGTTATCAAAGGATCCGTTAATAGATCCTCCAGCGGGCCCAGTCCTAAGGCCTCATCTAAAATTTCTTTAACAAGTTTCTTGCGTACCTCTGATGATGAAATTAGGCTGCCTGCTTCTTCTGCTAAAAAATTTGCCACCATCATCTCAGCCTTTGCCTTCAATTCCTTTGTTTTTTTGGCATCACTGAAGGCCTTGGTATCCATTCTCTTAAGATTAAGCTCTTCAATAAGACGGGAATGTATGCGGCGCTTCAATAACAGTACCTCATCCGCATCTTCAACAACCGGCTCCGTCAGAATTTCAGTCATGCCTTGTTTTTGCCAAAAGTCGTCCTTCTCTTCTGTTGCCATTTCCTTAAGTTTTATTTCACTGATCTCGCTTGTCTCAATAAATAAGTTTTCCTGCGTCACTAAATCATGGGCCAAATTCTTAATGGCTAGGGCACTTTTTGCTTTAGGATTATCAATAACTACCGGGATGCCGCGGTTTACTGCCTGGCCCACTACCTTGCCTTCAGAAGGAATCCTGA
Organism: Candidatus Omnitrophota bacterium; assembly: GCA_043807505.1. GTDB lineage: Bacteria > Omnitrophota > Gorgyraeia > Gygaellales > Profunditerraquicolaceae > JAZDFW01. The sequence goes on along the minus strand of JAZDFW010000012.1, from coordinate 7,500 downwards.
TTATAATATCTGCTGGAAGGCTCACCCTTACCTCTTGCCAGCTGATACCGGAAATTGATTCAGCCCTATTTAAAACAACACGAACCATTGCTAGCGGAAAATGTAAGAACTGCAGTGTATCTATTGCCCATTTAGTTTGGTATATAGAAAGGACGTCAGGCGTTACCACTAGAAGAATCAGATTAGAAAGATTTAAAGTATTGATAAAAAGCTCGCTAAAGGCACGGCCTGCGTCAATAATTATATAGTCGTAAAGATGATCGAGTATCGCCAGAACTTCTTTTAATTTTCCGGGGTCAAAGTGAGGTGACTGTTGAGGCTTCAAAACTCCGGCAATAAAATCAACATCCGAAGTTTCGCTGTGGACCAAAAAGTCTTCTCGTCTTATTTCTTTCGGCTTTTTCTTGAGGAGATTAATCAGGTCGACTATGGCCTTTTGGGGATGAATATCCAGCATTCTTGCCATATCACCGACTGCGTGGGGGTCTAAGTCTATTAACAACACCCGCTTCATCTCATCTTTTGCCAGGCTTACGGCCAGATTAGAAGCAACAAAGGTTTTTCCTACGCCGCCTTTTGTGCTAAAGATCACGATTTTCTTGGACATATTATTCTAAGCGGTAATCGACAGGTATATCAATCCAAATTTCTTTTTTCTCAATTGAAGAGGGAAATGGCGGATATTTTGTTATTGCGCGCGCTGCAGAAATAGCATTATCGTCAAGAACTTTATATCCTGAGGAAGACTTAACTCCCGCATCTAAAAGTTCGCCCAAATAAGCTAAATGCAGGCTCAATTTTACCGTCCCCTGAAAACCCGCTTCTTTCGCCGAGGGAGGGTAAGTTAGGTTATCCAAGATACGCCTTTGAATAAAGCTTGCATAATCCTGTAACGGCGTCGGCATAATCACAGGTTGTGAACTAATAGCAGCAGTTGATTTAACATTTGTTTTATCTTCTTGAGAAGCTTTTTTCATCGCTTGTTCCTGTTCAACGTCTTTTTGCGTGCTTACAATGGTAGGGGTAAGCATAATAAATAATTCTGTGTTGCCTCTTTGGCCGGTCCCTCCGCCGATTGTGGTCGTTTTTCTCCTAAACGCCCCTCCAAAAAAAGGAATATCACTCAAAAACGGAACCCGGCGGATATCTTCTTCCATCTTTTCTTTAATTAAGCCGCTGATTGCCATAGTTTGTCCGTTATTCAGATATAATTGCGTCGAGGTGCTCCGCTTACTTAAAGGATACGCTTTGGCTGTAGGAGCAGCAGCAGTACCTATTGTATCTGCGGTACCAACTTCGCTTACTTCAACATTTAATCCCAATTTTATCCTGTTATCATCAGTAACGGTGGGTTTGATTTTTAATTTAATCCCGAATTCCTTATACTCTACCTCCGTACCTTCTGCTCCGGTAGTCGCAGCCACAGTTGTGGTAAAAATCGGCTTTTCTCCGCCGACTAACAACTCTGCTTCTTTCCCGCTCTGACAAGCAAGCCGCGGCCGGGAAAGAATGCGTACTTTGCCTTCTTGAACAAGGACATCTAATGTGACGTTAAAAGCGGAACGGGTAAATTTTGACACATAAAATAAATTCTTTAAACCGGTAACAGCAGTTGATACCGGTAATGAAACATCTGTCCCTGTAATTGAAGCGGGCCAGGTAAAACCAAGGGTATTAGTGGCATCCTTATCAAGCTCTAACACCTGAACATCTATCTCAACGGTTGACTCCAATTCTTTAATTAGAAGTAAATCTACTATTTTATCTTTTAACGCGCCCAAAGCAGTCATAACGCGTTCTCTTTCCTCCGCAGTCTTCACACTGCCCAACAACAAAACCTTGGCTTCTGCATCCTCTGCCTGGGCAACCACATCAGTTAATCCAAGTTTCGACAAAATATTGTCTATACGGAATTTGATATTTTGCATGTTTTCCGAAAAAACTTTTACCTGAAAAGATTGCTCGCCAAAATTATCCCAAAATACAAGGCTGGTTGTTCCGACAGCCTTGGCACTAAGCGTTAACTGGCTTATTGAGACATTATTAACATCGACGACTTCGGGATTTGCAATAACAATGCGGGAGGGATGGCTAACAGGCAGGATTTTCACCTGGCCCATGTATAATATTATATCTTTGGTTGTATCATTTGACGCATAATTTGTGAAAGGAAAAGCTGCTAAACTTACGAATAGAATTATTGCTGCCAAAAATATTTTTTTCATCAATTTTTATTTAGTCAAGAGAACTTTTTCTTTGTTTAAACCCCTGTAAATTTCTACGTAGTCACCCGGTTTATGCTGCTCTTCTTTTTGGGGCTTGGCTATTCGCTCTGGAAACACATATTGGAACAAACTTTCCCAATTTGCCGCTACAACAGGCTCAATCTTTGTATCTGTAGGGGAACGCATTGTTAATCTGATTTTCCCCTGTTCCTGCACAAAGGCGATGAGGCTTGCTTCCTGAGGGATAAGCGCCAATGTAATCAGGGGATTGGTTTCTTGTTTAGCTTCTATGCTTCGAAATCTTAAATCCGTTTTAGACGAAGCAGGACTGGTTTGCTGGCCTATCGCCAGGACCAATACATTTTGGAATATCGGCAGTGTAATTAATTGAGTTACCACTTTCCCGTCGGCGCCTGCGACACTATTCGGAATCAAAGCGATAACATCTACATGGTCTCCCGCTTTAATCATACCGGCCAAAGAAGAAATATTGTCTACCGAAATAGTGATCGCCCTCTTGCCTATAGGCGTTACTTCTGAAAGGCCGCCTGTTTCTTTCGCATATGCGAATTTATTTAAGGTTATTTGCTCGCCCTTAGATATATTAGTAATGGAAATCATTCCGCTGATTCTGTCTAACGAAGTAACCGCTCCCGGCTGCACAAATTGATTGGGAATGATTTTCGCCGTAAAATTGTCCGGTTCAACGATTTTTCCCTTAACTATATCATCTTTGGCAACCAGGACCGATATTTGGCTTGCTTGTATCTTTTTGAATTTTTCGGAGGCGCTCACCTCGGCAAGATACCGTTGTTTATCAAGATAAACCTTAATCATAAACAAGGCAGCTAACGCCAAAACAACGCCTGAAATTAGATAAATCTGTTGTTTTTGTAAAGGAAGCGGCATATTATTTTATCCGGCTTTCGTGAATTTCTATTCTGATATTATCACGAGAAACTTGGCTATAAAATTTTTCTAATTCTTCTTGCCTCTTTAAATTTAATAATCTTTCCTTAAGCTCATTCTGTACTTCAGTAAAGGATAACTGCTTACCTTCTTTAATGCCTTCTATTTTGACAATACAGTAATTACCGTCATTGTTCTTAAATACGCTGCTTATTGAACCTTGCTGCAATGCGGGAGAAAAAGCAACATCGTCGAAGACTCCGCCTTTTTCTCCTTTTTTAAGATAACCTAAGTCTCCGGAATTTTTGCTGGATTCTGCGACTGAACGATCTCTCGCGATAACCATAAAATCCGCGCCCTGCAATAATTCCAAAAGGATTTGTTTTGCTTCGGCTTCAGTTTTTGCGGCAACCTCGCGCACATTGCGTGTTTCAGGCTGTTTTAATTGCTCTTTTACTTTTTTATAAGCGTCTTCTAACTCCATTTGACTGACGTCGATATTTTTGATAACTTCATTTTGCATCTCTTGCGCCAAGATATTCGCCCTGTTTATTTCTAAAACATCTTTCACGTCTTCCCTGCGCTCCAGGCCTTTATCTATTCCTGCCTGAGCAAAAACCATTCTGCGGACAACAAGTTCGTTTAAATAGCGGAGTTTTTGTTCCGGGGCCTTAATTTCGTTTTTTTCTTTCTGTTCTTTTTTCTGCTGAAAAGTCAAATCAGGATTCGCGTCAATAGCCACATTAACGGCCGCATTATAAACGTCGATTTCCCTGTTTAAGGCTTCCAGGGTTACCGGGATATTCGCAACTTTGGCAACAACTGTCCCTGTAACCGATACAATATTTTTCTTCGGAGAAATTAAATTCATAATGCTATCGCAGCCGAGCAAAAAAGAACACATAAAACAAATGGCTAAAATAGAAATTCTATAAAGCATATTATTCTCCCTCTTACTCTTTCTTGATCTCATGAATCTCGTTAATTATTTTTACTAACAAATCGGCGATTTTAGCAATGACAAACAAGAAAAAGAAAAGAAAAATACAAATAGCTAAATTTATCAGCCCGTCTATGTTAGCCCTGCCCGGAACACGGCCTAAAAAAATATATACGCTGCCAACTACGCCTAAAAATAAAAAAATCCAGGCGGCAACTTTAACAACCGCGCTGGAAGTTTTTAAAAATCCTAAATGCTCTTTCATTAAGCCTCCGTGATTAACTATTTTTAATATCATAAAACAGTTTCGAAAAAAAAGCAAGTAAAATTTTTTCAAGAAGAAATCCTATTGCTTGATGATAAGGATAAATAAAAGCTAACTTCTTTAATATTTTTAATAAATTTTCAAGTAATGATTGCAAGAACTTTTGAGTCGTCAAAGTTCTAGGTAACTCCCATTCTAATCTTTTGTCTTCTAGAATCTTATCTATGTCAGCAAAGTTAAAAATTGATTTCTGCCCTTGCTTGAAATCTTTATATGTACAAGTATTTTCTTATTTTTTTACTATTTAATATACCCTTTCGGGTGCAATACGTCTATAATTAACCCTTTCGGGTATAATAATTAAAAAAATGCTTGCAATTATACCCGAAAGGTGGTATATTCTTATTACTATGGCGCAGCTTTCAATTAATATGCAGATTAAAAATTTGCGGAAAAAACTGGGCTTAACTCAAATTGATTTCGCAAAAAGAGCGGGAGTAGGTTTGCGTTTTTTAAGAGAACTTGAAAAAGGTAAAACCACTATTCGATTAGATAAACTTAATCAAGTTTTGGATTTCTTAGGGATTCATCTAGAACTGATGCGTGATGAAAAAATAGAATCTTAACCTAAAGACAAGAAAATCGCCTTCGGCGATGACTTTTATCGCCGGTCATAGACGATTTTCGTAGCCCCAGCCGTTTTGCTTTGCGTAGCAAAGCAGGCGGAGATAGGAAAGTATTTTTATACTTTCCTATGCAGTAAAAAATTAAATTCGATACAGAATTATGGCAGAACTTAGAAAAGCACAAGTTTTTTATAATGAGGATTTGGCTGGATATATCAGTGAAACAAAAGATGTGTATATTTTTGAATACAATAAAGAATTTTTAAAAAAGAATACACCTATTTCGATATCATTGCCTCTTAGAGAAGAACCTTATGAATCTAAACAGTTATTTTATTTTTTTAGAGGCCTTTTGCCTGAAGGATGGTATTTAGATATTGTTACTGCTACCCAAAAGGTCGATAGAGAAGACTTATTTGGTCTTCTGCTTTGTACTACGAACGTAGATACGATTGGTGCTGTAACTGTTCGGAGGATGAATGAGCCCAGTAATGAATAAGAAACTTATTAAAGAAATGTTTAATACTTCTGAATTGCCAATAATAGAATTTAGCTTGCAAGATGTTTCTCAAAAAGCACAGCAATCGGCAGGGAAGTTATCTATTTCTGGGGTTCAGCCCAAATTATCTATGAAGCTTGATAAGAAAAATAATTCGCTAATTTCTGTTGCCGAAGGTGGAGAATATATTTTAAAACCACAAACTGCGGCCTTTCCGCATATTCCTGAGAATGAGCAGTGTTGCATGGATATAGCGGCAGAGTTTAAGATAGATGTTCCGCCTCATTGTCTATTGCCTTTAAAGGATGAAAGTTTGGCATATATTGTGAAAAGATTTGATAGGGAATCAGGCGTGAAAATCCATCAGGAAGAATTTTCTCAAATATTAGAATCAGATAAATACAAAGGTTCCGTTGAGCAGATTGGACATAAATTAAAGGAAATATCGACAGCACCTGGATATGATGCGCAATTATTTTTTGAGAGAGTTGTCTTTAATTTTATTATTGGGAATGGAGATGCTCATTTAAAAAATTATGCAGTTACATACAAAGATAAGGAAACTATTCGCTTAGCGCCTGCCTATGATATTGTTTGTTCAAAATTGGTGATTCAAGGCGAAGAGGATTCCGCTTTATCTATAAACGGTAGAAAGAATGAATTAAAAAGAGAGGGTTTTGACAAGTTTGCTGATTATTTAAATATACCAATTAAAATTCGATATGAAAAATTTGAAAAGGGCTTAACTTTAATGAAAACAATAATTAAAAATTCAGAAATTAAGAAAGAGGCTCAAGAACAATTTATTAGCATTATTAAAGAACGTCTATCGCGTATGGATTTAGCGCAAGAATAATGAAAAGTTTAACAACAATACTTTCCCGAGCAAATCCATTGGAACGGAGAAACATTTAGAACCACTGCAACCTCTTTACTCTTCAGGCAGTTACAAATAAATCCTACTCAAAAATCTGATTTGGTAGCCACAACTGGACTAAAACGAAAACCTTCGTCCTTGTGGCGGAGATACCGTTTTGAAATGAACGAATACCTCAATTGAGATGATATAGTAGGTAACATAATTTAGTTTAAAATATGCTTGATAAATAAAGGCCGGGTGTTATAATAGTTGTTGATGAAAATAGACGGCCGATGTTTATCGCATGATGTTCTTGAAGGATATCGCTTAGCCGCGATTAATCTATACAAATCAAAGGTTGATATTAAAGTCATAGCCGGATCCTTTGGCGTAACTTTGCAAGCGGTATATAAGTGGATTTGGAAGTTCCAGGAAAAAGGAATCAAGAGTTTAAAATCCACGACAGCCCGCGGAGTCGCGCCGCAATTAAATGAAAATCAATTCAAAGAACTTATTCAATGTTTGAGACAGCCGGCAGCCAAATCAGGATACGCGACTGATTTATGGTCTGGCCCCAGAGTACGTCACTTGATTAAAAAAATGTTTAAAATAGAATATCATCCTAAGCATATGCCTCGGTTTCTTCACAGGTTAGGACTATATTTAAAAAAGCCGGAGCGTCGGGCATTAGAGCAAGATTCCCAAGAAGTACGGTTTTGGAAATATCAAAGGCTCCCAGAGATTCTTGCTTACGCGCGAAAAAACCGGGCATTATTATTCTACGCGGACGAAAGTCTTATTCCTTATGTTGGCAAAACCTGGGCTTTTCCAAAAGCCAGGCCGATTGCCCGCGTCTCAGGCAGGCGAGGCCAGCATGTAGGTATTACAGCCGCTGTCAATGAGCAAGGACGAATGTGTTTTGAGCTTACCCAGGAAGGCGAAACATTTACTTCCCGGATATTCCTGCGCTTTGTTAGAAAATTAAGAAAGGAGTCTTCTTCCCGTAAAATAGTTTTAATTGTTGACGGCGCTCCTATTCATATCGCTAAAGTTGTACGCGAATTTCAGAAAAAACATGAATTCATGTTTCGTTTAGAAATTCTTCCCGCGTATTCTCCTGAATTTAACCCCACGGAGAAAACATGGGGTTTTGTTAAGACGAAGAAATTAAATGCTT
>JAZDFW010000011.1:0-15553 GCA_043807505.1 Candidatus Omnitrophota bacterium | reverse complement strand
AGTAGATGATGTTTATATCTTAGGGTATCATGGTACAGTGGAACCAGAGAAAATTTTAAATTTAACCAAGGTAAAAGCGGTAGTAATAGGTGAGCCCGAAGATACTGTTCGAGATATCTGTCAAAATAACGAATTATCAGGAATAAAAGGCATTGCATTTAATAATGGAAGCGAAACAGTGATTACTCCTGCCAGGGAAGCGGTAGATTTAAAAACACTACCTGTTCCTGCTTATCACTTGTTGAATTTTGGCAGCTATTCCTATGAAATATTAGGTGATAATTTTGCCCTTTTTGAGATAAGTCGTGGTTGTAAATTTAACTGTAAATTTTGTAATAAAACTATGTATGGGGAAAGATTAAGAAGTAAATCAAAAGATCAAATATTAGAGGAAATTACCTTAGCAGTAGAAAAGCATGGTGTTAAGACGGGCTATTTTATTGATTTAGATTTTCTTTCTGTGCGGGAGATTGTGGAAGATATTTGTCATTATCTTATCAAAAAAAAATACAAATTTAAATGGACTTGTCAGACCAGGCCTGATTGCCTAGATGAAGAAATTTTAAGAAAAATGAAAATGTCCGGTTGCAAAATAATACATATGGGAATAGAGACCGGGTTACAGGAGAGATTAGATTATTTTAATAAGAGTATTACCATTGAAAAGATGACCGAAGCGGTTGAGTTGTGCAGGAAGATGGGAATAAAGATTTTTATCTTTGTGCTTTTCGGTTTTCCCGGGGAAACGAATAAAGATAGAGAGAAAACTTATAATTTTGTTGAGCAGTTAGATAGCGATTATGTTTCTTTTCACAAGATATTCCCTTATAAAGGGACAGATATTTATCATGATAATTTTGAGCACGATATTAATTTGGATAAATTTATCCGAAAAGCATTTATTAAATATTATTTAAACCCTTGTCATTTGCACAGATTAGGTTTTCCTTTCCTATCTCAGGCAATGAAGTTGTTTTTGGGGCGTATTAACAGTTTATGATGGATAATAATTATGCACTTTCCGTTATTCTCCCGGCTTATAATGAAGAAGGCAATCTCGAAGATATTATTAAAACTACTAATAATTTTTTGTTAGGCCAGAGAATATTCAAAGAATATGAAATTATTGTAGTCGACGACGACAGTAGGGATAATTCAAGGCATATCCTTAAGAAACTTGAGGGAGAGATTGATTGCCTTAAAGTAGTAACTCATTCTGTAAATTTAGGTTATGGCAAAGCCATAATGTCCGGAGTCAATAATTCTAAATATTCTTTACTTTTATTCATGGACGCTGATGGTCAATTTAAAATTGATTCTATCAATGAGATGCTGAAGTATATTTCGACTTACGATATAATTATTGGCTATCGCCGTAACAGGCGGGATCCTTTGTATAGGACAGTTTTGGGTAAAATTAATACTTTTCTGGTATTTCTTTTATTTGGTTTAAAGTTTAAAGATATAAATTGCGGGTTTAAAATGTTGAAGCGCAAGGTAATGCTATCCAGTTATAAGTCTATCAGTGGATTATTCTATACAGAGCTTTTACTAAAAGCCAAAAAAAAAGATTTTAAAATAATGGAAGTTCCTGTTAAACATTTTCCCCGATTAAAGGGAAAAGCAACAGGAGGAAGCTGGAAGGTAGCTGTGGATGCAGTAAAGGATATGATTGAATTGCTATGTTATAAATATAGTAAAAAGGTTGGAGAAGAAATTGATGGGTGAAATTGCACTATTGTCAAAAAGAAATGAAGATTCTACTTGCAACACCATTAAGAAATAAGTCAGATTATTATGTCGTCCCTCCATTAGGATTAGGCTATTTGGCTTCGGCATTAAGGAAAAATGGACAGGAGGTTTTCCTTTTGGATTGCGCTAAGGATAGAATAAATCCTCAAAAATATCGATTATATTTAAGAGAAAAAAATCCAGACGTTGTTGGATTTCAGGTTTTACCAGGAGATGTAAGTGATGTCAATAAAAGTTTAAAGATTGTAAAAGAAGAACTGCGTCACGCTATAACCATCATAGGAGGGTCTTTTGTCACAAGTATGTCAAAAGAAGTTTTTTTTCTTTTTGATAATCTTGACTATGCTTTATGTGGCGAAGCCGAGGAGTCTTTACCATTATTTTTAGATACCTTGAATGGCTTAGCACAGTTAAAAAGATTATTCTATAATTTCAACGATATCCCTGGTTTGATTTATAGAAAAAATAGTAAGATAGTTGTTAATACTCCTCAGTTTGTTTCTGATTTAAATAGGATTCCTTTTCCAGCATGGGATCTTATTAAACCGCAGGAGTATCCTTTTGCTCCCCATTCCGTTTTTTTTAAACGGTGGCCTCTCGCTCCAATTTTGATTAGCCGAGGTTGTCCGTATAATTGTACATTCTGTGCAGCATCTAAAATTTCTGGTAAGAAAATCAGAAAGAGGCAGATTGGCAATATTATGGATGAAATAGAATTACTATATAATAAATTTAATATTCGAGAATTACAGATTATAGATGATGGTTTTATGATTGATTCTCAGTTTGTTGAAGAGTTTTGTCATAATATTCTTACAAAAAATTTAGATATTGCATGGTGTACTTCTAATGGTGTTCGTCTGGACTTGTTAAATGAAAAATTGCTACGCTTGATGAAAAAAGCAGGGCTTTATGCAGTGAGAGTAGGTATCGAGTCTGGTTCTCAAAGGATTCTTAATGAGATGAAGAAAGGTATTTCATTAAAGCTTATAGAAGAAAAAATAGATTTACTGAATAGATTAGATATTTATACGCATGGGTATTTTATTTTGGGATATCCAGAAGAAACAGAGCAAGAAATTGAAGAAACAATTAGATTTGCTCTGAAACTTAAAATTCAGACAGCTGGATTTTCGTTATTTTTACCTTTACCTGGAACTGAAATTTACGAGTATTTGAAGACAAAAAATAGATTAGAAAAACTTGATTACGATAAAATGATGACTCACAATGTAGTGTTATTTTCTAATAGCATTACTTCTAAAAAATTAAAAAGATTACAAATTAAAGCTTTTTTAAAATTTTACTTGCGGCCCATAGTTATGTTTAATTTCTTTAAAAATATTAAAAATACAGAACATTTTAAGTACGTTTTAATAAGATTCCTGAAGATAATATTTTCAAGGACACAATAGAACGGAATGAAAGTGTTTAAATTAATTTGGACGCGAGTGAGAGAAAATATATTTAATAAAATAATAGAATTGAATATGTTTGACAGCCAAAAGACGATAAAGGAGAAAAATGGAATTAATACCTCCTACTAATTTTGATGATACATTGGTAGATGAATTCAAAACGATGGGAATAAAGGAGACTTATGGAAAATTAGCGATTGATTTTATTGGTGGTGGAAGGCCTGCCTCAGGGCTTCATTATGTAAGTAAGAGAAGAGCTGCCGAACATATTCGCAAACTTCATGACGCCGGTATAAGTTTCAACTATTTATTAAATGCTTCATGCCTTGGTTCCATTGAATTTACCAGATTAGGGAGAAAAAAGATTTATAGGTTGTTTCGTTGGCTGGTAGATATTAAAGTTGATAAAATTACTGTTACCATTCCCTACCTTTTGCAGTTAATTAAAGACAAACACCCTCATTTAAAACTATGTGTATCTACAATTGCTGAAGTTGATTCTCTGCAGAAAGCCCTATTTTGGCAAAAAATCGGAGCTGATGAAATTACTTTATCGCACCTCTCTTTGTGTAGAAATTTTAACCAGTTGAGCCTGATAAGAAAAGCGGTTAGTTGTAAATTGAGGTTAATTGCCAACGCCGGATGTTTATACCAATGTCCCTTGTCACAGTATCATACTTCCTGGGATTCCCATGCTTCCCAGCTTCGTTTTTCTAACAAAGCAGGACTGTTGATAAGTTATTGTACGTTATTCTGTAGATATCTACGCTTGTTAAATCCTGATGAATTTATTCGTTCTCAATGGATTAGGCCTGAAGATTTACATATTTACGAAAACATCGGTATTAACGCAATAAAGCTTACAGACCGTAGGTGTTCTAGCTCGGAGATAATTAAGATTACAAAAGCATATAGCGAAAGAAAATACCAAGGGAATTTATTAGATTTATTGCCGGCATTCCATGGAGGGATTCCTGTTAATAGGAGTAATGTATGGTTAAAATGGAAGTATTTTTTTCACCCTTTTGAAACCAATATGTTTAGTATCTTTAGATTTGTTCGCTTAATGGAAGATATTAAGGTATATATTGATAATAAAAAATTAGGGGGTTTTATAAAAAAGTTTATTGATGAAGATTGCAGCCTTAAAGATTGTTCTCGTTGTTTGTACTGTGATAAAATTGCAAAAGAAGTTGTGAGCTATGACAGGGAGAAAATAGAATGGTTAAGAAAGAGATACAAAGATTTTTTGGATAATTTTATTAAAGGTAGGTATTAAAAAATCAGGGCGATGAATTTTGTTGAAAACTAATAATGATGGCTGTATAATAAAATTAATAAGTGTTTTTAAATGTTAAGATTAGGAAGGAGGAAATATGAGGTTTCTAAGATACGGTATATTTGTATTCATAGTAACTCTTCTTTTTTGTTCCTACGCCCACAGTGGTGAAAGCTTAATGGACTATTATCCTTTAAAAAATGGTAATATATGGATATATGAAAAAGAGGGTGGTATTATTATTAAAGAAGAGGCTATCGTTGGAGGAGATGGGTGCTCCCTTGAGACGACAGTAAAGATTGTTTGCAGTGATGGAAGTTACAGGTGTCTAAGCGTAGATTCAGAGGGAGTTAAATCGCATAAGGAATTTGGTGCTTATGATACTGTTATTTATCCAGAGCCATTAATGTTGTTTCCTTTTGATATAGAAGACAAAAAGAGTTATAAGGGCAAGCAGAAATATTTAGTTCAAGAAGATAATGCGAGCCTTGAAGGCCTGAATAGCTATGAGATACAATTCGTTGGTAAAGAAGATGTTGTTGTGCCTGCGGGGGAATTTGCCGATTGCATTAAAATCCTAGAAACTAGCTCTTGGGAGGAGGGAGAAACTTATGGTGCGGATAAGGTTTTCTATTGGTTAGCTAGGGGAATAGGTATAGTTAAAAAAGTAAGTGATGGCCTTGAGTATGGTGATAGCGGTAGGCAATCAAGTAGCTATTCAACTTATGAAGAGCTTAAGCTAACAAGGGCTATTGTGGATGGCAAAGTGTACAAGAAAGCAGATGAAGAATAATCGGCATTGGTGATTGAGTCAGCGTTACTTTTGTATTCGTTATCTATCTTAGCAATGCTTCGCATCGTTTTTACGTCTCTCGGCGCGCCCTGTAACCTTTTTCTTCCATCCTCGCCGTTTCCGTGCTACTTCAAAATAGATAAAGTTTGAGAAATATCCGGAGTATGAATAAAACGCGAGAAAAAACAGAGAAAAACCACCGTTATTGTTCCCTAAATGACGATAGTATCAGGTTTATGGAAAAGATTTGGTATCGATTATATACCAATAGATGGTTAAGGCGCTGTTCAAAATGTATTCTTCCTGAAACAGCGCCTTTTATTGATTTTGATAAAAAAGGAGTCTGTAATTATTGTCGAACCTACAAAAAAGTAAAAATAAAAGGCGCTGAGGAGTTGGAAAACATTGTGGCTCCTTATAGAAGTAAATCAAAAGAACCGGATTGCCTCATTTCTTTTAGCGGCGGAAGAGATAGCTCTTACGGTTTATACTATGTTAAGAATGTTCTTAAGATGAACCCTCTTGCTTATACCTACGATTGGGGAATGGCTACAAATGTAGCGCTTAGAAATCAGGAAAAAATGTGCAGGGCTCTGGATATAAAACGTATTATTATTCCTGCTTATACCGAGATGAAACAAAGAAATATTAAAAAGAATATTGAGGCTTGGCTTAAAAAACCTAACTTAGGCATGGTTCCTTTATTTATGGCCGGTGATAAACAGGTGATTTACTACGCGCGTAAATTAAAACAACAGACAGGGCTTAAATTAATGTTCCATTGTATTGGCAATCAGTACGAAGATGCTGTTTTTAAAATGGGATTTAGTAATGTTTGCGTAGAGTCACCGATGGTATTTTGTAATATTCCTTTAAGGAGTAAAATAAAGATTGCTACTTATTATGCTAAGCAGTATTTATTGAATACCGCATATATTAATAGTTCTTTAATTGATACTTTGCACGGCTATTTTTCTCTTTTTTTCTTGAAAGGAGAAGATAGCGATATTCTCCTATTTCACTTTATTAAATGGGATGAACAAGAAATTTTATCTAAGCTTATTAATGATTATGGGTGGGAGCATCCTTTAGACACCAAACTTACTTGGCGCATTGACGATGCTACTTCAGCTTTTTATAATTACATATACCTTGCTGTTGCTGGATTTACAGAGAACGATACCTTTCGCAGCGCTCAGATTCGTGAGGGCTGTATGACCAGAGAGCAGGCTTTGGGGATTGTAAGGGAGGAAAATAAACCTCGCTGTCAGGTAATTGAGTGGTATGCCTCTAAGATTGGTTTTGATTGTAATAAAGCAGTAAAAATTATCAACGCTATGCCTAAGCTCTATAAATGTTAGTTATTGATATTTTAAGTAAGGGTACTTGTTAATAACCATGCAGTTTTCTGTTCCTACCAATTGGCAGAGTGATTTAATTCCTGGTTTAGTTTGGGATGAAGTCTCAGAGCTATACGGAAAGCTTGCGGTTGATTTTGTCGGTGGAGGCCGGGCAACAGCAATCCTTGATCCGGTTTCACTCAAAAAAGCTTTTTCCCATATTGATTGCGCGCATAAGAAAGGGGTTAAGTTTAATTACCTTCTTAATGCTACCTGTCTCGGCAACAGAGAATTAACAAAATCCGGGCAAAAACAAATTGCAAAATTAGTAGATTGGCTTGTGAAAGCAGGGGCTGATTCGGTTACGGTATCAACTCCTTTTATGTTAAGGTTTATAAAAAAAAACTTTTCCTTTTTAAAAGTTAATATATCTGTCCAGGAGAACATCAATAGTGTTAGGCAGGCGAAGATGTGGTATGAGTTGGGGGCTGATAAAATAACTCTTTCAGTCTTAGATGTTAATAGAAATTTTTCTTTACTTAAACAAATCCGGGCAGCTGTAAAATGTCAATTACAGTTAATCGCTAATTTGAAATGTTTATTAGGGTGCCCATCTTATAAATATCATGCCAATATTAATTCCCACGCTTCCCAATCAAAACATATGCTTAAAGGTTATTTGATTGATTATTGCACCTTAAAGTGTAATTTTATAAGAATATCTCAGCCCGTTGAATATATCAAGAGCCTTTGGATTCGGCCCGAAGACGTACATCATTATGAAAAAATAGGTATAGACAGTTTAAAATTTGTGGGTAGGCAGATGCAAACAGGGTCTATTCATAACATAGTTAAGGCTTATAGTAAGCGAGAATATGATGGCAATCTGCTTGATTTACTTTCTAGCCCGCGAAAAAGTATTACTATCGGGGGTAAAAAAATATTTTCTTATTTCAATAAATTTAAATATTTTTTCCGGCCGCAATATGTTAGTTTATTTAGAATCCAAAAAGCCCGTAATCTATTCCCTCAAGAAAAAATTTTTATTGATAATCGTCTTTTGGATGGCTTTTTGGAGTATTTTCTTGAGAATAGATGCGATTTTACCTGTAAACCGAGTTGTAATTATTGCTATACAATTGCCGAGAAGGTTATAAAAATTGATCCGGCCTATCAAGAAAAATTTAAGGAACGACTCGAAAATTTTCTTAATGATTTATATACAGGACAAGCCTTTTATTATTTTTAATAGCAGCACTAAAGCCCGGCATAGATGAATAAAACGAAAATTAAATTGTCTGTTCCTTTGAACTGGCAGGAAGATTTTATTGCAAAGTTTCCTAATGCAACCATAGTAGAGCTATATGGAAGGCTGAATTGTGATTTTGTGGGGGGAAGCAGCATATGCAATACCGTTACTGGCCCTTTTTTTTCCAAGAAGAAATTGGCCAGCTACATTATTCAGATACATAAACAGGGGTTGAAATTTAATTATGTTCTTGATGGTACCTGTTTGGATAACTTGGAATGGACGAGAAGCGGGCAAAGAAAAATCAGAAGCTTTTTAGACTGGTTGGTAAAAGCACAAACTGATTCAATAACCGTAAGTATACCATACTTGGTTGAGTTAATAAGGAAATGTTACTCTAACCTAAAAGTCGAGGTGTCGCAGTTTGCCGAAGTCGATACTATACAGAGAGCCAGGCGTTGGCTGGATTTAGGTGTTGATGTTGTTACTCTTGCACCCTATATAGTACGAGATCTTGAATTGCTCAAAATAATACGCAATAATTTAGATTGTCAATTGCAGCTGATAGTTAATGATTCTTCTTTAGCTTCTTGTATCAGCTATAGTTACTATGCTAATAGAAATACACACCTATCACAGATTTTTCATCGTAGTAGAGGTAGTTTGCCGCCTTCTTGTGAATCTCAAGTTGTTGATAATACAATAAATTCCCAGCGGATTAAGCCCGAAGATATAAATATTTATGAAGAGATAGCGGAATTTTTCAGCGAGTTTGACCTCATGCGGGTTGCATGACTACTTCTAAAGCTGCTGGAAGCAGTGAAGAACGGCTTGCTTTCCAAGCAGTATAGCGTAGCATGCGAGCTGCCGCAAGATTTTGTTTTCGTTGGTTTAAGATCACCTCCTTTTGGCCCGACAGTGCCTGAAGCGGGGTAACGTAGTTTAAGGAACTGTGAGGGTCGTTATTGTAAATGTCAGGGACGCGATTGAGCCATTGAATAATATCATCAACCAGCTTGAATGACCGCGGAGCATCCCTGTGATATTTAAGTGTTTTAATGAATGCTTCTATCCAAGCTTGGTCGTCCGGCGTATGCGGCCGCCCAAAATGAACGGGCGCGCCGAGAAGTTCTTTGATAGTTTGTTTTGTAGACGATGATTTCATCGCGGAGCCCCTGTCTGAATGGGCAACGAGTTTTATAGTCAAGTGTTCCGGCAGCAGGACATATGCTTCTTTGATGGATTGCGTAAGATCGTTTGACGATATTCCGTTTAGGGAATGCCCTATATGCAGCAAGTATCTCTGAGGCAGGATCATCACCGGAATAGCCCAGACGATAATACCGGAATCTGTCTTAAACTGCGTGCCGTCATAACAGAGGAGCGAAAAACCTTCGTCTAAGAGCGCGTGCGCGTTGACATAAGGCGTTGTTCTATGCCAATGTTTTCTTGGCTCAACCATGTTTTTAGCTTTTAGCGCGCGATACACCGTCGATAACGAAGCAAAGAATTTGCCGGACTCATGTCCGTGAACGAAGATATGGCTTACCGGTTTACCGATAAGCTCAGGTTCCCAGGCAGCGGCTTCAATTGCATCGCGTTCATGCTCAAGCGTCTTGTTCCATGCGGTGCGCGGCTTTATCGGTTTTGGATTTGCCCACCTGCGGAATTTCCTGGGAGCAATTCCGAATATCCGGCAGGCGCGTTTCTGAGAGAGTCCTTGAACAACGGCATCATTTATGACATTAACCACAGTTCTTTTGACCTCAAGTTTAAAATGGCCGTTTAGCGGCCCTTTAAGTTCTAACTCGTTCTTTTTTTTAACAAGGATAGCTCGTGCCCTACGGCAGCAAGCGCGTCTTTGGTTTCGTCGAGTTCTCTGGATATTCTTTGATATTGCTCTACGGGTATGACCTGCTGCTTCCGTCCCTGTTTTCCGGAATGGGCAAGGGCTTCCATAGCCGCGGCTTTGATTTTCTTGCGCATAGCAATCAGGTTCCAAGGCCTTAAGCCGTAGCGTTCCATGATCGGTTTTACCGGAGCGCCCGGAGCATTGCATTCCAGGTATATGTTGAAAAGCTGCTCTGGTGTGAGTTTTAAGCGTTCTTTCTTTGGGTTTATGTTCATTATGGTTTCCAATGGTGACCTCCTTTAAGTATTATACTCTTTTTTAGGTACATTATACCTAAAGTTAATTAACCTTGTTACTTGAGGTCACTGTCGCTGAAAAAACGGGATAGGTATTGATAGAATTAAATTAATAGCCAGCAATGTGGTTAACGAGGGAATTTGTAAACTGATTAAAGCTTATAGCCGATGAAAATAATTTTAATTAATCCTATTGTGAATGAAAAACAGTTAAGCTACGTGCATAAAAGATTGTTGCCTCCGGTACCGCCAATGAGTTTATGCTATATTGCCGCTATATTAGAAAATAATGGTTTTCAAGTGCATGTTATAGATCAATATGCCTACCGGTTAAATAATGAGCAATTGCTGCAGAAAATTAAAGATATTCGGCCAGATACTGTGGGATTTTCCTGTTTAACCCCAACTATAAATAATATTAGAGAACTTTCGAAAAAAATCAGATTGTTCAATAAAGATATAAAAATTGTGCTTGGTAATTTACATGCCACGCTTTTTGCCAATGAAATATTGAAAGAGAAAATTGCCGATGTAGTGGTTAGGGGAGAAGGTGAATACACAACGTTAGAATTGTTTTCCGCGATTCGCTCTGGCCAGAGTTTTTCAAGAATTAAGGGAATAAGCTATAGAACCGGTGTAGATATTGTGCATAATCAGGATAGGCCGGCAATTAAAAACCTGGAAGAGATACCCCATCCGGCATGGCATTTGCTTAACTGGAACTGTTATAGCAGAGCGCCTATGCTTGGGCTAAAGGGGCCGGCTGTGCTTATTCAAGCTTCTCGCGGTTGCCTTTTTCAGTGTAGTTTTTGCGCGCAGGATAAGATACATAAGGGATTCAGGACGCGAGATGTTAATAGCGTCATTGATGAAATTGAATATATACATAAACGATTAGGTATAAGGAATTTTGTTTTTGGTGATAGCTTTTTCCCTCATAGTCTTGAGCAAGGTTATGAGTTTTCCGAGAAACTTAGGGTGCGCAATTTAGATAAGAAGATTAAATGGGTTATAGAAATGAGAATAGATCAGATTAATGCTGCATTACTAGAGAAGATGAAAGAGGCCGGCCTTTATTTGATTATGTTTGGTTTTGAATCAGGAAGTCAGCGCATTCTTGATTCCATGGGTAAAAATGTGAATACTGAAGTTGCCAAACAAACCATGGCTATTGCAAAGAAGTCAGGAATATTGACTTTAGGATTGTTTATGATAGGGATGCCGGAAGAGACAGTAGAGACCTGTAAAGAAACGATAAATTTCGCTAAACAATTAGATTGTGATATGGTAAAGTTTAATATTGTTATCCCTTATCCTGGCACGCAGCTGTATGAACGCTACCGAGAGAGTATAAATCCAAAGTGTAGTTATGAAGATTTTACCAGCTGGGGAAACTGGCTTTCTAATAGCAGGGAGTTGCCTTTTGTTCCGCAGAGAATGACTTCTTTAGAATTAATAAAGATGCAGCGGCGAGCCATGTTTAGCTATTATATGCGGTTCGGGTTTATATTGAAGCATTTTTTAAAATTACGCATATTAAATATTGGAGATATAGTCTTTGGCGGTTTGTTCTTATTGTGGAAGTTTTTAAAATAATTTTATGGTTATCCTGTTAGAGCAAACCATCGATTTCCACGACAGTTTACTGGCACCTGTTAAAAATTGCTATGAAATTTTATAGTTTGTTTACTATTCAATGTGTTTTGTCAATGAAAAGATTGATGACGGCTATCCTATTGTTTTTGAAATATGCGACCTTTAAAAAGATTATCAATTTCTTAGGTGTAGAAGCTGAAAGAAAAATGGGAAAGATAATTGTTGAGGGAAAACCGTATTTTATCAAGATTCAGGTTACGAATATGTGTGATGCCGGATGCAGATATTGTTTGAAGGAAAGGCCAGAAGATTCTTTAGGTAAAATGTCTTTAGCTGATTTTAAAGCAATAATTGATAAGGTTAAAAATTACGCCTATATGGTTGCTTTGCACTATTCAGGTGAGCCGTTGTTGAATGAAGCTATATATGAAATGGCCGAATACGCTCATTTAAATAAAATAGCCACTTATATGAGTACGAATTTGCAGAATTTTAGGAGAGAAGATAATCAGAGAATGTTAACTTGCGGTTTGGATTTGTTGACTGTTGCCATTGATGGTACTAGCGAAAGGACATATAAATATCATCGGAAAAAAGGAACTTTGGCAAAAGTTTTAGATAATATCAGTATTTTAGTGGAAACAAAGAAAAAAAACAAAAGTAAATACCCGATTATTAATTTACAGTTTATAGTAACATCTTATAATGAGCATGAAGCTTTAACTGTTAAGGCTTTAGCGAAAAAGCTTAGGGTTGATAGTTTTGATTTAAAACCAGTGGGGACTTATGATAAAAAACTTTTACCTAAGAATCATAGATATTTACGAAGCGTGTACAAAAAAAATAATTTTAAGCGAAGACCTTGTTGGTGGCTCTGGAGTGCCAGGGTAGTATTGTGGGATTGCAAAATTATTCCTTGCTGTATGTTGCCTTTTAATAAGAATAATTTAGCAAATCACGATTTTTTTTCTATAGGTAATTTACCCTTGTATCAAAAATTAAGGCGTTATTCTTATGTTCCCGATAGAGATAGTGGTTGTGGGGAATGTTTGATTCCTTACGGGAGTGTTTTTTCCCAAACTATATAATAATCAGGGAGTTTTTTAATGGAATTTTTTGGTAAACGGGTTTTGATAACCGGCGGCACAGGTTATTTAGGTACTTATTTGGCCAATTATCTTTTTAGTAAAGGGTTTAGCGTAAGAATCTTTGATTTGCTTGAGTGTCGTGAGAATGATTATACAGGAAAGGTTGAGTTTGTTAAGGGGGATGTGAGAAATTATGATTTATTATCTGATGCTACCAAAGAGGTCGACTATGTTGTACATGCTGCGGCCGCAGCGCCTTATCGCGATTCAAGAACTATTTACTCAATAGCCATACAAGGAACTCTTAATATTTTTAAGGCGTCAGAAAAAAATGGTGTTGACCGAGTTGTTTATATATCTTCAACCGCTGTGTATGGATTTCAAAAAGAGATGCCGATTAAAGAAACAGCTCCTTGTTTAGGCGTTGGTTCCCATGCTGAAAGCAAAAAAATAGCTGAGAATATTTGTGCAAGCTATCGAAAAGATGGCATGGTGGTTCCAGTGTTACGGCCCAGGCCTCTTGTAGGCGCAGGAAGATTAGGGGTGTTCCAAATACTTTTTGATTGGATAAAAGATAACAAGAGAATTCCCGTTATAGGAGCCGGAACCAACAAGTGTCAGCTTTTAGATAGCGAGGATTTAGTTGAAGCTATTTTGCTTAGCATAGTTTCGTCTAAAGACAAGGCTAATGATGTTTTTAATTTGGGAAATGAGAAATTTGCTAGTTTGAACGAAGATTTAGCGGAGCTTATTAAAGAAGTCAATAGTAAATCAAGACTGGTTCATTTTCCAGCATCCCCGGTAAAATTTATGTTAAAGATTTTTGAGAAATTCAGTCTTTCACCGCTTTATGAAGGGGCTTACGGAATTATTGATAAAAACTTGAATGTGTCAGTGGATAAAATAAAACAGCAATTAGGTTGGTCTTCTAATCGAAGTAACGCCGAATCTTTAATAAGGGCATACAACTGGTTTCAAAAACATTGCCATGAGTTAGGCCGAGAATCTGGTAAAACCAACAAAGGAGTGTTTGAGCAAGGGGTATTAAATATCATAAAGAAGGTATTTTAGATGTTAATTAGCCGGTTATATAATTGTCTAAAGTGTATAAGCAGAATTTTAAATTGGCGTATTATAATGTGAGGTGCATATTTGAAAGTCAATAATCGCCAAAGTTGTTTTGGCTGAAAATAAAAGCTTCTATAAGCTTTGTTGGCCCAATAAGTTAGTTGTTCTGCTGATAAGTTAGTATTTTGCGGTTTACACATTTCTCGTGAAATATTTTTTCCTTTATAAGATTCTATCCAGATGTCCATTTTTAATTTTTGCGTGGTAACTTCAAAAATACGGCTTGAGGGTATAGGAAAAGCAATGTTAAATTGGGCAAAGTGTAGAGGTAGGGATCTTGCAAAATTAATAGTATTTTTTACCGAGTCTATGCTTTCTCCGTCATTACCAATCATAAAGAACCCCAAGGTTTCCATTCCTTTTCGCACAGTTAATTCAACCGCTCTTTTTATTTGTTCTAGCTTCATCTTGCGATTTACATTGTTTAATATTTTTTGGTCGCCGGATTCTATACCGTAGTGTATACTTATGCAGCCAGCGCTGACAAAAGCCGTTAGTAATTCATCATCAACTAAATCGGGACGGGTTCGTATTGCCCATTTGAATTTGAGATTACGATTGATTATTTCCTTGCAAAGTTGCATAGAACGTTTGCGGTCAAGTGAAAAAGTGGAGTCTAAAAAAGTTATCTCTTTAATGCCAAAATCGTTAATGCATTGTTCAATTTCTGTTATAACATTTTCTATACTGCGTGCTTGATAGGGGATATGTCTGTCAACACAGTAAGTGCAGGAGAACGGGCAGCCAATACTGGTTGTTAAGGTGGTGAATTTATTATATTTAGTTAGGGCAGTCGTATAAAAGCTGTTATCAATTATCTCTCTGGCGGGAAAAGGAATGTTATCGAAGTTAAATGGCTCTTCTTCCGGAGTTTTTACAATTGTGTTGTTTTCTTTTCTGTAAATGATACCTTTTACTGTTTCCAGTTGTTGTTTTTGATCAATAGCTTCAATTGTTTGGCAGATTGAATTAAAACCTTTACCAGTTAAAGCAATATCGATATGTTCGTTTGCTATGGTTTCCTCAGGATATAATCGTGGAAAATGCCCCCTGGCTATAAGGGTTGATTTTGTATTATTTTTTAGAATTTTTAAGGCTTCAAATTCAGATTGTGGATTATAAATATTAACAGTAGCACAAATGATATCAGGGCTAAATTTTTTTGTAAGAGATAGGATATTTTTCACACTATATCCCATCAGTTCGCCATCAAGCAATATAACGGTATGCCCTTTTTGTTTTAAAAGTGAGCCATAGTAGAGCAGGCCCAGCGGAGGGTATCTGACAAGCCATTCGCAGTATAATTTTGTCGAAAGATATCCCCCCGGAGAAGCGGCTCTAGAGAGGCTCGAGCCTCCGTATGCTATCGGCAGCCGCAATAGAATGATTTTCATAGTGATTATAATAAAACAAATTATAGGTATTTGCAAGAAGTATAGGTTTGTAGGTTTGTATTGAATGCATTTTGTCTTCCTAAATTCTCCTTACCATTTTGCATTGGAAATGGTATAATTAAAAAAAAGTGGATATGACGATTCCTTTTTCATATTAGATAGATCAAGGATACGAGGGTTGCCTGTTTGTGAAGAAAGAATACGATAGAGAAGTAGATTCAGTCCTCGAGAGGTTTAATAACATTCAGGTTGGTTTTGACGTTCAAGAAATCGGTAAAAATGAGGAATGATGAAGAAGAAGGAGGACATTGCGCTGTGATTTCCGTGATCATCCCAACTTATAATTCTGCATCTACAATTGACAGAGT
>JAZDFW010000010.1:0-2363 GCA_043807505.1 Candidatus Omnitrophota bacterium | reverse complement strand
ATGACTCCGTGCAATCCATCCCAAAGGCTTGCTTCTTTAATTTTGTTTTCGTTTAATTCTATGCTGCTGTTTCCGCTGACTTTTAAATATTTTTTATAACCGCAATTCGATAGATATTCTTTCGGATTTTTCTGTTTTTCTAATTTCTTTCTTAATTGTTCAACAGCTTTAGCGCGTTCTAAGGCATCCTTGCGCGCCCGGCTTTCCTTATAGCTAACCACTAATCTTTTTTCCGCCTCATATTCAAACTGCGCGATACAAAAATCATTATTACCCTTGTAATGTCTTTTATCTAAGATCTTTTCTTTTAAATCATTGCTTAAATTTTTTAATCTGGCCCCTACTATATATTCAAATCCTTCCGTCTCAAGTTCCTTTAAATTATTCTGATTAAACAGCCCGGAATCTGCCACAAAAACTACTTTGTCAATTTTATACCTTTGCCTTAAATCCTTCAACGCCGGTATCAATGTATGGCCTTCGTAGGTATTCCCCGGGAAAACCTTATAGCCTATAGGAAGGCCGTCTTTATTTACCATAAGGCTAAGCAAAACCTGCGGCTGATTAAATTTTAGATCTTTGCTAAACCCAATACTTTTAAATTCGTCACTACTAAACGATTCAAAATATATTGTTGTAGCGTCAAAGAATATGACATCTATTTTACCACCGAGGACATCCAAAGTATTCTGATAGGTGATTTCATTTAATCTTTCAATAGCCAAGTTATCTAAATTATCCATCATCCTATAGACTCTATGCAAATCAAGGCTAACGCCAAAATTCTCCTCCAGCATATCTACCGATGCCATCTTACTCTGTGGATTGGCAATCCTGGCCAACACAATATGTTTATAGGTATCTACCATTGCTTTTTGCCTGGCAGGATTTTTAAAAACCGCGGGATATCCCAGCCGGCTGAATAACGCGCCATAAATATCATGTATCCCGCTAATCGTTCTGTCTTCTTCAATCAATTCCTTTAAATTAACCTTGTATTCGGCATCGGGCTCTTTATTTGTCGTATTAGCCTTAAATCCCGCTAATTCTTCAGGGCTAAAAAGCAATTGCTGGCTGCCTGCTTCTATCTTTATTTTAATTGATTCAGCTAATAACTTAAGCTTAGCAAGCTCATCTTCATCCAAGGCATATCCGATATGACGGATAATTTTCTGAGAGACCTTTTCCCCTCTGCGGACGGACTCAACAATCTGCACGGCTTTCTTCGGGCTATTGGGTGTAGTTTTTATTCTAACAAACATAAATATATTTTATCAAAGAGCAAAACAATTGTCAAGCATTATTTTAAAATTAGGCACTACATTTGCCTTTTGGGATTCTTTTATTGTAACCCATTGAAATTAAACAATGTTTGTTTTCCCTGCCACTCAAAAGTGTCGAAGTCGGGAAATAATTAGCAAAACTACGCGTTGCAAAAAAACATACACCAAATTTCGGGATACCTCGATAAGCAAGTTTAAATCCTAAACGGATTTAAACTATCGCCCCTATCGGGCGGATTTTGCAACAATCAAAATCCGGGGTTATTTCGAAGAAAGATATGTTTGGGCGCAAATACATATACTGAAGGAAACAGAAAAAGCAATATTAGTAGATAACGGCAGTAACCTCTGGATTCTCCCGAAGCATCGGGATCCCGAAGAATTTCTTCTCGAAACTCTTCATTCGGGGCTAAATCAAGAATATACGGGATAAGATTGAGAAATAATGTTTTTGAGGTTTATATCAAGGAAGATCTGGTTAGATAATTAAGTCCCCAGCTGATATTTCCATAAGTCGTCCCTATACCCACCTCCAAGGTGGGTTATTGGTTCATTATTGTAAAGCTAACGGAGAAAAAAAAGTGATTGACGTCAACTATTATTTCTCTTCAACGACAATTAAAACTCCCCATTTTTAAGAAAAAAATATAGGTTTAATTCGACTCCTTTCTTTTTTGAGTGATTCCAGTTCGTTTCTTAGCCTGTTCTAACCTGTAACTGGGCAAATTAAGTTCCAGAATGACGCTGTGATGTACTAAGCGGTCAATTGCCGCAGCAGGCATGCATATCTGTCAGTGAACTCCTGTGCGTTACATTCTTTATGTACTGCTGCCGATAACCGGCCTGTTTGGTGTTTAGCAGGCACGCCGCCTAATTTCCAGCTATTGTGTTCGATGCTGTAATAAAGTCTGCTGAACTTTGCATCGCATTTCCATAAAAATTACCACTGAAGCACAGAATAACGGAAACACGGAGAAAAAATTATATAAAAGGCGGTTTGTTATATTTTTGTTAAATATTTTTTCGTGTCTCTAATCTTCCGTGTTTCTGTGGTAAATGTCAGCAAAGTTTTTTACATCA
>JAZDFW010000009.1:0-7309 GCA_043807505.1 Candidatus Omnitrophota bacterium | reverse complement strand
TTAGCGGCTAAGCTAGGGCTTTCCGAAGCTTTTATCGACCGGCTTAGGCTTAATGATAAAATAATTCAGGCGATGTCTGATTCCTTTTTAGAGTTAGTTAAATTACCTGATCCTGTAGGTGGCCTGATTAAAGCTTGGGATAGGCCTAATGGCTTAAAAATACAAAAAGTGCGTGTTGCGATAGGCGTAATAGCGATTATTTATGAGTCTCGTCCTAATGTTACCGCGGAATGTATCGGCTTATGTTTTAAATCGGGAAACAGTGTAATTTTAAGAGGCGGAAGCGAAGCGCTAAATTCTAACTTGGCGATTTATAGGATATTAAAAAAATCACTGAAAAAATTCGGGCTGCCTGACGCAGCGGTAAATTTAATTACAACTACCAATCGAGGTGCGATAGATGTATTGTTAAAACTTAATGATTACATTGATTTAGTAATTCCGCGCGGAGGCGAAGGATTAATTAGAAAAGTAGCGAGAATTTCACGGATTCCGGTAATTAAACATTATAAAGGAATTTGCCATATTTATGTAGATGAACAGGCGGATTTAGATATGGCAAAAAAAGTGTGTTTTAATGCCAAGGTCCAGCGGCCGGGAGTCTGTAATGCCATGGAAAGCATGTTGGTGCATAAGTCTATTGCGGCAAAGTTTTTACCGGAGATGATAAAAGAATTCGTTGCAGCAGGCGTAGAAATTCGCGGGTGTCAAGATACGCAAAAAATTGTTAAAGACTTTAAAATTAAGCTTGCATCAGAAAAAGATTACCACACTGAATATCTTGATTTAATTCTTTCGGTAAAAGTTGTGGATAATTTAGAAGAGGCAATTAATCATATCAATACTTACGGAACGCATCACTCGGATAGTATTATCACAGAAGATAAGGCAAAGGCTGGAGAATTTTTAAGAGGTGTTAATTCAGCTTGTGTGTATTTAAATGCCACAACCCGTTTTACCGATGGTTATCAATTTGGGCTGGGAGCTGAGATAGGTATTTCAACCGATAAATTACATGCCCGAGGCCCTATGGCACTTGAAGAATTGACTACTTATAAGTATGTTATTTATGGAAGAGGACAGATAAGAATTTAAATCAGCCATGAAGATAGGTATCTTAGGCGGGACATTTAACCCTATACATATTGGGCATCTTATTTTAGCGGACGAAGTTCGTGAGAAGCTGTCTCTGGATAAGATTATTTTTGTACCGGCATATTTACCGCCACACAAAGATAATTCTGATATTGCTGCCCCAGTAGAGCGATTTAAAATGATTAAGCTTGCAATCAAGGGTAATAAGAATTTCGCGGTTTCTAATATTGAAATAAAACGTGACGGCAGGAGTTACACTATTGATACGGTAAAAGAATTTAACCGGCTTTACCCCAAAGATGAATTATATTTTATAACCGGATCTGACCTTTTGAAATATCTGGAAGATTGGAAAGACCTTCCCGAAATTATTAAGCTGGTAAGGTTTGTGGTTGCAACTAGGCCGGGGTTTCCATTAGAAAAAATACCAACTTATATTCAAACCGTGGCTATTAGGGCGGTGGACGTCTCAGCCTTTGAGATTCGTAGTTGCATTAAAGAAGGCAAATCTTTTCGCTATTTAGTACCTGAAGCCGTGTTTAGCTATATTAATACAAAGAGGTTATATCAATGAAAATTAAAGTTGCTCCTTCGATTCTTTCCGCGGACTTTAGTTGTTTGGGCGAGGAAATAAAAAAAGTTGAAACAGCCGGCGCGGACATGTTACACGTGGATATTATGGATGGCCACTTTGTGCCTAATCTTACTATCGGCCCGGCGGTAGTAAAGGATGTCCGCCGGATTACTAAATTACCCCTGGATGTTCATTTAATGATTGACAATCCGGAACGCTATATTGATAAATTTTTAAAAGCCGGAAGCAATATGATTACGGTGCATATTGAGACAATCACAAAAGCAAAAATTAAAGTTCAGAAATCAAAATTAAACGCCTTAGGTGTAAAATTAGGTATTTCTTTAAATCCGGCCACGCCTTTAAATAAAATTAAAGGAGTATTAAATTTTGTTGATTTTGTTTTGGTAATGTCGGTTGTCCCTGGTTTTAGCGGGCAGGAATTTATCCCGGGGGCAATAAAAAAAATAAAACAACTTCGTTCTATTTATGCGGGCGATATTTCTGTTGACGGCGGGATAAATGAATTGACGGCCCGTCAAGTAATTAAAGCAGGGGCAAATATTTTGGCTAGCGGAACGTATATCTTTGCGGCAAAAAACAAAAAGCTTGCGATAGAAAGGATAAGAAATGCGGGACTTTAACACAATAAAATTTGGGACGGATGGGTGGCGCGCGGTAATAGGAGATACCTATACCTTTGAAAATCTAAGATTAGTTTCTCAGGCAGCCGCGGATTATTTAGGAGCAGGAAAAAAAATAGCCGTCGGTTTTGATACGCGTTTTATGTCGGACCGTTTTGCGGAAGTTTCCGCGAAGGTTTTTGCCTCAAACGAAATAGATGTTATTCTTTCGGATAGGCCGATACCGACCCCGGCTTTAAGCTTTGCCGTAAAGAGAAGAAAACTCGATTTAGGGATTATGATTACCGCATCGCATAATCCGGCTGAATATAATGGTTTTAAAATTAAAAATTCTTCCGGAGGGGCGGCAGACGTGCAGGTAACAAAGGCGGTAGAAGGCCTTTTGGGAAAGAATCCCGTTAAGAATAATGAAGATTCCTTTTCGCTTAAAATAAAAAAACAAGATTTCACCAAAGAATACATTAAGTTTATCCGCGGTTATATTGATTTTAAAAAGATAAAAGATAAAAAATTCAAAGTTTTGGTTGATGCAATGTATGGCTCCGGAGACAGCTTAATCGCCGAGGTTCTTAAAGGAACGAGTATAAAATTGGAATTTATGCGTAATACCATTAATCCTACTTTTGACGGCAGGCGGCCTGAGCCGGTGGAAGAAAATTTAAAGGATTTAAAACTTAAGGTAAAAGAAGGCAAGTTCGATTTAGGGATTGCCTTAGATGGCGATGCGGATAGAATTGCGGCTGTGGCGCCCGGAGGGGTATTTATTCATCCGCAAAAAATCTTGGGGCTTTTAGCATTGCATCTTAATCAAGACAGGAAATTTTCCGGGGGCATTGTGAAAACTGTCTGCGGCTCGGTAATGGTAGATAATATTGCTAGTGCGCTTGGTGTAAAGCTTTATGAAACACCGGTGGGTTTTAAGTATATTTCGAATCTTATGGAGACCGAGGATATTGTAGTTGGCGGCGAAGAGGCAGGCGGGATGGGGGTGAAGAATTATATTCCGGAACGCGATGGAACCGTTGCCGGGTTATTGCTTTTAGAGATGATGGTTTACCAAAAGAAAAATATTTTAAAGATACTTAATGAAACAGAAAAAAAATTCGGCAAATATTACTATCTTCGTGAAGATTTGCATCTTGAAAAATTGGTAGAGCCTAAAAAAGAAAATTTACCCAATGAACTTTTGAGTTCGAAAGTAGTAAAAATTAACGATAGCGACGGTATCAAGTTAATTTGTGAGGATCAAAGCTGGCTAATGTTCCGCGGCTCAGGCACTGAGCCGATAATGCGAATATACTCGGAAGCAAAAAGTTTAGCTAAATCCCGTAAGCTGCTGGCATTAGGGAAAAAGATAATTTTTAAGCTTAGAGGGTAATTTGATAAGGCCAAATGTTGGGATACTTTTTTTATGATTTAGGGAAATTTGCATCCTTTTTATTAATAAAATTTTGTTTTCATTTAAAGGTTTGCGGTAAAGAGAATATACCTAAACACGGTGGTTTTATTTTAGCCAGCAATCATATAAGTTACCTTGATCCTCCGGCTGTGGGAGTTGCAAGCCCTCGCAGGTTAAATTATATGGCGCGCCACGATTTATTCAGTATTCCGGTACTTTCTTGGCTTATGTATCAATGGGGGGCTTTTCCGGTAAAAAGGGATACCGCGGATATCTCGGCTATAAAAGAAGCGATGCGCCGGGTAAAACAAGGGAAAGGCCTATTGTTATTTCCCGAAGGTACGCGGCAGGTTGGCGGTAAATTCGGTAAACCGGAGCCGGGGATAGGCTTTTTAATTTCAAAAATTAATGCGCCGGTTATCCCTGTGTATGTGCGTGGTTCTGATAGGGTGCTGCCAAAAGGAGCAAAATTTTT
The DNA here is from genome assembly GCA_043807505.1 of Candidatus Omnitrophota bacterium. Lineage (GTDB taxonomy): Bacteria > Omnitrophota > Gorgyraeia > Gygaellales > Profunditerraquicolaceae > JAZDFW01. Next base: position 3,122 of record JAZDFW010000009.1, on the reverse strand, counting down.
TAAACCCGCGCATATTGAGGTTTATTTCGGCAAACAAATTGATATAGAAAAGAGCATACCTTATCAAGATATTGCTGATAAGGTAATGTATTCTATTAATCAGCTTTCAATTGAACAAAATTTTCGTTAAGGAGGTGTTTGTTTTTGATTTTAACAAAATAATTAAAATTAATTAAAAATCAACGGAGGGTATTTAAAATGTTAGATGAGAATATAAGCTTAGAAGAGCTTTATAAACAAAGTATTAAAATTATAAAAGAAGGAGAAATTGTTAAAGGAAAAATCGTTGCCATAAAGGCCAAAGAAGTTTTGGTTGATGTGGGATTTAAATCCGAAGGAATGGTTGCGATTACTCAATTTCAAACAGGGGATTTAGAAGTTGGCAGGGAAATTGATTTTTTAATCGAATCTATCGAAGATGATTCCGGAGCAATTATTCTTTCTCGTGAAAAAGCAATGCGTATCAAGGGTTGGGATAAAATTGTCAAATTATCTCAGGATGGAGGGTTAATTGAGGGCAGGCCGGTTAAAAAAGTAAAAGGCGGTTTTTTGGTTGACGTCTCCGGGGTTGAAGGATTTCTCCCGGCATCTTTATCGAGTTTTAAGGCTATGGCGGATAAAGACATTCTTTATAAAGCGTTTAAATTTAAGATTGTTAAGGTTAATAATTTAAGGCGGAGTTTGATATTGTCTCGCCGTGAAGCAATGCAAAAAGCAAGAGATGAGGCCAAGGATAAAATTTGGCTGGATTTAAAAATCGGCGGAGTTTACTCCGGCACTGTCAAGGCAATCACTGATTTCGGCGCCTTTGTAGATTTAGGCGGTGTGGACGGGCTATTGCACATTACAGATATGTCTTGGTCAAAGATTTCGCATCCGTCTGAAGCGGTAGCCTTAGGAGACAAAATCGATTGTATGGTGCTAAACTTGGATAAAGAAGCGGGGAAGGTCTCTTTAGGATTGAAACAAAGATTGCCTGATCCTTGGGCTGGTATTGAAAATAAATTTACTTGCGGCCTCAAGGTTAAGGGTAAGGTTGTTAATATCTTGCCCTATGGCGTATTTGTGGAACTTGAAAAAGGGGTCGAAGGGTTAATCCATGTTTCTGAGGTATCATGGACGAAAAGAGTGAATAATCCGTCTGAAATGTTTGCCGTGGCGGACTTGATAGAGGCGCAGGTCATTAGCGTTGATAAAGATTCGCGCAGGATTTCTTTAAGCCTCAAGCAATTGGAAGCAAATCCTTGGTTAGAAGCAGAAACTAAGTATTCCGTAGGCTCAAAGGTTTCGGGAAAAGTAAGAGGTTTTACTGATTATGGCGCTTTTGTAGAGCTCGACGGAAACCTGGAGGGCATGATCCATATTTCAGATATGTCATGGACTAAGAGAGTATCGCATCCCCAAGATGTTTTAAAGAAGGGCCAGAAAATCGACGTGATTATCCTTTCGGTTGACGCCCAAAATAGGCGTATTGCATTAGGCATGAAGCAATTACAGGCAAACCCGTGGACGGAGATTGCAAGCAAGTATCCGCTGGAAACTACGCAAGTTGCGGAGGTGGTAAGCATTACTGATTTTGGCGTATTTGTCAAGATCTCGGAAGATTTGGAAGGGTTGATTTATGCCAGTGAAATTGATAAGGAGCAGGTTACACAATTAAAAGTCGGCGATAAATTAACTGTGAAAGTGATTAAGGTTGATATAGAGCAGGGTAAGATTGGCCTGTCAGCAAAGCTATAAACCCAGATTTTGAAAAGCTTGAGGGTCAGATATGGACATAGCTAAACAACTAGAGGTTATTAAGCGCGGTGCCGTAGAAATAATCTCAGAAGTTGAATTAAAAAACAAACTTGCAGAGAGTATTGCCAAAAAGCGGCCGCTTAAAATTAAGGCTGGTTTTGATCCAACCGCTCCTGATATTCATTTAGGCCATGCTGTACTTTTAAGGAAATTACGGCAGTTTCAAGACTTAGGCCATGAAGTTATTTTTTTGATTGGCGACTTTACCGGGCGTATTGGCGATCCTAGCGGCCGGTCTGAAAAAAGAAATCAACTAACAAAAAAATTGGTTGACCAGAACGCCAAAACCTACAAAAAACAAGTTTCCAAAATACTTGATATTAAGAAATTAAAGATTGTCTTTAATAGTAAATGGTTTGAAAAAATGAATGGTTTTGAATTTGGTAAGCTACTTTCACACTATACGGCAACGAGATTGCTTGAACGCGATGATTTTTCCGCGAGGATAAAAGAAAAAAAACCATTATATATGTCAGAGCTTATCTATCCTATATTGCAAGGTTATGATTCCGTAGTCCTGAATGCTGATATAGAGCTAGGTGGCAGCGACCAGAAGTTTAACCTTTTGGCCGGCCGCGACATACAGAAGGACTTTGGACAGCCGCAGCAGGTAGTAATAACTATGCCGCTTCTTGAGGGGACCGATGGTGTGAAAAAGATGAGTAAGTCTTATGGTAACTATATCGGTATTAATGAATTGCCGCTTGAGATGTTTGGTAAGATTATGTCTATTTCTGATGAGCTTATGCGCAAGTATTACATTTTACTTACTGACCAAAACCTTGAAGAGGTAAAATCTCTGCATCCTAAGGAAGCTAAACTAAGATTAGCTTGCGATATCGTTAGTCAATATTATTCAAAGAAAGCCGCAGGAGAAGCCCGCCTTGAGTTCGAAAGGGTATTTGCCAATAAGGAAATCCCCCGGGATGTGCCTTCTTACAAAATAAAACATGATAAGAATACCATTATTGATATCCTTGTTGATTCTAAATTAGTGGAAACTAAAAACCAAGCAAGGCGCCTGATCCAACAGGGAGGGGTTACGCTCGACGGAGAAAAGCTGGAAAAAGAAAGCCAAATCATTGACCGGGAAGGCATTGTTAAGGTTGGTAAGAGGCGCTACCTTAGCCTAAAAAAGTAACGCATACGTTTGAATGGATAAATTCTTAAAAAAAATCGATGTCTTCAGCAGGAATATCCTCCTTGTTTTTATCGGCACATCCTTGGTTAATGTTTTTAATCTGTTGTATCAGCTTCTTATTGCCCACTCTTTAAATCCCGCGGAGTTTGCTGCTTTCAACACGTTACTTTCAATATTTACT
>JAZDFW010000008.1:0-5265 GCA_043807505.1 Candidatus Omnitrophota bacterium | reverse complement strand
TTTTAAGATATTTGCCCCGGCGCTCTTTAATTTTTTAATTACAGTAGCATCATACGGAGGTTTGAAACCTTCGAGGATTTTAGAACAACATTCTGTGTTGATGCCTTCCGTACAAATATTATCTTTAATAGATATAGGGATACCTTTTTCCCCAAGGGTATTATTTAAATCATCGGTTCTGACATAAGCCTTCAGCCTAGGATCAACTTCCTTTATTCTATCAATAATAGATAAGGAAATTTTTTCTTCGTCAATGGCCCCTTCTTTTATTTTATTTAGAAGTTCGTGGGCAGTTAGTCTGTATAGTTCCATGTCTAAATTTATTCTATTACCTTAGGTACGCCAAAAAAGTTATCTTTTTTAAGCGGAGCGTTACTAAGAACTTTATCAGAAGATAAAGAAACTTTTGGCAGGTCATCCCTTAAAACATTATTTAACGGTAGAATATGGCTGGTAGGGTTAATATCTTCTACGTTAAGCCTATTAAGCTTATCAATAAAATCCAGTATGCCTTTTAATTGCACAGCCAATGTTTCCAACTCATTATCGCGCAAATTAATACGCGCTAAATGAGAAACATATTCAACGGCTTCTTTTGTGATATCCATAGTATTTTTTGGTTAAATTCTTATATATGTTATCATTATTGATAAAGAAAGTCAAAGAAATTCAAGGATAAACTAAATTTTCGCGGTTGTCTTGTCTGTGTTTCTCGGGAACGCTCGCCCCGCCCCTGCGTGGCGTGGCTTCGCTCGGGTAGGCTGCGTCGCTCTCCCGCAGCCGGGCCGTGTATAAAAGAGTTTTTAAATTTAGGAGCCGGCTGCGGGAACCTTGCCCGCTCCTTGCCTACACGTCCCTCGAAATCACAGCCAAGCCACCCGCTAAAATTTAATACATGATGCTAGAGCTATTAAATGCCTCTGCCGTTTTTCTCGCTCAAGGTCGATTTTTTACCCCGGCAATCAGCTTAAATCTCTTCGAGATTTAAGCGCCGGCCCTACGGGCAAATCCTGAGTTTCGTGAAACGAAAGTCAGGATTTGGGTTATGTCAATGATCTTTCACATTTCGGTGGCTGCTGAACTCGTACTTTTTGTTCTAACAAAAAGTCCTCGGACAGCATCGCCATCCCAAATTGCCCCCGCCGCTTTGCTTCGCAAAGCGAAGCAGCGGGGGCCTTGGGATACCCGAAATGCTCAAGCTCCATTGGCTAAAATCGACATTCGCTCGAAAACCGCCAGAGGCATTTTATTGTGAACTCGGGGCGGGTGATGAGGCACGATTCGAGCAGGACGTCGGAAGCCCCGAGCGGGCACGGTTCGCCTGCTAAACGGTGTTCAGCGAGAGCGAGGGGCTGACGCCCGAGCGCAGTTTTGCTACGCCGGGGCAAAACAAGCGTTCCTGCGAGAACGCGCCTCGGCAGGACCCGCCCAATTATAAACTATTACCGAGAAACACAGGCAAGACAACCTGCCGACAGGCAGGTAGAGACACGCTGCCTAATAGAATTTTGTGGACAAGATAATATAAAAACTGTAGAATAGGTTTTAAGTTTGTATAAATAGCTTGGAGAAAAATTGAGAAATATCAAACCCAAATATTACCTGAATAATCAAGGCGAATTTGTTATTGAAAATTATAACCACGCTAAGCCCTTTGCTGATTTTTTTCCCGGTATTGCCGGTAAATACGGAATACCCATGTGGGTCTTTTTTGTCAATCGCGGACAGGCAATTTCGAGTTTTGGCACTAAGGATAAGGATCATGCTATCCTTGAATTTCATCCCGCGAATAAATCATGGCAACTTACTTCACTGCAGGGTTTTCGCACTTTTATTAAAGTAGTTTCTGCTAAAAAAAGCCTCTTCTATGAGCCTTTTCATAATGGTTTTACAAACTTAAGCTTTAACTTAACCAATAAGATGTTTATTTCTTCTTCTGATTTAAGGCTCCAGGAGGACAATCTATCGCTAGGATTGCAGATAAAGGTGGAATATTTTACTATTCCTAATGATTCCTATGCGGCATTAGCCAGGATAGTAACAATTAAAAATACCGGCAAGTCTGTTAAGAGAATTCAGTTGATTGACGGCTTACCCCAAATTATTCCTTTTGGAATAAATAATTTCTTTATTAAGGAGTTAAGCCGCACATTGGAAGCCTGGATGAGGGTAGATAATTTAGAAAAAGGCGCCCCTTTCTATAGATTGGCGGTGGATCCCGCGGATAAACCAGAGGTAACTCATATTAATGAAGGTAATTTTTATGTTGGGTTCCACTATAAAAATAGCAAACCGCAAATTATTAAGCCTATAATTGATCCGCAGCATGTCTTCGGCCCGAATACCGATTTTTCCATACCGTATAGATTTATTTCAAAAAAAGATTTCCAAACCCCCAAGATTCAAATCAGCCAAAGCAAAACCCCTTCGGCATTGATGTTTATTGATGAAAAAATCAACTCCTGTGAAGAAAAAACGTTCTGCTCTTTAACCGGCTATTTAAGAGACAAGAAAACTTTAAATGCCCTGGTTCCCAGGATTATACAGCCCGGATACCTGGCAGAAAGACAGATTGAAAACAAAAAAATTATCGCGGAATTACAAAATAATATTCATACAACAAGTAGTTCTGTAGAGTTTGATCTCTACACAAAGCAAACTTATCTTGATAATATTTTACGCGGCGGCTATCCTGTAACCTTTCCCCATCCATCAGGCGCTAAAGAGCCGAATGTATTTTACTTATATTCCCGAAAACACGGTGACTTAGAAAGAGATTATAATAGATTTCAGATACAGCCCTCTTATTTATCGCAGGGAAACGGCAACTACCGCGACATGAATCAAAATCGCAGGCTTGATGTTTGGTTTAATCCCGATGTAAAAGAAGAAAATGTAATTACGTTCTTTAATTTACTGCAATTAGACGGCTTTAATCCCCTGGTTGTTAAAGGAGTAAGTTTTTCTTTATCCAATCGAGATGACTTGAAGTCAGAATTGAAGAATTTAGCTAATCAAAAAGATATAGATATGATTCTGGAATTTCTTTCAAAGCCTTTTACGCCCGGCGAGTTAGTCCTGTTTATTCAAGAAAATAAAATCGCGATAAAATGTTCCTATGATGAATTTCTTGGTATTGCTTTCTCAAATTCAGTGAAAAATCAAGAAGCGGAGCACGGTGAAGGCTTCTGGACCGATCATTGGACATACAATTTAGATTTATTAGAAAACTATCTAAATGTTTATCCGGAAAAGTTAGAGGAAATTGTTTTTAATAAAAAAATCTTTACCTATTTTGATAATGCAGAGGCGGTAAAACCAAGGCATGAAAAATATCTTCTTTATAATGGCCTCCCTCGCCAGCTGCATTCAATAACGTTAAATAATCAAAAAAGGGATTTAATTAAAAAAAGAACAGCACAGCCGCACGTAGTACGATCCGGATTTGGGGAAGGTGAAATTTATCAAACAACGCTTTTAAATAAGCTAATTTGTCTCGTGTTAAATAAAATCTCTTCTCTTGATCCGTTTGGGGTAGGCGTTGAAATGGAAGCAAATAAACCTAATTGGTATGATGCCTTAAACGGCCTGCCTGCGCTCTTGGGTTCTTCAGTGCATGAAACATTCGAGCTTAAAAGGATGCTTATTTTTATTAAAAATGCCATTACACAAGTTTCGCCGCAAAATTTATGCATAACCGAAGAGGCCTATGATTTCTTAGTGAATATCGCAAAGATTATTCAAGAATATTTTGATAGTGATGCGCTAGATAAAGATTTTAAGTATTGGGATAATTCTGCTGCCATAAAGGAATCATATAGGCAGAAAACCCTTTTGGGCGTCAGTGGAAAGGAAATTCAAATATCGAATCAGGGCCTAATTTCTTTTTTGGACGCGGCAATTAAAAAAACAGATTTAGGGATACAGAAAGCCTTTGATAATAAGAGTAATATTTATCATTCTTATTTTATTAACGAGGTTGCCGAATATGTTTCCCTAATTCCTCCTTTTATAAGGCCAAAACGGTTTATCCAAAAGATTTTGCCATTTTTCTTAGAAGCGCAGGTTCATGCCTTAAGATTAATTGATTCTTTGGATAAATCAAAGGCGCTTTATAAGTCTGTTGCCAAAAGCCAACTTTATGACACTGGCCTTGGTATGTATAAAGTTACCGCGTCGCTTAAACAAATGCCCGAAGAGATTGGAAGATGCAGGGTTTTTAGCCCTGGTTGGCTTGAAAATGAATCAATTTGGCTGCACATGGAGTATAAATATCTTTTAGAAATTTTAAAGAACGGCTTGTATGAAGAATTTTATAAAGATTTTAAAACAATACTTGTTCCATTTCAGAAGCCGCAAAGGTACGGCCGCAGTATTTTAGAAAATTCGTCTTTTATCGTAAGCAGCGCTTTTGTGGATAAGTCTTTACACGGGAATGGTTTTGTCGCCAGGCTCTCAGGTTCAACCGCAGAGTTTTTACAAATATGGCTGATTATGAATATAGGCAATCAAGCATTTTTTCTAAATAATAAAAAAGAGTTGAATCTCAGGTTTTCACCAAAGCTCGCGGGCTGGCTATTTAATAAAAAAAATAAGGCTTATAGTTTTACTTTCTTGAGTAAAATTTTAGTAGTTTATCATAATCCTAAAATGAGTTCCACCTTTGGCAAGGCTCCTGTTAAGCCGCAAAAGATAAATTTTACCGATAGGTCCGCGCAATTGGTTGAAATTAAATCAGATATTATTCCCTCGCCTTATGCGGAACAAGTAAGGCGCCGTCAGATTAAAAGAATCGATATAACCTTAGGTTAAATTTCGAAAAAGTCTATTGATATTGTTTTGTTAAGTCTTGCTCTGATGAAGCAAAGATGATTTTTAAAGAATGCATAAAAAGAATTAAGAGTTGTCTGCCATTACTTTGGGCATAAATGCTTCCTTTAATCCTGCAAAAAAATTTTTCCTTCCGCTCTTTACTGTTGCGTGTTTTTAAAACATACAGGTAAGGTAATGGTTTGTCTAAAGTTTTGGCCTTGTCTATTTCTTTTATAACATAAACAAAATGGCGATGGATAGTGCTGCGCACACCGCGATCTTCGCTAATTTCAGAGCTGGAAATAATCCGCCTCTTCTTTTGGCCTGAAACCAAGTTTTTGAATACCATATCCCTCATTTTATCCGCCTTTTGTTTGATACCAAAGTATAGCATCCGAATTCTATTGATTTCAAGGGGATACGATAAAATTAAGAAAGCGCTTACAATTATTT
>JAZDFW010000007.1:0-2035 GCA_043807505.1 Candidatus Omnitrophota bacterium | reverse complement strand
TTATTTTCTGCAAAGCTAATAAAGAGGATAAAATTTCCTGCGGTAACTGCTTACCTTTTATTGGGTATACTTATCGGCCCGTCGTTGTTTAAACTGGTTCCCGCAGGGATCTTAAATTCTTCAGGGCTAATTTCAAATATTGTGTTAGGCATAATTGCTTTTGGAATAGGCCAGAATTTCTCCAGATATCACCTTCGCAAGATCGGAAAACCAATAATATGGATCTCTATCTTAGAGGCCTGCGGAGCCTGGCTGCTGGTTACCTTGGCGTTTTTGTTAATCTTAAAGCAGCCATTTTATGTGTCTCTTCTATTCGGAGCGATAGCCTCGGCAACCGCGCCTGCCGCCACTGTAATGGTAATCAGGGAATATCGGGCAAGAGGAAATTTTACTGATACTCTTTTGGGTGTGGTTGCAATTGACGATGCCTGGTGCCTTATTATATTTGCCATATCACTGGCAATTTCTCAGGCAGTATATACACACATGATGGCAGCCTCTTTTTTAATTAAAGTATTTTTCAACTCACTCTTAAGCATATTCGGAGCCTTTGTATTGGGAGCTATTTTGGCAATGCTATTATCCTTATTTTACCGTTTTATCCGCACACAAACAGAATTATTGATTTTTACATTAGGGTTTATTTTTTTAAATATAGGCCTTGCCATTTGGCTGCACTTATCAGTTCTTTTGGCGTCAATGTTCTTAGGAGCAATATTGATTAATCTTCATAGATATTCATTTAAGTTCTTTGATACCCTCAAAAATATAGATTCACCGTTATTTTTACTTTTCTTTGTGTTAGCGGGCGCAAACTTAGAGATGAGTATCTTGCCAAAATTAGGTATCATCGGCCTCACCTATCTTATATTTAGGGTAACAGGCAAGATGATGGGTGCACGTTTAGGAGCGAAGATCTCTAATGCCTCGGAAAACATAAAAAGATATTTAGGATTGGGTCTTGTACCTCAAGCAGGCGTTGCCTTAGGCGTTGCGTTAATTGCAAAGAACGATTTTCCTATAGTTGGAGAAATGATTTTTACTACAATTATAGCAACCACAGTTATCTATGAATTAATCGGGCCGTTATGCACCAAGTATGCCTTGCAAAAAGCCGGAGAGATACAGGCGATGGATGTTTCGCGATGAAAATCAACGGAGGATGTGAAATAAAATGAGACGTGTTTTGTTATTTATTTTACCAATCCTAATTGTTGTTTCGGCGGCTTTCACCCTTTTTGGTTATTTCCAAGTCAGAGTGGAAGAGGGAAGGCTTATCGATGATTTAAAACGAAAGTCTAAACATATTGCAGAAAGCATGGAGCTATCGGCAAGAGGTGTGTTTGTCGCAAAGGACATAAGAAATGCCAATTACCTTGCCGAGAAGTTTGAAACACGGGAAAGACTGCAAGGATGCGTGTTATATGATAAAGACGGTAGCATCATCGCCATCACTAAACGTTTTGACGATTGGAAAGAAAAAGATAAACCTTATCTTAAGGATTTGCTGTCCAATAAGACGCCCAGAGGCGAGATGGAAAAATTCAAAGGCGATACTGTTTATAGCTATATCCTTCCTATAGCAGATGACGAAGGGCAAATTTTAGGATTAGTCGAGGTTATACAGGATACTTCTTATGTTTTTACCCGATTGACAGAGTTATGGAAGAGGATTAGTGCGACGCTTATTATTTTGGTGATAATAATTTTTATTATAGCAATCTTTCTTCACCAGCAGATTTTTTCGCTACCTATCCAGCGTTTGACAGACTGGTTCACGCATTTTCAAAAAGGAGACATAGACGAAACGCATCCAATTAAAGAGAAGGGCGAGCTCGGTAAGCTTGCAAGCGAGGTTGAGCAGGTAGCCTTGAGTCTTCGCATTGCCCGGCGATCGGTTTCCGAAGAGGCGTTGGAGCGGTTGCACAAGGAAGAAACATGGACAGAGTCTAAGCTAAGAGACCTTGTCCGTGCTAAACTAGGTGAGAATGCATTATTTGTGGTTTCGAACAGGGAACCATACATGCATGTAATA
>JAZDFW010000006.1:0-2420 GCA_043807505.1 Candidatus Omnitrophota bacterium | reverse complement strand
TCCCAAACCCAATACCTCTTTGTATCAGATTTGCGAATCTAAATAATTAATAATTGACTGGGATGCCTTCATTGCCATCCCCATTGCTTCAATTACTGTACCTTCGCCTCCGACAATATCTCCTCCGGCATAAACATTTTTTATAGAAGTCTCCATTGTCTCGGGGTTAACTATTACATCCATATATTTATCGGTTTTTAATTCTGGTGTAGCTTTTATAAGAATCTGGTTTGCCTTAAGGCCGATGGCAATTACCGCTAAATCACAATCAACTTCAAAATCGCTGCCTTCAATTGGAACAGGCCTTCTTCTGCCTGAGCTGTCAGGCTCACCTAGCTGAGATTTTATACAAACCAGTTCTTTTACAAAACCTGTTTCGCTACCGATAAATTCTTTTGGCTGAACCAAAAGCTTAAAATTAATCCCTTCTTCTTTTGCATGTTCAATCTCCAGCCTGCGCGCCGGCATTTCAACTTCAGTCCTTCGGTAAAAAATACTCGTATTAGGCGTTATCCCGTTAATTTTTTGCAGGCGCAGCGCGACTCTGGCAGCATCTATAGCAGTATTTCCTCCGCCTATTACAATAATATTCTTGCCAATATTAACCGGTGTGTGAAATTCAGGAAATTTGTATGCCCCCATTAAGTTAACCCGGGTCAGGAATTCATTTACAGAATAGATATTGCACAGATTTTCGCCTTTGATTCCTAAGAAAGCAGGGACACCTGCGCCTAGGCCTAAAAAAATACTGGTATAACCTTCGGTAAACAGTTCATCTATCGACTTAGTTTGACCTATAATAAAATTTGGCATAATTCTTGCGCCTAATTTTACCAGATAATCTATTTCAAAATCCAAGATTTCCCGGGGCAGCCTAAACGGCGGTATTCCATACCTTAAAACTCCTCCCGATTTATGCAAACTCTCAAAAATATCCACTTTTATACCACGTCTTAAGAGCTCTCCTGCGCAACACAAACCCGCGGGGCCGGAACCAACCACTGCTACTTTAAATTTTGAAAGCTTGGGCTCTGGATTTACTGTTACCTGCAGATTATTATTCATTCCATAGTCGCCAACAAAACGCTCTAAGAAATGAATATTAATAGCTTGCTCATGTGCATAGGGAAGGCCTTTTTTATTTAAAACACAGGTTTTTCTGCATTGATACTCCGCCGGACAAACCCTGCCGCACATGGAAGGAAAATTATTTTTTTTCCTAATAGTAAAATAAGCGCTTTTATAATCTTTCTTAGTAATAAAGTAGATAAATTTTTTTATGTCAATATTTACAAGACACCCTTGGATACAGGTAGGATTTTTACATTGAATACATCGCCAAGCTTCTTTTAGGGCTTCCTCTTCTGAATAACCCAAAGTTACTTCATCAAAATTATTGATTCTTGCAGCTGCTGCTAATTCTTTTACTTTTACAGGTTCTTTAATCATTTTATAAATACTAAGCTAATTTATGCAAATTACAAATGTGTTTTTCTTTATCCAAATAGATCTTATTTCTTTTTTCCAACTCTTGCCAGTCTATAACGCTAGCGTCAAATTCAGGGCCGTCTACACAGCTGAATTTTACCTCTCCTGCAACATTAACCCTGCAACCACCACACATCCCGGAGGCATCAATCATCAAAGCATTCAGAGAAACTATTGTTTTAGTATTAAACTCACTTGTGACTTCAGAAACCTTCTTCATCATCGGTATTGGACCGACTGCATAAACTAAATTGTAATTTTCTTTACTTAAAAGCTCGTTTAATATATCGGTTGTAAAACCTTTCCTACCGTAGGAGCCGTCATCCGTCATTATATAGATTTCATCGGAAGCACTTTTTAATTCCTGCTCTAAAATCAATACTTCCTTTGTTCGTGCTCCCAATATAGTAGTAATATGATTCCCAACGGCTTTTAAAGCCTTTGCTACGGGGTAAATTTCAGCAATTCCTACTCCTCCGCCGGCTAAGATTACTTTACCGTAGTTTTTAATTTCGCTAGCATGGCCTAAAGGCCCCACTATGGCATATAAAGAATCCCCGATATTGAGTTTTCCTAAAAGCTTGGTAGTTAACCCTACTTCTTGAAAAATTAAGGTAATTGCCCCTTTTTCTTTGTCAGCATCTACAACGGTTAAAGGAATTCTTTCCCCTTTTTCGCTGACCATCAAAACAATGAATTGCCCGGCTTTTGCTTTAGCCGCAATCTCGCCTGAGCTAACCTTTATCAGGGTAACCTTAGTACCTGAAATATCTGTTAAAATCTCTTTATTTAGTATATCCATAGCGTAACCTTTGGTTTATATAAAAAAGACGTCCAACAAAATAACGTTGTCGGACGTCTCTGTCCTAAATCAAATTATTAAAAAGTTTATCATAAAAAATTATTTTGTCAAGCCTATATTCTCATCTCTA
>JAZDFW010000005.1:0-4826 GCA_043807505.1 Candidatus Omnitrophota bacterium | reverse complement strand
ATGAATTATTGGTGGACATCAGATTATCACTTCTCGCATTTTAATATCATTTCCTATTGCAAAAGGCCTTTTAAGACGGCTGAGGAAATGAATGAAACGATCATTCGCAGGCATAACGAAAGAGTTAATCCCGATGATACGGTTTTCTTTCTGGGCGACTTTATCTTTAAAGGCGGGAAAGAAGGGGGAATAGAGAAATATCGGCAGTTTGAAAAGAGGCTGAATGGCAAGTTCATTTTCATCAAGGGTAATCATGATCGCAACAACAGTCTCAGGACGATCATCACAAAAATGTATATCCATTATGGCTCCAAGGATATTTGCATGACGCACCGGGCGGAAGACGCTGATCCCAGTGTGCCGTGGAACTTTTGCGGTCATGTTCATGAGCGTTACAAGGTAAAGCGGCTGAACGATAATTCCTTGATGGTGAATTTCAGCGTTGAGGTCTGGAATTATTATCCGGTCTCATTTGAGGAGATCAGCGCTTCTGTCTCTGCGTTTTTAAAAGAAGAAAAGCAAGGTAAGGAGAAAAATAAGGAGTAAAGTAGGAAGAAGTGACAGTTTTTCAGGCTGTACTTTTAGGGTGCGAAAGTAACGCCAGACGTAACTTTGGAAGTACAAAAATACAGTATTTAAGGGCAGAGAAGAGAAGAATGGCAAAAGAAGTTAAAGCTACAGGCATCAAGACTTGGCCGGAAGATGACAGGCCAAGAGAGAAATTGCTCAAGAAGGGCGCGAAGGTGGTTTGTGCAAAATTTGCACTAACTAGTAAAGGTTCGCGGATAGTGTATTAATAAAATAGTAAAATAGAGGACGCTTCTATTTTTCTAGTTTTATAGAAAATTAGTTTCCAACAAGAACGCCTTTTAGCTTATTATGAATTTAATTGATTTTGGATTTCAAAATTCAAATCTCTTTGCGCATATGCCGCTTTTTGACGAAATTTCATATGTCGGGCATAATGAGGAGAAAGTCCGCCAATATAAAGCGGTCCGCGAAGATCAAACCTGCAATCTTCTGTCATTGAATTTTATTCGGAAAGATGAATTAATCTTCTGGGATGCGGTAGAGGATTTTGTGAAGCGCAGCACAATTAATGCCGCATCCAGCGTACGCGGCGTTTATATTTTTGACCTTCTGGCTATTGATATACACAAAGAAATTAAAACATTTAAACATGCCGAGCTTACCACCGTTATTATAAATGTGGCCAGTAAATTAGCGCCGGGCGAAATTAGGATGATCAAGTATTCTTCCGTCTATGCGCTTATTCATAAAACTGTCGCTTTCGATTGGGGGAAAATTACTTTTAAAACCGCTGTGGATGTATTCAAAGACAAGCCGGATTATTTAGACATTCTTATCAAGCAGCTTTTAAAGGATTATATATTTCCACGTGTTCCAGTCATCCTTTTATTAAACGATCTAAGCCTTAGTCCAATCTTTGATCTTCAAAACCAAACGCAGCAGGAACGAATAAAAAAAGTGATAGCCAATCTTATCCCTAACTCAATCGAATTTATCCCTGAAGTTTATATCCAAGATAAGAATGGAGCAAGAGAACTCCTCTCCGGGTCTAAACTATAGTTGAGTAATTTCCCCCTAAGTCATTGTCTCATCGAGCATTCCGCATGAACTGTCCTTCGTTATTCTAAGATATTCAGTTAGAAATCATCTTTTTGAAATCTTTTTGAAAGATTATATTGCGCTTGATAGATTCCAAGGGTAAAATATATAAAATAAAGGGGACGGTTCTATTAAAATAAAGGGGCAGCGGTTCTATTATGGAGGCAATATAGATGAAAATAATCAATGAAAAAATTGTCTTGAGCACCAAGGGCAATCCGGATCTAATAGATATTACGGCTAAAGTAGCGGGTATTCTTACTTCCAGCGGCATGAAAAAGGGCAGCCTCACGGTTTTTGTCGTCGGTTCAACCGCGGCCATCACTACCTTTGAATATGAATCCGGCTTAGTTTCTGATATGCGGGATTTATACGAGAAGCTTATTCCGCAAAATAAACATTATGGACACGATGATACCTGGGGCGATGCCAACGGTTTCAGTCACCTGCGTGCCGCGCTACAAGGCCCATCTCTTACTGTTCCTTTTGAAGGCGCAAAACTAATACTAGGCACTTGGCAGCAGATAGTTTTAGCTGAATTTGATAACCGCCCGAGAAAGCGCGAAGTGGTGGTGCAAATAATAGGAGTTTAAGTTGCCGAAAAGCAAAGTATATTTAATTCGTCTTGAGAATTCAGAAAAGATTCAGGTTGTTGCTGATAAGTTTAAGCGTTTGCTTGAAGAAAGCCGTGTCTTGGATTTTATTCGGCCTAATTTTAATGTTGCCGTCAAGATGCATTTTGGCGAAGAGGGTAATACCGGATTTGTTAAACCGGAATATTTGCGTATAATTTGCGATAGGATATCTGCTAAGAGAGCAACCGCATTTATATCAGACACAAATACTCTTTATCGCGGCAGGCGTACTAATTCTCTTGATCATTTGGCACTTGCTCATGAACATGGTTTTACTCGGGAATTAACCGGAGCAGAAATAATTGTGCCGGAGGATAACAAGAAAAATACCATAGATATACCAATCAATAAAAAATTTATTAGGGCTGCTAAACTGGCCCGGATTTTTGTGGATGTTGATGCTATTGTAGGTGTTAGTCATTTCAAGGGTCATATCATGACAGGTTTTGGGGGAGCCTTGAAAAATATCGGTATGGGAACTGCCGCGCGGGAAGGCAAGTTGCAGCAGCATGCTGATGTTTCTCCGATTGTATATCAAGAGAAATGTACGGGTTGCGGCGAATGCGAGAAGGCCTGTCCGGTAAGGGCAATCGTGATTCAAGAAAATAAATCGGTAATTAACGGTTCAAAATGTATCGGCTGCGCAACTTGTATTGCTGTTTGTCCTTATTCGGCGATCGATGTGCCTTGGGATTCGGGTGCAGAAACTATTCAGGAGAGGATGATTGAATACGCCTTAGCTGTGCTGAAAAATAAAAAAGGAAAAACCGGATTTATAAATTTCGCCATAAAAATTACTAAGGAATGCGACTGCCTGGCAAAGGATGATCCTCGGATTGCGCCTGATGTCGGAATACTAGCATCGGTTGATCCGGTGAGTATTGATCAAGCTAGTTTTGATTTGGTGAATCAGGCCTGCGGCAGGGATATTTTTAAAGAACTTCATCCTCAGCGCGATGGCACTAAGCAGCTTAAATACGCTCAAGGATTAGGCCTGGGTAATTTAGATTACGAATTAATTGAGTTATAGAATCTTAGAAGTAATATATGAATAAACTTATCATTTCAATTATCACAGTCTTAATAATCGCCACAGGCATTGGCGCATTTTTTGTTTTTCAGAAATCCGCCTTTCCTCTTCCGTCTGAACAGCCAACTAAGACTTCCAAGTCGCAGCAGCAAATCGGCCAAGATTCGCCGTTTGGGATTTTCAATCCATACACTGAAACCATCGTTGTTGATAGAATGAATATTTCCAGATCCAAAATAAACCAATATCTTAGTGATCTTGGCGTGAAATGGGTTCAGGAAATGCCGGTTCCCAATTCAACAAACATAGAATCTGTTCTTCAAAATATAAAAGTATATTCCAGATTGGTCGCTATGGAAGGGGGCAATCAACCGCCAAACGTCTCAGATGAATATAAGAAGGCGGCCAGGGATATAGTTCGGAGGTATAAAGATAGAGTAAAAATTTGGGAGGTTGATACAGAACCAAATGCATTTTGGGGAACCTATCCTAAAGAATACACAAAGTTTCTGCAAACTACCTATAAAATAATTAAGGATGAATGCAGTGATTGTAAAGTTGTTTTGGGAGGGCTCAGTAGCTTTGGCTATTGGAACATCATTGAGGCAGGCGATTGGAAAAAAGTCAATCAGGGAGATCCCAATCCACCAACTAATGATATCCGCAATCCGGCAAGATTTTTGAAGGCAATTCTTGAAAACGGCGCCAAAGGGTATTTTGATATATTTGAATTTAAGCAACATCATGCAAGGGCGGAAGATTATAAACTGCTCAAGAATAGAATTGAGGTTTTCGGAAAGATTCTTTCCAATTATGGGATAAATGTTAAAGAAATGCCGATTTATCTGGAAACAGCAATGTACGATGGTGGTCAGCCTGCTTATTTCCCCTCCCACCCCATAGCAAATCTTTTATCTTACCAAACAGAGATTCAGCAAGCTGCGGCATTGCTTAAAACATACGTTTATTCACTCGTTCAGGGCATTGATAAGATTTTTTGGATGTATGTGATAGAAAGAAAACCTAATTACCAAGTTTTTTCTCAATACGGGTTTATTCATGACAATGGTTCTAAAAAACTCTCCTACTACACATACAAGAAAATGGTTGAGATTTTGGAAGGAAGCGACTGGAATAATGTCCAAATTGTACAAGAATCAGACGGAATTTATATCTACAAATTTACCAAATCAGGAAAAAATATCTGGGTTGTATGGAATGATAACTCCGCAGAAAAACAAATTACAATTTCAGGTATTGACTCAAGCCAAGCCAAAATTATCCAAGCAGTTCCCAAATATGAATCAGGAAAAGAGGTAACGGACTACAACACTGCTTTTGACACAGAGACAAAAACAGCGCAAAATAATAAAATATCAATAACACTCGGAGATGCCCCGGTGTTTGTGGAGGAGAAATAATATGAACAAACTAATCATTCCAATAATTTTTATCGTAATCATTATCGCGGGCATCGGCGCGTATTTTATTTTTCAAAAACCCGCTTTCTCCGAAATGAATGGAGATATGCC
>JAZDFW010000004.1:0-7892 GCA_043807505.1 Candidatus Omnitrophota bacterium | reverse complement strand
AGTTACAAAAACGTTCCACGTGGAACATCTGTTATTCTTATTATCTTAAAATTTAAGTGCTTGTCAAGTGTTTTTTATAGTGCTGACTCTAACTTTGGCTGGTTTTGCTCCAGCCATACCAAAAAGTCCTTTTTTCTCTTCAGAAAGCACTTCGATTTTAACTTTATCCCGCGGCAAATTTAATTCTTGTAAAGCTTTTTTTATTGCTTCTTCGACACTCTTACCTTCAATTTCAACACTAGTTTTTTTCTTCATTTTGTCCTACTCATCCGAAACTGATAGGTTACTGTAAGCACACTATTGACAAACCAATATAAAACCAGGCCAGCTGGCATATGATAAAAAATCAATCCAAACATCAATGGGAAGATAATTAACATTATTTTTTGCTGCTCCGCCTGTTCACTACTAATGCTTGCCATAGAGCCCTTTTGTTGAAAAAACATAATCGCCGTCATCAAAATAGGCAGAATATTAAACTGGTTCCCCAAGACAGGTATGGTAAAAGGCATGATAAATAGACGATCCGGCTGGGAAAGATCCTTAATCCAAAGAAATTTTGCTCCCTTTAAGGCGACTGAACGAATCAATGCCTGATACAGCGCAAAAAAGATTGGCATCTGTAATAAGAGAGGCAAACATCCTCCGAGAGGATTTACCTTGTGCTCACGGTAAAGCTCCATTGTTTCTTTTTGCAATTTCTGGGGGTTATCTTTATATAATTTTTTTAATTCTTCAATGCGTGGCTGTAACATCTGCATTTCTTTCATAGAGCGCATTTGCTTCAAAGTAAGGGGAAAGAGAATTAAATAAATTGCAATGCTTAAAATGATAATTGCCCAACCCCAATTTCGCACTATTCCGTACAATAAATCTAAAAATTTTAAAAGCAGCTGAGAAATAATATCAAAAGTGCCATAATTAATCACGCCTGCCCAAGCAAGGTTGGCATTTTGTATAGTGTGTAAATCTTGGGGCCCCAAATAGATACGAAATTTTTGCTCAATAGTTTTACCCGGATCAACAGCTAGATTGTTTGGCTGCAAGCTCATTTCGCTTACTAATTGGTTAATTTTTTTAATGCGCAGAGAATAATTTCCAGAAACAGGCTCAACAATATTACAGAAATAACGGTCGCGCAAAGCAACAAATTTTGGATGCTCGATAATCATATCTTTGCGTCCATTGAAATGCAAAGTTTTTTCTCCTGTGGTCACCACCATATCTGAATAGCGGCCCTGATCCGGGTCATTTTTTGAATTTAAGACTCCTAAAATCAGAGGATAATTAATCTCTATCTGGCTATCAGATAAATTGTGCACCTTAATTGCTAAGTCTATGGCGTAGCTATCTTTATGAAAAAGAAATTGTTTGATAATTTCTTTTTTGTCGTCTTTATGCATAAAAATAACCTCTTGCGCAGAAGTTTTTATCTGCTTGAATACCAATGACTTATCAGATAATACAAAGCCTGTTTCTAGGGTAAATTTATGTGCTTGATAATCATGAAAGGTAATCGCTTTTATTGCTCCGTATGGCTCAACAAAAACAATCTCCTGCTTGTTTAGACTAAAATAAGTCAGAGGCCCGCTGGGTAAAGTTACTGGTGGCTCTTGCTCTTTGGTTTCTTCAGGTAATATGGATAGCTGCTGCTGGCTCAATTTTAGCTGTTCACCAGATTGAAGGGGCGCTTTTTTAGGCAGCATCGCTGACCAAAGCATTAAAACTAATATACACATTGCGATTGTTAAAATTAAGCGTTTTTCCATAATTTTCTCCGTTTGATATTTACTTGAGAGGATCAAATCCGGCTTGACCGGACCAGGGGTGACACTTTACTAACCTCCTTGCAGCTTTAAACAATCCTTTTAAAAATCCATATTTGCTAATTGCTTCTTTCGCATATTCAGAACAACTGGGCACAAAACGACAGTTACACCCTGTGCTCTTACGAATGTACTTCTGGTAAAATTCAATTAAAACAATAGGAATCTTTTTTAGCATTAAAGAGAAACCTTTTTTCTGCCCTTTTGCCGACGACGAGCTATTACCGCCCTGCCTGCCTTTGTGCTCATTCTTTTTCTAAATCCAGCCTTGCGTTTACCGATTCTGTTTGTCGGTGTCTTGAGATTTTTTTTCATATATATGCTCTCCTTAACTAAATAATGCCTCTGGCGCTAATTGTTTATTTAACTTGCGCACTATGTGCGGAGTCTCCAATTTAGCCAATGTTCCGATAGCTATAGTTGTCCTTATTTTACTAATGGTTAGCAATTATAACATAAAGTCAAATCAAGTCAATAAAACAATTCATTTCTTTTTTAGTTTTTATTTTTTGTTGACTGCCGAAAAAATTATTGTATAATAAGTGGCGCTTAACTTTTTTACTTGCAAAGGAGTTTTAGCCTGTTATAATGTTTCCACAGAGTTATCCAAGATGTTAATAAACTGTGGATATTGAGGTCTTAAGGTTATGGTCGACATAAAAACAATCTGGGAAAAAGCAGGGGAGCCGCTTAAGCAGAAGCTTGGAAAAACTACCTTCGAAACCTGGATTTTGCCCTTAAACCCGCGTTTGGAATCCGAGCAGAGCCTGGTATTGGAGGCTCCAGATGCCTTTTTTAGCGAGTGGGTAGATAAACATTACCGGCAAATCATCCAAGAGGAAATAACGACAGTGGCTAACACAGAGCTTATAGTCAGCCTGGTAATTGCAGCTCCCACAGCGCAAGATTTGGCAAAAGCGCAATCCGCGTCAAAACCTGTCCATATCTTAGAACCTCGGGGAAATACAAACTTAAACCCCCGTTATTCATTTGAAAATTTTGTCGTTGGCCCGTCAAACCGCCATGCGCATGCTTATTCTTTAGCAGTTGCTGAATCTCCGGCCAAAACTTATAATCCTTTATTTATTTATGGTGGCGTGGGCCTGGGGAAGACCCATCTCATGCAGGCTATTTGCCATCAAATTAAAAAACAAAACCAAAATTCAAAAATCTGCTATATCACATCGGAAAGATTTACCAATGAGTTGATCGACGGAATCCAACATCATGCCACAGCTGCTTTCAGGCAAAAGTACAGGTTCGCCGACGTTCTAGTTATTGATGACATAAATTTTATTGCGGGTAAAGAATCAACCCAGGAAGAATTTTTTCATACCTTTAACGCGCTTCACGACGCGCATAAACAAATTATTATTTCTTCCGATCGCCCGCCCAAAGAGATCGCTAACCTTCAAGAAAGGCTTGTTTCCCGTTTCAGCTGGGGGTTAACTACCGATATCCAACCGCCGGATTTAGAGACTCGCGTCGCCATATTGAAAAAAAAAGTTGAGCGTGAACCTGTATCGATCCCGGATGATGTAATTTTTTTTATCGCCCAATTAATCAAAACTAATATTAGGGAATTGGAAGGCGCCCTAGTGCGCACCATCGCTTATTCCTTATTGGAGGAAAGGGCTATTAATTTAGAATTAGCTAAAGATGTTTTAAAGGACCTCTTAAAGGAGCCCAAAAAGCTTATTACCGTAGATTTTATCCAACGTTGCGTCGTAGAAGAATTTGGGGTGTCGCTCCATGAGCTCAAAATGCGCAAACGTAACAAAAATATTGTGCTGCCTCGGCAAGTCGCAATGTATATTAGCAGGGAATTAACTGATTTATCACTCCCGGAGATAGGGGAGTTTTTTGGCGGCAAGGACCACACAACAGTATTGCATTCTTTTAATAAGATTAAACTTGAATTAAATAAAGGTGGAGAACTAAAAACTAAAGTGGAAAGGGTTATGAATATTATTCAACAGTAAATCCAAGGGTTATCCTCAACAAATTATACTACCTAAAGGTTTATAAATAATAAGGTTGGGTGGGTTTTAAACAGAAAGTGAACTGTATTACTACCAATACTATATAAATATTTTATATATTAAATAATAGCAGGAGGTAAAATGAAGTTTAAAATTAAAAAAGATGTTCTCTTGGATGGTATCCAAACAGTACAAAATGTAATTACCCCAAAATCTACTTTACCTATATTAATGAATATATTAATCGAAACTTCCGGGGATAAACTAAAACTAACCGCAACCGATTTAGATGTTGGGATAACCTGTTTAATTCCTGTGAATATCCAGGAGCCCGGGGCAATTTCTATTCCGGCTAAAAGATTTGGCGATATTATTAGGGAGTTACCAGAGGAAGATGTGAGTTTGAGTACTAAAAAAAACAACCTTATTATTATTGAGACAGAGCTTTGTCAGTTTAAAATTATGGGGCTGCCAAAAGAAGAATTCCCAAAGTTGCCCGAATTTAAAGACATGGAAGTGGTTAAATTGGATCAAGGTATGTTAAAACAAGTATTAGGGTTAACTGCTTTCGCGGTTTCTTATGATGAAACAAGGTATATTTTAAACGGTATACTTTTTAAAATAGAAAAAAATAATTTAAACTTAGTAGCAACAGATGGGAAAAGACTTGCGATTATAGAAAAAAAACTAAAACAAGAGGTTGAGAAACCAATGAATATTATTATTCCAATTAAGACAATCCATGAGTTAAACCGGAATCTTCAAGAAGAGGGCGAGTTATCTTTGATTTTGGGAAACAACCAAGTCTTGTTTGATTTGGGGCAGGTGGCGGTGATTTCGCGCCTTATTGAAGGTGAATTTCCCGATTATCGGCAGGTAATCCCTCCTATTTCAGAGGTTAAAATCGGGGTTGACCGCAAAGAGTTTTTGTTGGCAGTAAGGCGCGCTGCTTTACTTGTAACCCCGGATTATCAGGCGGTAAAGTTGGAGATTTTTAAAGATAAAATGGTGGTTTCAAAATCTACGCCGGATATCGGCGAGTCTAGAGAAGAGGTAAAAGCGGAATATCGGGGCAAGGAAATGATGATAGGATTTAATCCGGCTTATCTTATCGACGTTTTAAAAAACATTTCCATTGATAGGGTGGATTTTGAATTGACTGACAGTGAAAAACCCGGCGTAATACGCGTGGATGGGTATACTTATATAGTTTTGCCGATGCGTTTGAATTAAGATGGAGCGGATAAAAGAGACGATAAAAACAGTCTTTAGTGATTGGGAAGGAAAAAATAAAGAGGGCGTGCCCGGCGAAATAAAAGATATCTTAAAAAAAGTTCTTGCCAAAAACGCCCTTGTGCATGTAAAATTGTTTAATTTTAGAAAAGGTATTTTAAGTATCAAGGTGGATTCTTCAACCTGGCTCTATTATTTGAATTTACAAAAAGACGATTTGTTGGTTAAATTGCGCGAGTATTTAAATACAATTAAAAGCATACGATTCTCTTTGGGGGATTAAGGCGTGAAAGGTAAAAAACATACAGTAAACCCGGGGGCTAGTGAGAAAAAATACGACGCCGCGTCTATCCAGGTTTTGGAAGGTTTAGAGGCGGTCAGGCGAAGGCCGGCAATGTATATTGGGGATACCGGTTCTCGTGGCCTGCACCATTTAGTTTACGAGGTGGTGGATAATTCTGTTGATGAGGCCTTGGCTGGTTTTTGTTCCAAGATTGAGATTGAGGTTCACCATGATAATAGTGTCAGTGTGATTGATAATGGCCGCGGCATACCGGTAGATATGCACAAGACAGAAAAAAAACCAGCTGTAGAGGTTGCTCTTACTGTCTTGCATGCAGGCGGTAAATTTGATCACCGGACTTATAAGGTTTCCGGCGGTTTACATGGCGTCGGGGTAAGTGTCGTGAATGCGCTTTCTGAATGGCTTGAGGTTGAGGTAAAACGCGATGAAAAGATTTACCACCAAAGATACCAGAGGGGTAAAACCGTTTCTAAGCTTACGGTTATTGGTAAGGCAAAAACTACAGGCACCAAAGTTACCTTTAAACCGGACAAAGAAATTTTTCAATCCATAGAGTATACATACGATACGCTTTCCGGCAGGCTAAGGGAATTGGCGTTTTTAAATAAAGGTTTAGAAATTATTTTAAAGGATGAACGCAGTGATAAGGAATCGAACTTTAAATTTACCGGCGGCATAATTTCATTTGTTGAGTACTTGAATAAAAACAAAAACCCTTTGCATAACAAGGTTGTTTATTTTGAGAAAGAAAAAGAAGGTGTTGGCCTGGAAGTAGCGTTGCAGTTTAATGACGGGTATTCTGAAAACATCTTTTCTTTTGCTAATAATATTAATACGATTGAGGGTGGTACGCATCTCTCGGGCTTCAAGTCAGCTTTGACGCGTGCGATTAATCAGTATGCCAAAACAAAAAATCTTATTAAAGACGAAATTGCTGTTACCGGTGATGATGCGCGTGAAGGTTTGACTGCGGTGATTTCCGCAAAAGTTCCCAATCCTCAATTTGAAGGGCAAACAAAAACTAAGCTGGGGAATTCTGAGGTTGAAGGACTAATTGCTTCGGCGGTATTTGATGCCCTAAGCAGTTATTTTGAAGAAAACCCTTCAGTTGCTAATAAAATTGTTGATAAAGTTATTCTTGCTTCGCGAGCCAGAGAGGCGGCGCGCAAGGCAAGAGAATTGACACGTAGAAAAGGCGCCTTAGAATCTGCAGGCTTACCGGGTAAATTAGCGGATTGCTCTGAGCGCGATCCGGCTTTGTGTGAAGTGTATATTGTCGAAGGCGACAGCGCCGGGGGGTCGGCAAAACAAGGCCGCGACCGCAGATTTCAGGCTATACTTCCCATAAAAGGAAAAATTTTGAACGTTGAGAAATCTCGGCTTGATAAGATTTTGTCTAATGAAGAAATCCGCACAATCATTATGGCTTTAGGTACAGGCGTGGGCGAAGAGTTTGATCTTGAAAAATTGCGTTATCATAAAATTGTGTTAATGGCTGATGCGGATATCGATGGCTCACATATCCGCACACTTTTGTTAACGCTTTTGTATAGGCAGTTGCCTAAGCTTGTTGAAGGCGGATTTGTTTATATTGCCCAGCCGCCGCTTTATAAAATCAAACGGGGCAACCGTGAAGAATATATTCAGACTGAACAACAAATGAATGAATTGCTTCTTGAGTTAGGGAGAGAAGGGAATAGTTTAGAAAATCTCAAAGATAAGCGGGCTTTAACAGATAATCAGTTTAAAGAGCTTCTTACCTTATTGGTTGAGTTAGAAAAATTAGGTAAGATTTTAGAGAAAAAGGGAGTAAGTTTTGCGAAATATCTTGCTTTAAGACATCCTAAGACCAAAAAAATGCCTATTTATAGGGTTAAAGTGGAGGAAAAAGAACTATTTGTTTATTCTGATCAAGAATTGGCGAATCTCAGTAAGGAAGAGGGCAAGGAAATCGAAGATGACTTGTTGGAATTATTTGAAGCAAAAGATATAGAGCAGGTAGTGATGAAAATTGAAAAAATGGGATTGGATATTAATAGCTATTGCCAAGAAATGCCGCAAGAAGAAAAGGCTGCCACAAAGATTAAGGAAGAAAAAAAGAAAAAGCCGCTCTTAGGAATTGTTAACGAAGAGGATAAAAATGAATTTTTCTATTTAAAAGATATTTTAGCTTATATTAGAGATCAAGCTACAAAAGGGATGCATATTCAAAGATATAAAGGTTTAGGCGAGATGAATCCGCATCAACTTTGGGAAACCACAATGGATCCCGAAAAACGGACAATGTTGCAAGTAACTTTGGAAGATGCGGTAGAAACGGATAAGATGTTTACCGTCTTGATGGGGGATCAGGTTGAGCCGCGCCGCCAGTTTATTGAAGAATATGCTCATCAAGTAAAAAATTTGGATATTTAATATGTACGCGCGAAATGAAAAAGTAGTTCCGGTTTATATCGTAGATGAAATAAAGGACTCTTATCTTAATTACGCTATGAGCGTTATCGTCGGCCGCGCCCTGCCTGATGTGCGTGATGGGCTTAAGCCGGT
>JAZDFW010000003.1:0-7604 GCA_043807505.1 Candidatus Omnitrophota bacterium | reverse complement strand
CTCCATAAGGGTAAACCCTTTTTGCTTATTTAACAATTTCATCATCTAGCCCGGCTTCTGCTTCAGCATTGTAATGAATCACGCCTAATTCATCGGCATAAAAATATCTTCCTTTTAACAAACCGGAACTCAAAGAACTAGCTTGAATAGTAAAATGTTCCGAATTTACTAAATTATAGTCAAATTTATACCCTTGTTTAGTACCGCTTGCTAAAAGCGGGTCTGCATATCTAGGAATTGCATCCGAAAGGTCTGTTAGCTGAGACGGATAGGTTCTATTATCTATGCTATATAACTGGCATGCATTCACAAGTGTTTTTAAATTCCCGATTGTGGCCGTTTCAATACCAATGATTCGCGAACGTAAGATTTGCGGAATAAGTAATCCTATAAGAATCATCACGATAGCAACGACAATCATGATCTCAATTAATGTAAACCCCGTTAGAGAAAATCCCCGCAAATCCCTTATCTTATTCCTTCCTTTTACATTCATCAGATACAATAGTACCGCCTGTATTAATATCATATATCCTCTTGCCGGTTATGTTACACTTCATCGGTGATGCGAAACAATTATAACCTGAAACTTCAAGCCTGGGACAGGCAAAACTATAACCTTTTGAAGAAAGCACGAGATTAAAATTTTTGTCTAAATAAGGCGGGGTTGTACGCGATAAAGCTAGTAACTCGGTTGGAAAAAGGCCCTGATGATCCTTTGCGTAATTTTCTAAAGCAATAGAAATTAATTTTAGGGTAGATTGGGCTGTTGATTCATTTTGATTTATATTTGAATTTATAAATTCGACTATCGAAAATCTTAAAATTAAAGAAACAATTGCAATTAAAAATATTAAAGCTATTAGACTCAAGCCTTTATAGTTTTTTTTCATGATTTATTTTAACATAATTAATGTCATAATCAAGCAAAATTATTACAAAATAAATTAGGCGGTGGATAACCCACCGCCTAATTTATTTACAATTTCAATACAGCCCTTTATAAATTATTGCACGGCTGCATCAGGAGCGGTACAAACACCGCCAGTATGAGCAACTGTAGCTCCGGCTGTATTTGCAGGACTTGCACAAACTACCCCTGCCTCATCAACATAGAAATCACGGCTGCCCGTCGTACCACGAGTTACCGGCACAGCAATCATCATAAACCCGAGATTCGGATTAGCAGCTGCTAACGGAGTATAGGTTAAGGTGAATCCGTTTTTAACTGGGGCTCCGGTAAAGCTCGGATCTACATACGGAGGAACAGCTGTTGACATAGCAGCAAAAGTGAGAGGATAATTACCGCCATTTACAGCAGCAAAACTAGTGGCAGCAGCAACTATCGTCTTACAAGCCGCGATTGTCGCTGATTCATTTGCGTTAAGCCTGGCGCGTAAAAGGTTAGGAATTGCGATAGCAGCTAATAACGCGATAATTGCGACAACGATCATAATTTCAACAAGTGTAAAACCACGTCTTTTCATATGAAAATTCCCCCTTCCTAAGGTATAATTGACATTTTAGCGCAAATCATTTCTCCCTCACGTTCTTCTTTGCAATTATGAATTCTCTTATTGTAACCGTAAGAGTTGTATGTATTTGGCGCTTAAAGTCCACCTTCTTTTAAAACTTGTTTTCTTTATATCACCCCCTTTAGTATTTGTCAAGTAAAAAATGCCAACTGGCGCTTATTTTTTACTTGATGCCGCAAAGGCTTTTGCGGCGCAAGCAAAAAATATAAAAAACCTATTCTCCATTTGGGCTATTATCTAAATTAATAGCCTACCCTTAAATTTTTTAAGGAGGAAAATAGGTTCTTTATTGCATTTACAAAATTTATGAATACGTTTTAATACTACTGCCTATTCTCCTTGAAGAGCTAAATTCTGCTAATTGAAGTATAACATGCAAAATTGGAGAATTCAAGGATGGTATTATCAAGACCTAATGGCTCTTGAACCAATCAATAGTGCGGATAAGCCCATCTTCTAAGTCAATCTCTGGCTGCCATTTAAGCAATTTTTTGGCGCGGGAAATATCTGGTTTGCGTTGGCGAGGGTCATCCTGCGGCAGGGGTTTAAAAATCGTTTTATTTTTTGCAACGGTAATCTTAAGTACAAACTCTACCAGCTCAAGAATGGTAAATTCATTAGGATTGCCTAAGTTTATTGGCTGATTAAAGTTTACGCGCATCAATCTAAAAATCCCTTCTACTAAGTCATCGACATAACAAAAGCTTCTGGTTTGCGTTCCCCTGCCATATACAGTCAATGGTTTATTATGCAATACCTGAAAAATAAAATTAGGCACGACGCGGCCATCGTTCATCCGCATTCTTGGCCCGTAGGTATTAAAAATCCTGATAATCTTCGTATCTAATTTATGCATTCTATGATACGCCATGGTGATGGCTTCGGCAAAACGCTTGCTTTCATCATAACAACCGCGCACACCAATTGAATTAACATTACCCCAGTAGCTTTCTGGCTGCGGATGCACCAAGGGGTCGCCATAAACTTCAGAAGTAGAAGCAAGCATAAATTTTGCTTTTTTGTCTTTAGCCAGCCCTAAGGCATTATGAGTCCCTAAAGAGCCGACTTTCAAGGTCTGTATGGGAAATTTTAAATAATCTTCGGGTGAAGCAGGAGAAGCAAAATGCAGCACGAAATCAACTTTGTTTTTAATTTTTATAAACCTGGTAACATTGTGCTCTATCAAACAAAAATTTTTATCATTTAATAAATGCCTTATGTTATCTTTTGTGCCGGTAATAAAATTATCGAGGCAGGTAACCCTGAAGCCTTCCTGAATCAGCCTGTCACACAAGTGCGAGCCGATGAAACCAGCGCCTCCGGTTACAACAACATTTTTTTTAACCATTGTATTTTCCTTCTTAGAGCTTAATTATTTTTTTATTTTCTACCCCTCTATATACATTACGCGCGTCAAATATAAGGCGTGATTTTTTTAACAATAAATCGTAATCTATACACGAGTGATCCGTAGCTATAATTACACAATCGAATTTTTCGATTTCTCCAGGCGTTAAATTAATTGACTTTAGATTAATCTGGTTTATTTTTAGAAACGGAATCAATGGGTCATAATACGCTGTGAGAACTTTTCTTTTTTCAAGATTTTCTAATATTTCCAACGCCGGCGATTTCCTTAAATCTTTTATATCCTTTTTATAAGTAACCCCTATCACCAAAATATTGGCTTTTTTAAGCTTGATATTCTTTTGGTTTAAAATTTCTTCTACCTGATTAACCACATATACGGGCATAAAAGAAATTACATCCGATGCCAATTTTATAAATCGGCACACAAAGCCGTGGTGCTTTGCTTTCCAAGAAAGATAAAGCGGGTCTTTTGGGATACAATGCCCCCCTACTCCCGGCCCGGGATAAAATGGCATAAACCCAAACGGCTTTGTGGAAGCCGCGTCAATTACTTCCCAGATATCGATTTTCATTTTTTGCGCCATCATTGCCATTTCATCAATTAAGCCTATATTAATCAGGCGAAAAGTATTTTCCAACAGTTTGACTGTTTCGGCAACCCGCGCAGAAGAAACCGGCACGACTTTTTCAATTATATTTTGATAAACAAGGCTGGTAAGTAACGTTGCCTCCTTACTTATGCCGCCGATAACTTTGGGAATTTTATGTAATGGAAACCTAATGTTCCCTGGGTCTATCCTCTCCGGAGAGAAACATAGATAAAAATCTTCTCCGTGCCTTAACCCAGCCGCCTGGAATATTGGCAATATTACTTCTTCGGTTGTACCCGGATAAGTTGTGCTTTCAAGGACCACTATAGCTTTTCTTTTAATATTCTTTGAGATTGAACGCACCGCATTCTTAATAAACGAAATGTCCGGAGAATATTTTGTTTTTAAAGGAGTAGGCACACAAATTAAAATTACATCGATATTTTTTAAAGCATGGAAGGAATCAGTTGCAGAAAACTTTTTACTTGCTATTATCTTCTTTAAATCTTGCGTCGGGACATCCGTAATATAGGAAACCTTGTCTCTTACATTAGCTAATCTATCCTTATCTAGCTCTAGGCCCAAAACAGAAAATCCTTTTTTAGCAAACTCAACCGCCAACGGTAAACCGACATATCCAAGGCCCACTACGGCAATCTTAATTTGTTTTCGTTTAAGTTTTAATTTAAAATCGTTAACAAAATCATTCATGCTTACCTCTGCCAATCCCTTCATAAATAAAGCCTTTTTTCTTCATCGCAGAGGGGTCATAAATATTGCGCCCATCAATAATAAGCGGCCTCTTAAGTAATTTTTTAACCTTTGAAAAGTCCAGTTCTTTAAACTCATCCCATTCAGTAACGATTAGTAAACAATCGCTATCCCTACAAACCTCGTAAGAATCTCTGCAGAATTTTATTTCACTTAAAATTTCCTTTGCCTTTGGCATCGACGAAGGGTCATACACCTTAAGTTTGGCTCCTTCACTTTTCAATACTCTAATAATATCTAACGAAGGGGCATTGCGGATATCATCTGTATCCGGCTTAAAGGACAAGCCTAAGATACCAATTGTCTTATCCTTTATTATCCACAATTTATTTTTGATTTTCTCCAAGAAAAAATCCTTCTGTTCCTGATTTGCGGCCTTGACAGCCCTCAATAAATCAAAATTTACCCCAAGTTTTTCGGATATAGTGATAAAGGCATCTAAATCTTTGGGGAAACAAGAGCCGCCATAGCCAATTCCGGCATTCAAAAAAGATTTTCCAATCCTTTTATCTAATCCCATGCCAAGTGCCACCTCTACAACATCTGCCCCAACTTTATCGCAAATGCGCGAAATCACGTTAATAAAAGAAATTTTAGCGGCCAAAAACGAATTTGATGCGTGCTTTATTAATTCCGCTGATTTAATATCTGTTACGACTATAGGGGCATTCAGCGGCCTATATAGCTCCAAAAGAAGGCCTGCTGCCTTCTTAGACTCAACGCCGATTACTACTCTATCCGGATGCATAAAATCATTTATTGCCTGCCCTTCTTTTAAAAACTCGGGGTTTGAAGCAACGTCAAATTTAATTTTTTTCTTAATATAAGTCTCAATTGTGTGCTTTACCCATTTACCGGTCTCAACCGGAACTGTGGACTTCTCTACTACTAACTTATAACCATTCATATTAACAGCGATACTTTTAGCAACATTTTCTATGCCGGTAAGATCCGCTTCGCCGTTTTCAAGGGAAGGTGTCCCTACTGCCAAAAAGATAATGTCTGTTGCCCTAACCGCTTCATTTATGTTAGAGGTAAATTTCAACCTTTTCTTTTTGAGATTTATTTTTATCAACTCCTCCAAACCGGGCTCATAAATAGGTATTATGCCTTTCTTAAGCCGTGAGATCTTTTTAAGGTCATTATCCGCACAAATTACCTTGTTGCCTAATTCAGCAAAGCAGGCGCCGGTAACCAACCCCACATAACCAGAACCAATTATTGATATATACATTTATTAGTCTCCTCCGATTAACTTTTACCGTAATTTTGAGATCCCGGCTTCGGCATATGGTATTGTTGATCATATTCAAATTGCAATTCCGGAAACGCCTTCAACCTAAATATTAAATATAAACTGTGGCCTTGAGTTTTATTAACATTATAAGTAAATTCTGTAGTCCAACAATGTAAATCACGTTCTATTATATACTGCTGCTCCCTTAGTCCTTTACTAAGATTCGTGTCATTACCAAACTGATAACGCTCATATGCGCTAAATTTCCATTTAGGATTAATCCGCCAAATAAGGTTAAGAATAGTTTCTTTACTCCCTCTTCTGACATACCTCTCTCCAATCCCGATAGAACGTTCAGAGGCAAAATTGAAATTCAAATCGGCATTTATAGCTGAAAACTTATGTTCTTGCCGGCTAAATGTAGTATCGGAATGCAGGGATAGCCATGAATAAGGAATAAAATCTAAATATAACAGAAAATCAGATAAAGTCCCGCCTGATTTATTAGAGCTAGACCTAAAAGTATACGTATTATTAATTCTAAAATCAAGAAGGTCAACGGTTGTATTATTACGTTTAGTCTGTAATTTATTTTGTAATCCAAGAGTGGCGCTATTAGTAACTGCGATAGAATCTATTCCGTCAATTTGTTTTAATTTGGTATTAGCTATAGTAGGTTTATTGTTAAAGGAGTAGCTAACCGTTGGCGTAATAATATGCCTTAAGCCGTTTACATCAAGGCCAAGAAAGTTAGTCTTTATATTAAGAACCTTATAAAACTTAGTGGTTAGATCAGCTCCGGAATAAAAAACTGTCCGCGGCGCAATTGAGCTGCCACTAACAGCATCATTATAATATGTCGTCCTATCGGCTACAAATGGAGAAAATTGGAAAATTGATAATTTCACAGGTGCAGAAACTTTATTATAAGTGTCAAAACGCGTCATATTAATTTGGCTGGCTCCAGAAGAAGGGATTCCATTTACAGTATCATAGTTAACCAGAGAACTTAAGTCTTCAAAATAAAATGGGGTTTGGGCAATCTGGCTAGCAGGTAAGACATAAGTTAATTCCGGCAGCTTTTCCAATTGGGCTGTCCAGCGGTTTACTCGCGGCTGTACTACTAAATTTAAGGTTGAACTTCTAAAAAGATGCTGGACCTGCATATATGATAAGGGTAAGGAATCTTTTTCGTATTCGCGCAAGAAATATTCTTTTAAAAAATGGAACCCTGTGCCGTGGATCATCATCTTAGAATCTTCCATCCGGTGATATTCCGTAATTATATTTGTAACAGGAGATACATCCCATTTATGGCGCCAACGTATCAGATACCTCTCGAAAACTTTCGGGACATCGACAGCGCTGCTTAAATCTTTAGACTTATCCCTCTCCTGCGTATAATAAAATTTAAATTCACCCTTGCCAAAGTTATCAGTTTTAACATTGGTAATAAAACCTTCAGCCACGCCTAAAAGTGTACGATAATCTAAAAGTATATCGCCGCTAATATTTTCGCTAATATTGTACCGCCATGCGGTAAGCATATACTGCCCCCATGCCTTTGATTTACCGGGAGAAAACTGAACGTGCATATAAGGCTCTTTTAAGCTTCGGTTAAACTCCGGAAGGTAAAAAAGGGGAAATTGCTGTTTCTGGCCTACGGTAAACAAATTATCCTTACCTGTTACTTTTTCACCTGTGAGGAAATTTACCTTTCTTGATTTTATGCGATAATGCGGATAATCATAACTACAAGTGCTCATTTGAGTCCTAAAGCCGACAAATTCAATCTCATTGTTTTTTTTCATCTTCTCTACTTTACCAAAATAGGGATTGGCACGGAATCCCGCATCAGTCATAACGCCTGCTTTAGTCTGAAAATTATAAGTCATTTTATCTGCTTCTATAACACCGCTTACATCATCAAGCCGAACATCACCTTCAGCCAATCCTTCTTTTGTATCTGTATTAAGCGTTATTTTCTGGCAAGTAAGCTTAGCGCCCTTATAAATTATTTCGACATTACCGGTAGCCAATACATCCTTACTATTCACAGAATACTCTACAGTATCGGCATTTATACTAATCGGCTGTTTA
>JAZDFW010000002.1:0-5602 GCA_043807505.1 Candidatus Omnitrophota bacterium | reverse complement strand
CCATGTTCTTCTAAGAACCCTTTTAAATAACTAATGCCCACCGGAGGCTGAATAACGCCCCAGCCCGGGCAAATAACCAGGGCTAAATCTAAACTTTTTGTTGCTTTATCCTGCCGAAACAAATTCATTGCTTTATATCCTTTTGAATAAATATATTTTCTGAAAAGTTTCCGCGAATCTTATAAAATTATCCCTGTAAGAGCACCATTGCAGGCAAGGCAACTTGCAATTTCTGATTAGCTTGCGATAAGATTTGGCTTCCCGAGAAAGCCATAAGTCTTTCATGGAATCTTTGGTTATATCCCCAAAATTAGCTTCCCGGCCTTCTTGACTGACACAAAAATAAACTTTTCCTTCTTGGACAATCTGCAAACGATTGTAGCCAGCATAACAGGTAGAATCCCATGGTTTTACCGTGCCCCGGAAATATTTTTTAATCAGTTTTAAATTCCCTGTGTTATTGGCAATAAGTTCAAAATTACGGATAGATTCTTTTTTACAACTGATCAACTTATCTATCATCTGATCCATTAGGCCAAACCTTTCCGGAGGAATAGCGCCGGCAGAATCTAACTCTCTGCGGGTCTGGTCGATATTATTCGATACTACCGGCTGAAAAATAATCTTCTCTATCCCCAATTTTTTACACAGGTTAACCACCTCCGGTAATTCTTCAAGGTTATCATTCATTATCGTACAGACAGCGGAAATCCTGGGAGATTCTTTTTTCATATCTTTCTTGAGTTGATTGAGAAGCTCGATATTTTTGACTATTGTTCCTAAGATATTCTCTCCTCTTATCTTGCGGAAAGTATCTTCTGTGGCCGCATCAAGAGAAATACTCAACCAATCAACTCCGGATGCAAAACATGCCTTAATCCTCTCTTGGTTCAATAAAACACCGTTAGTAACAATTATAGAATTCAGGCTAAAACTTTTGGCATAAACAATTAAATCAAATAAATCTTTTTTTAGAAAAGGTTCGCCTCCGATAAAAAGGATTGTTTTCGTCCCGATTTCTTTTGTCTCTCTTATGACTTTCTTGATGGCTGCGGAATCGATCTCTGTCTGCCTGCCCCGGGAGAGCAAGAACTTTTTTTGTTCGTGCATACTGCACATCTTACATACCAGATTGCAATCAAAGGTAAAGTTAATCTGCACCGCATCCGGCGGGACCAAAGGATAATCTATTTTACGGGACAGCCAGAAAAGAAAATTCTCACGGCTAACTTTAAGCAAACTTTTAAGGTTCATCTTTTAAAACTCCTTTAATAATTCATTTTTTACAAGGTTTAAGATTCCACTTTCTTTTTCGTGGCTTGCGCGCTCCGAGTAGTGCTCCAGCTTCTTTAATAACCTGGATTTAATTTCTGTTTTCCCTGTCCCTGCGCAGGATAACTTTGCCAATAATACGTTTGTTTCTCCCATGATATCCGCAGGCAGGTAAACACAATCCTGCAGGCAGTGCGCATGGCAACACTTGATTTTACCCCTTGTATCCGCTGCCTCTTTAGAAAACCAAATCTTTTCTAAATTATTCTCTTTTAAATCGCCATAAATCCCCATACAACTCCAAACTTTTCCTGCACAAGTAATTACAAGCCTTTTAATTGCTTCATAACATTTAAAATCGCCTCTTAATGTTTCCCCTCTAAAATAATCAGGAATTGCTTTTAATACCGATATATCTGTATTAATATCAAGGCCGGTTAATGAAGTTTTTAATTTAATTAGTTTAGATATTGCCTTTTCTAATTTAGGCAAGTTTTCTTCAGAGGGCCAAAGAACATTGGTTTTTTTTTCATGCATACTGATATTACTAAAGAGAACCGGCTGAAAAATAATCGCGTTATATTTTTTTCGTTTTGCAAATTTTACCATGTCTAATATATCTGTGATATTTTTATTCATAATGGTAAAATTTATCCCTATAGTCGGAAGGCTCGAAGAAAGTTTCTTTTTATAGAAGATCAACTTATCGATATTGTCTACGATTTTTTTAAAAGTACCACTGCCTCTAATCGCATCATTTGTTTTTTCCATGCCATCCAGGGAAACAGTGATATGGGTCAATTCCATCTTTATCAGTTTCTCGATTACTTGCTCATTAAGTAATATCCCATTAGTCACCAGCGCCACGTTTTCTATTGGGGCGGAAAGTGCAAATTCTAAAATTTCTAATAGGTCTTCCCTCAAAAAAGGCTCCCCGCCGGAAAATATGATGTGCTTAATATCAAGACCCTTAATCTGTGCGATAATTTCCTTAACCTTTGAAGTGCTTAGTTCGTCTTCGGGCCGACTGGATGATTTGGCCACATCGCACATTTCACAGCGTAAGCTGCAGCGGCTTGTCAAAGAGAAATACACGTGTTCAGGCGGAATTAAAGGGTAAGAAATTAACCTGCCGGAATAAAATCCTAGCAATTCTTCAAAACAATTCAATTCCTTTTGCATCTTAAGCATTTATATTATTTAGCTTTTTTTCAATAAATTAACTAGGCTTTGCGCTGATTCTTTAGAATAACAAGCCTGCAAGCATAAATCCCTGCACTTTTTAGAATGCAGCCTTAGTTTGTATGCCTCTTTTGAAGTCCAAGATTTTCTTAAAGAAGTTTTATCTAAATTACCGCAGGCACCGTGACAACTGTAAACTAAAGGTTCGCCTTTAGCGAAACATACAAAAACTGTCTTAAATCCGCCGAAACAAACCCAGTTTCTCTTAGTAAGGCCGTTTTGATAATACTTAATCAATAATTCCATACGCGGTTCTTGAGTGACAATTGTGTGTTTCGCCCTAAAACTCTTTATTTTTAATATTTCTTCTTCCAAAATACGGATATCATCGTTTCCAAGCCAAAAGTCAGTATCTCCTTGATTAACAAAGTTTGTATTATCTTTAATTAACGGCTGAAAATTAATCGAATCCACACCTAAGGTATCGGATAATTGAAAAACCTTAAACAAATCTTTAACA
The DNA here is from genome assembly GCA_043807505.1 of Candidatus Omnitrophota bacterium. Taxonomy (GTDB): domain Bacteria; phylum Omnitrophota; class Gorgyraeia; order Gygaellales; family Profunditerraquicolaceae; genus JAZDFW01. The sequence goes on along the minus strand of JAZDFW010000002.1, from coordinate 2,628 downwards.
TTTTTATTCATTACTATGCATGCTATTCCGATAGAAAAAACATGATTGCTTTTTCTTTTCTCATTCAAAAGTTCTATTGCCCTGATTACCTTACCAAATACAGTGCTACCTCTAAAAAAATCATTTGCCTCTTCTAACCCGTCGAGTGAAAAATGGATATGGTTTATTTTCGAATTTGAAATAGTTTCAGCCAATTTTTCATCAATCAGCGTCCCATTTGTAGTAACTATACTTATTAATCCTTGCTTGGAAGAATATTCACAAATTTCAAAAATGTCTTTCCGTAAAAATGGTTCGCCCCCGGTAAAAAGTATTTGTTTTATTTCGTTAATTTTAGCTTCATCAATTACATGAAAAACCTGATTAGTGCTCAATTCGTCTTCTTGTTGGGGCAAATTCATAATACTGCACATCTTACATCTTAAATTGCATTTGTAGGTTAGAGAAACCTGCAGGATATCCGGAGCAATCAACGGATAGCCTATTTTTCGAGAAAACCAAAATCCAAAATCCCTTATCAAAGGATGCACATTGGCCATAAATTTAATTTATTCTTTCCAATCCGTAAAACAGGGAAGCAGGCAGGGGTTCGAACACTCTGCCACTTTCTTCCTTGAATATTCTGCGACTTTAGAATTAAATATTTCCTGTAAAGAGTTTCTTCTTATATTACCGTAACAATCAAAGCAAGTAGTAACGTCCCCGTTACTGGCAATAAGCATAGTTTTAGTTGCATACAGGCATTTTACGTCTTGCTTAGTTAAAAGACCGCGGAAATATTTTTTTATTAGGTGAAGATTATTCAGCGAATTCCGCACCAGGGAATCATTGGCCTTTTTAAATGCAATTAACGATTCGATTGCACTGTCTAATACCGGAAGCCTTTCTTTGGGGATCCAATATTTGACACGTTGAGACCTTTCTTTCATTATCAGATTATTGGCCAGCAAAGGCTGAAACTGAATGGAATTAACATTAAGCTCCTTGAAAAATTTGGCTAAAGGAAAAAGCTCTTCCAAGTTTTCGTTTAAAACGATAGAAATAAGATTAAAATTTATATTCGGGTAATTTTCTTTCATTTTAGATAACTGATTTAAAGCACCGAAGGTTGCCTCAAAAGATCCGGCCTTTCCTCTGATGTCATCGTGGATTTGCGCAGAAAGCGCATCCAAAGAAATACTTAATGATACGGTATTAGAAATTAAATAAGGGGATAATCTTGTTAATACATCTTTTAACAAGATCCCGTTAGTGAGCAGGCCGACTTGATAATTGTTTATTCTAACGAATTCCAATATTTCAAAAATATCATCTCTGATTAAGGGCTCGCCCCCTGAGAAAACAAATTCTTTTACTCCCCAGCTAAGTGCCTGGCCAATTAATTTTTTTACTTCCTCGAGGCTAAATTCCGCAGTTTGGCTGTCTTTTCTAATTTCGCAAATATTGCATTTGAGATTACATTTATGCGTTATATCCAAAATAATAAACTCCGGCTTCTTTTGAATCCCTGAATCGTTCTTTTGCAAGTTCAACATTGACGAATTTGTTCTTTTGTATTCTGCGATATTTCCGATTAAATACATTATTTTATGTAAAACAAAATAAATATAAATCTGGAACTTCTCATAATGGCTAAATTGGCGCCGCGAGCGAATCAAGCGGCTGCCTAACAGATAGGCAAAACGAGGGATCTTTATAAAATTAATAATCGTACTCAAAATAAAATCTCCGGCGCCTCTTGTATGTATTTCTTTCAATAAAGGGTGGTCCCGGTGAAGATGTTGTACTAAATAATTGCCTCTTCCATACATAAAGGCCTGTTTTAGAAAAGATTTAAAATTAGGATGGCAATTATGGAATACCCTCAATTTTTCATCAAAGAAAAATTTATTCCCTTTTTTAAAAATTCTCCAGAAGAATTCTAAGTCTTCTCCTGCCGGCAAAGGGAATAATTCGCTAAATGTTTCTTTTAGATATTCCCTTTTAAAGGAAACATTGCAAGTAGGAAAGAATATATATTCTTTTTTATCATTTATATTTACTGCTATCGCTCCGTCGCTTAAGAATTGGCTGACCTGGGCTTTAATATTAAGGGGGTTAACCGAAGTTAACCCTCCGATAGCCAAAACATTTTTATGCAATTGATGCGCCTCGATAATATTTCTCATCCAATCACTGGCTGGGATACAATCATTATCAGTAAAAGCAATAATTGTGCCTGTGGATTCTTTAATCCCTGCGTTCCTGGCAGCCGCAGGGCCCTGATGGGATCTTTGTATATATCGGATACTGGGATATTGCTGAGCTATGGGTACCATCATTGTGGCAGTTCCGTCAGAAGAACCATCATCAACTACAATTATCTCGTATTTTCCTTTAGGATAATCTTGATTAATCAGGGAAAGAATGCATTCTTTTAATGCATCTTTTCTGTTATAAGCCGGAATGATTACCGACAGCTCAATTAATTTGTTGTTGTCCATATTCCCAGCATTGCGCTAAATTACGCTTTTGGTGCTCATTAATTTTAATACAAGACAGGCTAAGCGCAGGAAAGGTGTGTGAAAAAAATGTTTCGCTATTTTTTGATTTTATACGTATCCCGGAAAAATAAGATTGCCTGTCTTT
>JAZDFW010000001.1:0-8838 GCA_043807505.1 Candidatus Omnitrophota bacterium | reverse complement strand
GTAGTGATTACCGGAATAGGCGTAATTTCACCGAATGGTATCGGCAAAGAAAATGTTTGGGCAGCGATGTCAGGCGGAAAATCTGCGGTTAAACTGGTGGATAGTTTTGATGTCTCGGTTTTTAACACAAAAATCGCGGCTGAAGTAAGAGATTTTGACCCGTTTAAGTTTGGCCTTACGCATGAAGAAGCAGTGCGTATGGATAGATACGTTCAATTCGGTGTGGTTGCCGCAGATATGGCAATAAAAGACAGCAAAATTGATTTTTCTAAAGTTGATCTTGAACGTACAGGCGTTTGCCTTGCGAATGCTATCTGCGGGACAAAATATATGGAAGAGGAATTTGCCTTGGTCACTGACGACGGGAAAAACCCCATTGACCCCTCAATGGTAAGGCCGGATTTATATGACGCGGCAATGTTTAATACTCCTTCCATTGAAGTATCCGCTAGGTACGGCTTAAAAGGAATCTGTAATACTTTATCTACGGGGTGTACCGCTGGAACAGACTCGCTTGGTTTTGGATTAGAAACTATTCAGGACGCAGAACAGGATATCATAATTTGTGGCGCAGCAGAAGCGCCGATTACTCCGATTACCTTCGGTGCTTTTGATGTGGTAAATGTTTTGTCCTGCCGCAATGATAATCCTGCGGCAGCATCCCGGCCGTTTGATAAAAAACGGGACGGTTTTGTTTTATCCGAAGGGGCCGGTATTTTAATTTTAGAGGAATTAAATCATGCCTTAAAACGCAATACATATATTTATGCTGAAGTAATTGGTTTTGGTACAAGCTGCAATGCGTTTCATATGACAGATTTACCGGCTGATGGCACAGCTATGGAAACCTGTATAAATTTAGCATTAAAAGATGCCGGCATAAAACCTCAAGGAATAGATTACATTAATGCGCACGGCTCATCAACGCGTATGACTGCTCTCTTTGAGACAGCCGCATACACAATGGTTTTTGGCGATTAGGCCTATAAATTACCGGCGAGTTCTTTTAAATCCATGATTGGCCATCCATTGGCTGCGGCAAATGCCATAGAATTAACTGTTTGTTCGATGATTTTTGAAAAGAATATTCTTCCTCCGACGATAAATCAACAAGAAAAAGACCCTTTATGCGACCTGGATTATATACCAAATCAGGCACGGGCAAAAAAAGTAAATACGATTTTAAAAACTAGCAGCGGATTTTCAGGAATTCATTCCGCATTAATTATTAAAAGGTTTAGTGGATAAATGGGAAAAATTGCAATAACCGGAATTGGGGTGGTAGCGCCTTCGGGTATCGGCCGTAGGCAATTTTGGGCTAATATTAAGAGCGGCCGTTCGTTTATCAAAAAGATTACGCGTTTTGACGCCTCAAAATACCCCGCACACATCGCCGGCCAAATCGACGAACTGAATAAATACACTAATATTTCTGAGCGTTTATTAAAAAAGATGGATGCGTTTTCACATATGGCCCTGATTGCTTCAGAGCTGGCTTTGCAGGATTCCGGGTTCGAGATAAAAAAGGAAGACCCGAATTTAGTCGGTATATTTTTAGGTAATGCTATTGGCGGCTGGATGTATGCTGAAACAGAATTGCGTGATTTATATATTGAGGGCCGCGAAGGGGTGTCTCCGTATATGGCCTCAGCCTGGTTTCCTGCGGCACCCCAGGGGCAAGTATCTATTTATTATGGAATTAAAGGATTTTCTAAAACAGTAGTTGCTGACCGGGCGAGTTCCTTGGAAGCTATTGGTTATGCCCGAAAAACATTAAGTAAGAAAAAATTAAATATGATTTTAGCCGGCGGTATGGAAGCGCCGGTAACGCCTTATGCGCTTTTATGCTGCAATACTTATGGCGGTTTATCTTGCGATAATGATAATCCTGAAAAAGCATACCGGCCTTTTGACAGGCAGCGCAGCGGTTTTGTCATCGGCGAAGGCGCCGGTATCATGGTGATGGAAGGCGAGGCGCGCGCAAAAACAAGAGGTGCCAATATTAATGCGTTTGTTACTGGTTATGGCACCAGCTGTGACGGACAAGACAGGATTAATCCTGATCTTTCAGGAAGGCAATTAGCGCGGGCAATAGAGATGGCTTTGAATGACGCAAAAGTAAATATCGATGAAATTAATTATATAAGTTTAGACGGCCTGGCAGTAGAAGTTTGGGATAAAAGCGAGGCAAGCGCTATAAAGCAGGTTTTTGGAGCAAGGGCGGATAAAATTCCTGTTAGTTGCCCGAAATCAATGTTTGGTAATTTATTAGGGGCCTCTGGTGCCGTTGATTTGATTATTACAATCTTAGCCATGGAGCATAATTTAATTCCCCCGACGTTAAACTTAGATGATCCTGATCCGGTTGGCTTAGATTATGTAGCTTGTAAGGGCAGGGACTGTAAAATAAATAAGGCTTTGGTTATTTCTCGCGGCCGGGGCGGAATAAATTCAGTATTGGTAGTAGAAAAAGCTTAAAAAAAAGGAGAAAGGAATGAAGATTTTATTTGTTATGCCTAAAGTAGGTGCCTGGGCAACGCACGGTATTCATCGTTCGCCGAATCAATTGTATGCGCATTGGGCAGCATATGTGCGCCAAAAAGGTTATGAAGATGTTGCGGTTATCGACGGAAGAGCGCTTGAGATACCTATGGAACAATTGGTTGAACAGGTAAAATTAAAGAATCCGGATGTGGTGGTGATGGGTGAGCAATTGCACGGTTACGGCGGCTACGGAGTTTTGCGTCATTTTAAGGAAGCTGCTTTGAAGATTAAACAGGCGCTGCCTAAAACAAAAATAATTCTCGGAGGTTTATGGTATTCGGCAATGCCGGTGCCAACTTTGGAAGAAAATCCAGCTGTTGATTTTGTCGTGATGGGAGAAGAGGAATCTTTTGGAGACTTAATTGAGGCTATAGATAAAAAGAAAGATTTTAAGGATGTAGGCGGTGTGACTTCGCGTATTGACGGACAAATCGTCATGGGGCCGCATAAACCGTTGATGGATGATTTAGATAAATTGCCTCTACCGGCGTATGATTTATTCCCCATGGATAAATATGTCGGGCATACCTACTGGAAGCCTTTTGTTGATATGGTAACATCCAGAGGCTGTCCTTCAGCTTGCACTTTTTGCTATGAATGGGATCAATTTGACCCGCGCTCTCCTTCGGATTTTTTAAAATGGCGCGCCAAGAGCCCGGAACGCGTAATCGAAGAGATGGAGCTTCTGCAGAATAAATTCGGGGTAAAGGTAGTTGTAATTCAGGATGATAATTTTAATGTTGATCCTGCGCGCGTCAAAAGATTCTGCGAACTTAAGAAAGAGAAAAAAATTGACATAAAGTGGGTATCGCTCGGCCGCGCCATTGATTGGGTTAATTGCGAATCTATTTTGCCTCTGATGAAGGAAACAGGATTGTTTATGGGCGTTTTTGGTATTGAGGTGACCACTCAGTTAGAGCTGAAGAGAATCGCCAAAGGTATTACCATTGAGCAGATTAAAAAAACGATCGAGATTTTGCGTAAGAATGATATTGCTATTGTCGCAGATATCATGATGGGTTTTGATTATGATACCGAAGAGATTGTTAAGCAGCGTTTTGAGTTTACTGACGCAGTGGACCCGGATATTTTGTGGGTTGGCTATGTTACTCCTGCTCCAAATTCCCCGATGTGGAGGATTTCTTTAAAGAAAAATTGGATTGATCCCAAAAAAGTAGATTTTTCGCAATGGGATTTTCTGCATCCGGTGATCCCTACGGATCATTTAACTATTCCTGATTTAGGCCGGCTTGGTTCTTGGTGCATGCGCGAGTTTTTTTCCAAGCCCGGAAGAATCAATAGGATCATGGAAAGTAATTTTGATCCATTGGCTAAACTTTGTTTTCAGGATGTTATGAACGGTATTAATAAATGGGAAGCAGGCGCGACAAAAGGCGAGTCTCATATTTAATTTAGAATTTTTTGGAGGTCAAGATGGAAACAAAAATAAAAATTAAGGAAATCCTGGTTAATTTATTAAAGATCAGGCCCGAAGAATTAAAAGATGACATAAATCTTTCTGATAATATCGGCGTTGATTCTACGGAAATGGTAGAAACAGTGATTGCCCTTGAGAAGGCATTCAATACAAAATTAAGCCCAAAAGAGGTGACTAAATTTTCGACCATAAATGATATTGAAAAAGTAATTAACGCTAAGATAGGAAGGTAAAATGTTTATTGACTTAAGTTTACCGATTGACGAACGCGCTCCGGAAGTTCATCCTTTCGGCATAGAGCGGCTCGGCCACAAAGAAGGGGTACGTCATCTGAATTGGACGATGATGAAAAAAAATTTACTGGGAAAAATCTCATTTTTTTTAGGGAAAAGAATTATCAGCCATAAGGACCTGCCGGATGAAGAATTCCTTTCATTGGAAACCCTGCATTGCCCGGTTCACATCGGAACACACATCGATTATTCGTTCCATTACGGCAGCCAATCTGAAGGCCGCGCCTCAAAATCTATTAATGAATTACCGCTGGAATGGTGTTTTAGTGACGGAGTAGTTTTAGACTTTACTGACAAAAAACCCGGAGAAGTAATTGAAAAAAAGGATATCGTTGAAGCGTTAGAAAAAATAAATTATCAAATAAAAGCGCTTGATATCGTACTTTTACGTACGGGTGCTGATAAATTTTTCGGGACAAGGGACTACTTAGATAACTATCCCGGAGTAGCTCCCGGGGCAATAGAACACCTCTTAAATAAAGGTATTAATATTATTGGTATTGATGCCTTGGGTTTTGATCGTCCATATAAATTTATGATAGCGGATTTTATGCGCAGTAAGGATGGTTCGTTTCTATGGCCGGCACATTTTTTTGGCCGCAAAAGAGAGTATGCGCATATTGAAAGATTAGCCAATTTGGATAAGCTTCCGGCCTTTGGTTTTAAAATTATTTGTTTTCCGATAAAAATCCTGGATTGCGGAGCAGCCTGGGCAAGAGTAGTGGCGATAACTTAAGATCTTTTAAAAGGGGACAGGTACAATCTTAGAATTAGGGCAGGTGCCCGATTAATTTAGCACCAGGTGCTAATAAAAAGAGGGGTGAGATATGGGACACACATGCAATTCTATAATTATAAATGCACCGTACGATTTAGTTTTTGATGTCTCTAATGATATTGTGCGCTGGACAGAATTATTCGGCGGTGAATACAAGAAAGCCGAAATAGTTGAGAAAAAAGGCAATTTGCTTACCTTCCGCTTGACGGATGATGAAGAAAAATCCTGGGTATCGTGGCGCCTGCTTTTTAAAGATGAATATTTTACTTATTCCCAGAGGCACGATCCTTTATTTCCATTTAAGTATATGAAGATTATTTGGTTATATACGCTCAAGCCGGAAGGTACGGAAATGACTTGGATTCAGCATTTTGAAATGGATGAAAAAGCCAAATTTAATGACCAACAGGTTGAAGGATTTATTAATAAACACTCTCAAGACAATCTCAAGATTTTTAAGGAATTAATCGAAAAAGAAGCAAGTAAGTGAGAAAAGTAATTTTCTTTATCCTTTGTTTGGAAGGCGCGGTTTTATCTTTTAATTTTGCGGCAACAAGCGCTTTAATTCCTTCGATAGCGCGGGATTTCGTTCTTTCTCAATTTGTGGTAGGAAAAATTGTCTGGCTCTATATGCTGCCTTATGGAATAGCTGCTTTATTTTACGGGCCGCTTGTCAGGAAATTTGACGCTAAAAAAATAGAATTAATCTGTATGTTTTTCTTTTCAAGCGCCAATCTTTTGGCAGCCTTAGCAAAAAATATTCATATGCTTTTTTGCGCCCGAATTTTAATGGGCATTTTTGGCGCATCAGTTATTCCGCTGGGGATAATCTTAATTGCCAGGCACATTGAATTCAGGCAGCGCGGCAGGTTTATCGGAATGTTTTTTGGTACAACATTTGTCGCTTCGCTTTTAGGTTTATTTTTAAGCGGCATCATTGCCTGGAGGATGATATTTTTGATTCCGGCGATCGCAGGGTTTATTTTAACGATTATGATTTATTTTTATCTGCCAAGTTTTCAAAAAGATACGGGTAAATTCAGAATAGATTATCTCTCGGCTTTTAAAGACCAAAGAGTTTTGATAATATTTAGTTATATATTCTTTATCAGTATTTTTTACCACGGCATCCAGCAGTGGCTGGGAGTTTATTTCTCTACTAGGTTTGGGCTTGGGCAATTGTTGATTAGTATGCTTATTACACTGACCAGTTTAAGCGGAATTTTTGGTGAAGTAGCAGGGGGGAGGCTGGCGGATTCTTTAGGCAGGTTAAAGACAATAGATTTAGGTATAATTTTAATGATTTTAAGTGTTTTCCTGTTAATATTCAAAGTGCCGGTTATTATCTTGGCATTACTTATGGTTATTTGGGGTTTGGGTTGGACATTTAATCACGCGGGTTTATCCACTATGCTTACTGATTTACCAAAAGAATTTCTGAATGAGGCAGCAAGTTTAAACAGTGCTGTGCGTTTTATCTCTGGAGGATTAGGAGCAGTTTTGGGCGGTATTTTAATGCAAAGAAGTTTTAATTTAGGGTTTATCGTTTTTGGGGCCGGTTTTTTAATTTTAACGTTCTTCAGCCATAAATTGAGGGACGTCTTTGGAAAGAAAGGGAGAAATGATGAGTAAGGATTTAAAGGGAAAAACTGCGATTATTACCGGAGCGAGTCGAGGTATAGGTAAAGCTATTGCTTGTACTTGCGCAAGTTTAGGTATTAATTTAAGTATTGCTGCGCGCCAAGAAAAGGCTTTAAAAGAAACTGCGGAAGAAATTGCTAAAAAATATAAAGTCGAGGTCCTGCCGATTGTTTGTGATGTGGCTAAATTAGAAGATTTGGAAGATTTGGTAAATAAAACCAAAGAAAAATTCGGAAAAGTTGATATCTTAATCAACAATGCCGGTGTTTCCAGCCAATACCCCTTTCATGAACAGCCGATTGAAGATTTTGAGAGATTGGCGCATACAAATTACTTAGGTTATGTGCGGCTGATTCGTTTAGTAATTAATGATATGATTAAAAATAAGTCTGGCGCGATTATTAATATGGTTTCAGGCTCAACCCTTTGTGATCCCCTGCCGCGGAATTTTCTTGTTTATAGTTCCCTCAAAGTTGGCTTGCGCGCATTCTTAAAAGGGCTTTTTTGGGAAATCCGCGACTATGGAATTAAAATCACATCTTTATTACCGGGAGTTACTGATACGGATTTAACCGGAAAATTAAAAGAAATTACCACTGATACATCACGCCTTATGACTACCGAGGCAATTGAGAATGCGGTAAAATTCGCTTTAACAATTCCGGCAAATGTTTGTCCCTTAGAAATCGCAATAATTAATCAACAGACCCCCTGGACTGCTCCGGTAATTCCATTCAAGCAGGCGCATCCAGGTAAATAAAGATAAGGAGAAAAAGAAAAATGAGAAGGATAGGGTTATTGGTTTTAGCTTTCGTTTTAACGGCAACCGTAGTTTGTTTTGCGGATAATAATGTTTTATTAATTGAGGATTTCGAAGGCCCTGTTTCCGGAGGCCCGGAAGGCACAGTGGATTTTGGCGCAGGCAATGGTTCATCAGTAGAAGTGGCAGCTGCTACTGATATAAAGCAGTCAGGGAATCAGTCGCTAAAGGTGGTTTATGATGCAGTGCCTGATGGCTATATGTGGATTGCTAAAGGTTTTAACTTGGATGCAAAAAACACAGCTTGGAAAGTTAAGCCCGAAGATATTAAATGGGAAGAGTATAATGCAATAACTTTCTATATGTATGGCAGTGATTCTAAGGCGAATATTGCCTTTGATGTAAAAGACAATAACCAAGAAATATGGCGTTTTATTGTCGAGGATAACTTTAAAGGCTGGAAACAGATAGTTGCCCGTTTTGATCAATTTTTTGTGCGTGATGATTGGCAGCCGGATGTGGCAGAGAAAAATGGCATACTCGATTTTCCTTTAAAGAGTTTTCAATTCGAGCCTAGGCCTGAGGCAAAAGGCACAATCTATTTTGATGTTGTGGAGTTGATAAAGCAAGAATGATTATAGACAGCCATAGCCACTGGTTACCCGAAGAAATTATCAACAACGCCCATTTTTTCTCCAAGGCCTGGGGTGATATCGAATCTCAATTGAAAATGATGGAGGAAGCAGGTATTGATAAAGCGGTTTTGTCGTATCCGACTTCTGACGCGCACCTAAAACTCGGTAGTATTAGTTTAGTAACGCGTATTTATAACGATAATGTCGCCAAGATAATAAAGAGATTTCCGGATAAATTTATCGGAGCGGCAATTTTGCCTGTGGATAATTCTCACGATATGGTCGAAGAGATTAAACGCGTGACAGAAGAAATGGGCTTTAAAGCAATTTCTTTAGCCACTAATTATAATGGTAAATATCTGGATGAACCCATGTTTTTGCCGGTTTTTGAAGAGGCGCAGAAAAGAAAAATCCCGATTTTTGTACATTCGCAAATTATTAGTCCTATAGGCGTTGAACGGGTAAATGACCCGCTTTTAACCCCTGTAATCGAATATATTTTTGATACAGCTATTTGTATCGGTAAGCTTATGATGGCAGGTATGCTTAAAGATTTGGACTTACCGCTTATTTTCGGATATTTCGGCGGCGCAATGCCGTTTCTGGAGCATCGTTTTGATGCCACATACGAGATGTTACGTAAAATGAACTTTGTTAAAGATTTGGGAGGAATACCCTCTCAATTCTTAAAGAAAGTTTATGTAGATACCGGAGGCGACAGGAATATGCTTAATCTTAAGATATCAGTC